>NZ_JBFRDU010000013.1:0-167629 GCF_052113965.1 Rhizobium sp. RAF56
TGTTGATTTCCACTGAGAGCTGACCCGGCACAGCCCGATATTTCCATTGAGAATTGACCCATGTTTCAACCGTCCCTCGCATGTTTTCAGCGGGGGCTCTGGAGTGATCGACATGGCGTTACTGAGCGTAATCCGGCGCTGGCATTTTCGAGAACATCTATCGATCCGGGAGATTTGCCGCAGGACCGGCCTATCCCGGAATACCATCCGCAAATATCTGCGTGCTGGCGGCGTAGAGCCGAAGTTCAGCATCCCGGAGCGGCCGAGCAAGCTTGATCCATTTGCGGATCGGTTATCGGCCTGGCTGAAGACGGAATCAAAGAAGGGCCGCAAGCAGAAGCGGACGATGAAGCAGTTACATGCTGACCTGGTCTGCCTCGGCTACGAGGGCTCCTACAATCGCGTGGCGGCATTTGCTCGGGAATGGCGGGATGATCGACAGAGGGAATTGCAGACGACGGGCCGCGGCACGTTTGTGCCCTTGGCGTTCGAGCCTGGTGAAGCCTTCCAGTTCGACTGGTCGGAAGATTGGGCGATCATCGGCAATGAGCGCACCAAGCTGCAGGTGGCGCATACGAAGCTGAGCTACTCCAGGGCTTTCATCGTCCGAGCCTATCTCCTGCAGACGCACGAGATGCTGTTCGACGCCCATAATCATGCGTTCCGCGTCTTCGGCGGCATTCCTGGCCGCGGCATCTACGACAACATGCGCACGGCAATCGATAGGGTCGGCCGTGGCAAGGAGCGCGACGTCAACGTCCGCTTCATGGCAATGGCCAGCCACTACCTGTTCGAGCCCGAGTTCTGCAATCCGGCCTCCGGCTGGGAGAAAGGACAGGTCGAGAAGAACGTTCAGGATGCCCGTCATCGCTTCTTCCAACCGGTTCCACGCTTTCCATCACTGGAAGCTCTGAACGACTGGCTGGAGCTTCGGTGCAAGGAGTTCTGGGCAAAGACCCCGCACGGCCAGATGCGCGGAACCATCGCCGACATCTGGACCGAGGAGGCTCAAGCTCTCATGCCCGTTTCCAGGCCGTTCGACGGATTTGTCGAATACACGAAGCGGGTCACACCAACCTGCCTCGTGCATCTGGAGCGCAACCGCTACAGCGTGCCTGCATCCTTCGCCAATCGTCCGGTGAGCCTTCGGGTCTATCCGGATCGTGTCGTCGTCGCCGCAGAAGGTCAGATCGTCTGTGAGCACCGCCGCGTCATCGATCGTTCCCATGACCGGCCGGGGCAGACCATCTACGACTGGCGACATTATCTGGCGGTCGTGCAGCGCAAACCCGGCGCCCTTCGCAATGGTGCTCCATTCGTCGAGCTTCCTGAAGCCTTCCGGACCTTGCAGCAATACCTGCTCAAGAAGCCCGGCGGCGACCGCGAGATGGTCGATATCCTGGCACTTGTTCTCCAGCACGACGAACAGGCAGTGCTCTCGGCCGTCGACATGGCGCTGAAGTCCGGTGTTCCAACCAAGACGCACGTGCTGAACCTGCTGCATCGCCTCGTCGACGGCAAAACCTTCACGCCGCCAACCCTCGACGCACCTCAGGCCCTGACGCTCACCAATGAGCCCAAGGCCAATGTCGAGCGATACGATACCTTGAGAAAGACGGAGGTTCGCCATGCGTCATAACCCGGCAAGCGGTGCTATCGTAATCATGCTGCGACAACTGAAGATGCATGGCATGGCCCATGCCGTCGGTGATCTGACCGAGCAGGGATCGCCGGCGTTCGAGGCTGCCATTCCGATACTGTCGCAGCTTCTCAAGGCGGAGACCGCGGAACGAGAGGTTCGATCAACGGCCTATCAGCTCAAAACCGCACGCTTTCCGGCCTACCGTGATCTGAACGGCTTCGACTTCGCCAGCAGCGAGATCAACGAGGCGCTCGTGCAACAGCTTCATCGCTGCGACTTCCTCAACGACGCAAACAACATCGTTCTGGTCGGCGGTCCCGGCACGGGCAAGACACATATCGCGACAGCAATCGGCGTCCAGGCCATCGAACATCACCATAAGCGCGTTCGGTTCTTCTCGACGGTCGAACTGGTCAACGCTCTCGAGCAAGAGAAGGCGCAGGGTCGGTCTGGGCAGATCGCTAATCGCCTCGTCCATTCCGATCTCGTGATCCTCGACGAGTTGGGATACCTGCCGTTCAGCGCCTCAGGCGGTGCATTGCTCTTCCATCTGCTGAGCAAACTCTACGAGCGCACCAGCGTCATCATCACCACCAACCTCAGCTTCAGCGAATGGGCCAGCGTGTTCGGCGACGCCAAGATGACCACCGCGCTGCTCGACCGGCTTACCCACCACTGCCACATCCTGGAAACCGGAAACGACAGCTTCCGCTTCAAGAACAGCTCGGCGCATGACACTAAAACAACGAAGGAGAAACGCAGGAACTTGACCACCACGACCAACACAAACGATACCTAAAGGCGGGTCACTTCTCGGTGGAAACGCCGGGTCAGCTCTCAGTGGAAATCAACACGCGCGCCAATCACCGCGTTTCCTATCCGGCCACGATCCAGCTTGTCGCGGCCATGAACCCGTGCCGCTGCGGCATGGCCGGCGAACCGGGGCATAGCTGCGCCCGCGGGCCGCGCTGCATGAGCGACTATCAGGGCCGCATCTCCGGCCCGCTGATGGATCGCATCGATATCCGCATCGACGTGCCGGCGGTCTCGGCCGCCGACCTCATCCGGCCGATGGCCGCCGAGCGCAGCGTCGACGTCGCGGCCCGGGTCGCGCGCGCCCGCGAAAGGCAGCTCGAGCGCTTCATCAGCTTTGGCATGGCAGGCGTCAGCACCAATGCCAGATGCTCGACCTCGATGATCGAGAAGTTCGCCGAACCGGATGCCGGCGGTCTTCAATTGCTGCGGGACGCGGCCGAACGGATGAGTTTTCCGCACGCGGCTATCATCGGGTCCTGAAAGTCGCGCGGACGCTCGCCGATCTCGACGAGAAGGTGACGGTAGGCCGCATTCATCTTGCCGAAGCCATTTCCTATCGCATCGCCGGCGAGCGCCTGACGGCGGCCGCGTAGGAAGACGTTGATCGCTAGATTTCGCGAGGAGGGCCGACTTCGTAACAGCTGAGGCTGCGGTCCCGGATCCCCAATTCCGGCCAAGTGGCGCGCCATGCGGCCAGGTGACTGGAGGCGAAATGGCGGTCGAGAGCCGCCTGATCGCGCCACCGTTCCTTCACATGAATAAGCCCCGCGTCGAAAACGTCCACCGCATAGCAATATTCCAGGCAGCCATCCTCGCCGTGACTGCCCTCCACCATGTGCCTCATCGCGACCCGAGCCATATCCAAATTCTCAGGCGGTAGGCGAATTGTTCCGACGATCAAAAGCATGAAATATCCAGGTTTGTGAATGTCTTACCCAAAGTCACGGGCATCGCATGCAAACCGTGTCTAGGCAAACGTTCGAATACCGCCGATCGTTGGCGGCTGCCGGCCCTCCCGCAAGCGCGCCGGTGACTATCCCGGCCATCGGACAGGCAGTGGTCAGCCGCCAAGCCCCTCGAACAACGCCGTCGAGAGATAGCGCTCCGCAAAGGACGGGATGATCACGACGATGGTCTTGCCTTCGTTCTCCGGTCGGCTGCCGACCTTGATCGCGGCGGCAAGGGCAGCACCCGAGGAGATGCCGACCGGTACGCCTTCAAGCCGCGCAACGAGGCGGGCGTTTTGAAAGGCCTCCTCATTGGTGACGGTGACGACTTCGTCGTAGATGTGGGTGTCGAGGATCTTTGGCGCAAAACCGGCGCCGATGCCCTGGATCTTATGGGGACCGGGGTTGCCGCCGGAAAGGATGGGAGAATCGGCCGGCTCGACGGCGATCACCTTGAGACCCGGCTTGCGGCTTTTAAGAACCTGCCCCGCGCCGGTGATTGTGCCGCCGGTTCCGATGCCGGAAACGAAGATATCGACCGCGCCCTCCGTGTCGTTCCAGATTTCCTCGGCCGTCGTCTTGCGGTGGATTTCCGGGTTGGCGGGGTTTTCGAACTGCTGCGGGATAACCGCGCCTGAGATCGTCGCGGCCAGTTCCTCGGCCTTGGCGATCGCGCCCTTCATGCCCTTGGCACCTTCGGTCAGCACCAGTTCTGCGCCGAGCAAAAGCAGCATCTTGCGGCGCTCGATCGACATGGTTTCCGGCATGGTCAGGATCAGCTTGTATCCCTTGGCGGCGGCCGCAAAGGCAAGTGCGATGCCGGTATTGCCGGACGTCGGCTCGACCAGCGTCGATTGTCCCGGCTTGATCCGCCCCTCGGCTTCGAGCGCTTCGATCATCGCAACGCCGATGCGATCCTTCACGGAGGCGATAGGATTGAAAAACTCGAGCTTGGCCAGAAGGTTGGCCTTAACGCCTGTTTCCTTCGCCAGCTTGTCGAGGCGAACGATCGGCGTATCGCCGATGGTTTCCGTGATCGACGCAAATACTCTGCCGCGGCCTGGCTTGCGGGTTTCGGACATGAGGCGCTCTCCCTGTTTGAATTGTTGGGACGGAGCATAGGGCAAATTTCGCCGCGAACCAGACCCGGTTCATGCAGCGAAACCGAAAGCAGTGGCAAAAATATCTGCGAGGTCGTTCGTGCGGGAAAGGTTTTTTCAGGCGGCGCGGGTGGCGATGAAGGCGGCCGTCCCCGCCAGAATGCTCGCGGCAACGCGGTTCAGCGCCTGCAATGCCCGTGGCTTCTTGAGCAGCGAGCGGGCGCGCGTGGCAAGCAGCATATAGGGAATGAGAACGACGAGCAGAACCACGAACGTCGCCGCCAGCAGCAACGCATAGTCACTGGCGCCAATAGCGCGGATGTCGATCAGCGTCGGCACCAGCGCGATATAGAAGAGCATGGTCTTCGGGTTGCCGAGGGTAACCAAGAGGCCGGAAAGGAACGCCATGCCGACACTGGAGGGTTTGCGCGCGGCTATATCCTGTCGCAGCAGACCGGCGGTCCAGAGCTTCCAGGCGATGTAGGCGAGGTAGGCAACGCCCGCATAGCGGATGACGATGAAGATCTCGCCGAAGGTCTGCGCCACGAAGGCCAGGCCGAGAATGACCGCCGTGAGGTAAGTCATGTCGCCGAGCACGAGGCCGAGGCCCATGAAGAAGGTCTCGCGGAAACCCGCTCCGAGCGCGCGCGCGACGATCGCCGTGATCCCGGGACCGGGAATTGCGGCCGCGATGAAAAGTGCGCCGCAGTAGGCAAGCAGGGTCGTGGCGGTCATGAGCGAGCTCCTTTCGGGCGGTAATTACACCTCGGAGCGACGGGATTCAAGGCGATTGCTGAGGCTAGCAAGGAAGCCGGCCGCATAGGGCCGGCTGATAACTCCAAATGCTTTTCAGCTCGGCTCATTGGAAAGCGCGCCGCGCTTGCGGCGGGGGTGCGGAATGGTCCAGCCGAGATTCATGCCGGCCGCCGCAACCAGGATCACCGCCGAGCCGAGGATCTGCACGGGCTGCAGCGCGTGGTGGAAGGCGATGCGATCGACCAGGATCGCGGCGATCGGATAGATGAAGGAGAGCGCCCCGGTCAGATGCGTCGGCAGCTTCTGGATCGCGCCGTAAAGTAGCACGTACATGAGACCGGTGTGCACGATGCCGAGGGTTAGCAACATCGACCACGGGCTCGTGCCCTGAGGCAGGCCGGAGAAGCTGGTCATCGGCGCCAGCATCACAATGCCGGTCGAGACCTGGATGAGCGCGATCAGATGCGGCGGTGTGCCCTTCAGCCATTTCGCGGCGAGCGCTGCCAGCGCATAAAAGAAGGCGGCGCCGACGGCCATGAGGATGCCGAGCGCGTAGTCCCCGCCGCCGCTTGCCGCCGCCGGCTTGGCCGCGACGATCGCGATCATGCCTGCAAAGGCAAGCCCCAGCCAGAAGAGCTTGGCGGCGGTGATGCGCTCGCCGAGGAAAAGCGCGCCGAGGCCCAGGAGCATAAAGGGTTGGGTGTTGTAGACCGTCGTGGAAATCGCAATCGAAGCATGCGCGTAGGACGCGAAAAGCAGCAGCCAGTTCAGGACGATGGCAATGCCGCCGAGAACGGCGATGACGACGGCGCGCCGGGTGATGATGCCGCGACGAAACAGCCCAAGCGACCAGCAGATGAGAAGAAGCGTCAGCGCACCGAAGACGCATCGCCAGAAGACGACCGCCGCGACGGGCGCGCCGGACATCACCACGAACCAGCCGATCGTGCCGGAAATCAGCATGGCGCCGGTCATTTCCGCCGTGCCTCTTCTTATCTCGCCTTGCATCGTCGCTCTCCTTCTTGGTGATGAGAATATTGCGGCGATCAGGGGATTGATATATGTTTTATAATAGAGAAATGGGAAGTATCCTTACATCCAAAGGCAAGACAATGTTATCACCTAATATGGCATCGAGCCTGGATGATCTCGACCAGGCCATGCTCGAAGCCCTTGCTGCCAATGCGCGCATATCGCTGAAAGAGCTCGCCCAGGCCGTCGGTTTGTCGTCACCGAGTGCCGCGGAACGCCTGCGGCGGCTGGAGGAGCGTGGCGTCGTCAAGGCCTTCACCATCGATGTCGATCCGGCGGCGGTCGGCTATCCGTTGCAGGCGATCGTCAGGGTGCGGCCGTTGCCCGGCCAGCTGCACATCATCGAGCGCATTATTCAGGACACGCCGGAATTCATCGAATGCGACAAGGTAACGGGCGACGATTGCTTCATCGGCCGCCTCGTGGTGCGTTCGATGGCCGATCTCGACGACATTCTGGACAGGATCGCGGAGCGGGCGGAGACCAACACCTCTATGATCAAATCCTCGCCGGTCAAGCGTCGCCTGCCGCCGCTCTCTCGAAAAAAGTAGGCATCAGAAATCCGCCATCGGCGAAAGCATGGCCGGGTGGTCGAGCAGCACGCCGTCGAGCCCGCGCAGCATCAATCGCGTATCGCCCTCCAACGGCATTGCCTCGCCCGACCAGCCAAGCTTGTCGGGCCGGAAACGCGTTTCCGCGATTGCCGGGCTGATCCCCAAGCTCCCGAGGATAGCCGCAAGTGAAGGGATTTCCGGGGCGACGACGTCAAGGAGGCAGAAATGCTCCGCCGCCGGCATCGTCCAGGCGACGGCGGCCATGTGGTCGGGGAGATAGCTCACACGCGCGTCGGGATTGAACTCGGTATTGATGAGAAACATCGCCGCGTTGGCGGCAACGGCAAAGGTTTCGGAAACCGGCGTGCGGCGACTGAGCAGATCCCGGAGCGTCGCGAGATCTGTGGCGTCGCGAGGCGACAGTCGCTGCGCGGGCATGCCCGCGACCGCGTCGGGCGCCTCGCCCTCATAGCGGTGCAGGGCGAGCGAACGGAAACCGTAGGGTTCGTAGAGCGCCGGCTTGTCGGTATAGAGGATAATCGCCTCGAACCCCTGCGCCTCGCACCACGCCAGCGCCTTCGTCGTTACATCACGATAGAGGCCGCGACCGCGCCAGGGCGGACGCACCGCGCCGGACTGGAAGGCTGCGGCATTGATCCGCCGGCCGTTGACGACGAGCGGCATCGCGAAGGCCGTGAGATTGGCTGCCAGCACGCCATCGGCGGTAAACCAGCCGAACGGCATGCTGGTCGGATCCGGTCCGCCGAGCTCGCGAAGCGGATCGATATCGATACCGAATGTGTCGTGAAGCAGCGAGACGAGTGCCGCCCAGTCCGAGGGGTCGTCAAAATGGTTCTGCCGGAAAGTCAGGCCCGTGGCATCGGCGCGGCTCATTGGCCCGTGGAGCCGAAACCGCCGGCGCCGCGTTTCGTTTCGGTTGCCTCTCCAATCTCGGCAATCCGCGCCTGGATCGCGGGCGCGATCACCATTTGGGCGATGCGCATGCCCCGGGAGATCTCGAAAGGCTCTTCGCCGAGGTTGACGAGGATCACCTTGACCTCGCCGCGATAGTCGCTGTCGATCGTGCCGGGGGTATTGAGGCAGGTGATGCCGTGCTTGAAGGCAAGGCCGGAGCGCGGTCGGACCTGCCCCTCATAGCCCGCCGGGATTTCGAAAACGAATCCGGTCGGCACCAGCGCTCGCTTTCCGGGCTGAAGCGTGAGGGGCGCGCCGTCCTCCGTGGCGGCACGAAGGTCCATGCCGGCGGCACCCGCCGTCTCATAGGCCGGCAGATCGAGACCTGCCGCGTGCGGCAGGCGGACAAGGTTCAAGGTCGGGCGGATGTCGGCGGTCAGGGTCATGCTGCATTACTTTGCGCGAGTGGAGCCGAGGTCAATTGCAATTGTGGGCCTTAAACGCTAGATACGCGCCAATTCCACAGGATTCACATCATGGCCGAAAGTCTCGCCGAGGCGGTCTCCCGCCGCCGCACATTCGCTATTATCGCGCACCCGGACGCGGGTAAGACGACGCTCACCGAAAAGCTGCTGCTCTTCGGTGGCGCGATTCAGCTCGCCGGCGAAGTCAAGGCCAAGAAGGACCGCATGCAGACGCGCTCCGACTGGATGAAGATCGAGCGCGAACGCGGCATCTCGGTCGTCACCTCCGTGATGACGTTCGAATACAACGACAATGTCTTCAACATTCTCGACACGCCCGGTCACGAAGACTTCGCGGACGATACCTATCGCACGCTGACCGCCGTCGACGCGGCCGTCATGGTCATCGACGCCGCCAAGGGTATCGAGCCTCGGACGCTGAAACTCTTCGAAGTCTGCCGCATGCGCGACATTCCGATCATCACCTTCATTAATAAGATGGACCGCGAAAGCCGCGATCCGTTCGAGATCCTTGATGAGGTCGAGGAGAAGCTGGCGCTCGACACAGCGCCCATTACCTGGCCGATCGGCCGCTCGAAGACTTTTTGCGGCACCTATCACCTGGCGAGGAACGAGGTGCGCTCGTTGGACACGCAGGAGGTCATGACCAAGGTGACCGATCCCGAGATGGTTTCCCATCGCCTGCCCGAGAACGAGCGCGACGCCTTCACCGAGGAAACGATGCTGGCGATCGAGGCCTGCAAGCCGTTCGACAGGAAGGCCTTCCTGGAAGGGCACCTGACGCCCGTCTTCTTCGGCTCGGCCCTGCGCAATTTCGGCGTTCGCGATCTCATCGACGCGCTTGGCGAAATTGCGCCGCCGCCGCGTGACCAGGTGGCAGACATCCGCACCGTCCAGGCGACCGACGACAAGATGACGGCCTTCGTCTTCAAGATCCAGGCGAATATGGATCCGAACCACCGCGACCGCATCGCCTTTGCCCGCATCTGCTCCGGCAAGCTCGAGCGCGGCATGAAGGCCCGCCTGTCGCGCACCGGCAAGCTGCTCGGCCTGACGGCGCCGCAGTTCTTCTTCGCCTCGCAGCGGCAGCTCGCCGACACGGCCTACGCCGGCGACGTGGTCGGCATTCCCAATCATGGGACGCTGAGGATCGGCGATACGCTGACGGAGGGCGAACCCCTCGTCTTCCAGGGCGTGCCAAACTTCTCGCCGGAAATCCTGCGTCGCGTGCGGCTGGAGGACGCGATGAAGGCGAAGAAGCTGAAGGAAGCGCTGCACCAGATGGCGGAAGAGGGCGTAGTACAGCTCTTTTCGCCGGAAGACGGCTCGCCTGCGATCGTCGGCGTCGTCGGTGCGCTGCAGCTCGACGTTCTGAAGGAGCGGCTGATGGCGGAATACGGCTTGCCGGTCTCTTTCGAAATGTCGCGCTTTTCGGTCTGCCGCTGGATCTCGGCCGATCAGTCCGCCGATCTCGACAAATTCATCAACGCGCGTCGCGGCGATATCGCCCGCGATCTCGACAACGACCCTGTGTTCCTGGCGCAGGACAGCTTCTCGCTGCGCTACGAGTCGGAGCGCTACCCGGCGATCAAGATGGCCGCGCTCAAGGAATATCACGCCGTCAAGGCGGCGTGATTTCCAACGGGATCATGTCCTTCGACTGACGTCGCGCGCCGGATTGCCGACCACGGTCGTGTTCTCGGCGACGTCGCGAGTGACGATGGCTCCGGCGCCGATGATCGCTCTGTCGCCGATCGTCACGCCGCTAAGGATGATGGCGCCGCCGCCGATCCAGACGTCGGCGCCGATCTCCACCGGTCCGGCGATTTCGAGCCCGCCGCGTCGCAAGGCCGGATCCTTGTGGTGCTCTGAGCAATAGATCTGTACGCCGGGCCCGAGCATCGACGCGTTGCCGATGCGCACGCGCGCCGTGTCGAGGATCGTACAGCCGGCGTTGAGATAGACCCGGCTCCCCAGGCTGATGTTCATGCCGTAGGCGCAGTGAAACGGCGCCTCGATGAAGGCGTCCGCTGCTGCGTCGGCGAAAAGCGACAAGAGGGCGGGCGCGATGTTGCCGCGCTCCGCCGGGGCCAAGGTGTTGTGCTGGTGAACCGCCGCGCGGGCCTTCATGCGCAGGGCGTCGAGTTCGGGATCGAGGCAGCAATACCATTCCCCCGCCGCCATCTTGTCTCTTTCGCTGGCCGTCAAGATCGAACCTCGCAAGTCGTGGTTATTCCGGAGCCCGCGACCATGCATCATCGGCCCGCCTGTCCGCAAGGCGCCTGAAACGCTCGAAGCCCATGGAGCAGACGCGTGCACGAAACGCGGAAATCCGCTATCCATTGGCGAAATCTGTCGTCGGCTGTCTGCCCAACGCGGAAACGTTGGGCTAGCTTGCGCAGAAATCGTCGCGGCTGAGGGAGTTAGGCCTGTCCATGGAGTACTCTGTCATCCCGCAAGCCGTCAGCGTCATTCAAGTGGCTCTGACCCCGGTCTTCCTGCTCGCCGGGACAGCCGGCTGTCTCAACGTCTTCGCACAGCGGCTGGCGCGCGTGTCGGATCGGGTGAACAGGCTTTTCGATGTGCTGCAGGGCGAAGAGAATTTGGATGCCGCGCGGGTGCGCCAACTCACCGAACTGCGCCGCCGGACGCTGGCGCTGGAAGGGGCGGTCATCCTCGGCACCATGTCGGGCGTCTTCACCTGCCTTGCGACGCTCGGGCTCCTGATCGGCGCCATCCGGCAGGAATTCCGCGAGCAAATCCTGCTCTGGTTCTTTGGTGCCGCGGTCGTCGCCCTGATCGGCTCGTTCGTGGCCTTCCTCGTCGAGATGATCATCACCGGGCGGGCCATGCTCAGGCAGATAGAGAACGATCGCGAGATCCGGCGGCGGCATCGCGGCGCGGTCGCGGCCCGTAAGCACACCAAACGCGCGGACGATTCCGGACAGCAAAAGGGGCCGCGCTAGGCGGCCCCCCATGAGTTTTGGCCCTGTGACTGGACCGGACCGTCAAAACGGTCCCAGGAAGGCTGGTCTTTTACGAGGGCTGCCTCGCCATCGACACCACTTCCAAGTCTGCCACGAGGTCCGAAATCTCATTAGACATTGGATCACCTTCCTTTCGTTCTGTTGATGTTGAGTTGAATGTAAGGACATTCCGGCAGGATGCAAGGGTCGCGTCAGGCGGGATTGCCGGCGCGGCGATCCGCCGCGGCGATCGGGCTTGCCCGCGGCCCGGCAAGGATCACCTGCCAGACGCGTTTGTTCTCGAAGCTCTGGCGGGCAACGAAAGTGTAGCCGGTTCTGTCCCAACGTCGGACGCTGCCGGAGAGATTGTCGAGCACATAGTCGCCGCTGCCGACCCGTGCCATCAAGACGACGTGGTTGCCGCCGCTGCGGTCGAGAACGACCGTCATCGCTAGCCTGTCGGAGCGGAAGCCCGCGTCCATCAGTGTCTTCTTCTTCATCAACGCATAATCCTCGCAGTCGCCCTTTCCCGCCGTCGGCAGCGACCAGTCGTCCTTTTTGCCCTTGGTGGAACGGTCGTCGGCGGGTTTGACGGCGGCATTTACCTCGGAGTTGACGCGCGTAAGGAGCGCAAAGGCATCCGTGTCGCCCATCGCGCGGCCGGGGCGGTTGTTGCAGAGCCACTGATAGCGATGACATGCCGAAACGAAGGCGACCGGCGCGCCGATCGTGCGGACTGGCTGCAGCAGGGACGCGGCAAACCCCGTCCCCTCGGATGTCAGCAGCGTGGCAACCGCAAAAGCGGCGATGCGAAGTGGGTACATCAGAGAGCCTCCGGCGGATCTCGCACTCGCCTAAAGATGAGAATCCTGTCCGCTATTTTGCCGGCAATCTACTCCGGAATGGTTAAGTCGGTCACTCGAAACGCTGCACCTGGAGTAGGTCTGAATATTTTCAGTCAAATGGACGGTCGCGACGACTCTGCATTAGTTAACAAACAATTAAGCGTCACCCGGAGGAGCGCTGATTTCAACAAAATGCACCGGGAGAGGAAGCGACATGAAACAGTATGGCGTACTTATCGCTGCCAGCGTCACTATTCTACTTGCAGGAACCAGTCTCGTAAGCGCTCAATCGGCGGTTGATTGCACCAATGCATCACCAGGCACTGCCGAGGCAATTCTTTGCCAGGCGACAGCGACCATCAACACGAAACAAAACGACACAGAACAAGGCACGCGCGCATAACGCCGGCGGCAATAGAGGCAGCAACGGCAACGCCGGTAACTCTGCCTCCAACAACAATAACGCCGGCGGCGGCAGCGAGTCCAGCAGCAACGTCTCCGGCGGCAGCAATTCCGGCGACGGCGGAAGCGGCAGCGGTGGCGGGGGAGTAAAAGACGGCGGAAGCAACGGCGGCGGCGGCGATGACGACGGCGAAGGTGGCGACGACGACGGCGGCAATGGGGGTCACCACGGCGGACATCATGGCCATGGACATGACCATGGCGGTAAGGACCACGGCGGCAAGGACCACGGTGGTAAGGAACACGGTGGTAAGGATCATGGTGGCAAAGACCATGGTGGCAAGGACCATGGCGGCAAGGACCACGGCGGTAAGGACCACGGCGGTAAGGACCATGGCGGTAAGGACCACGACGGTAAGGGTCACGACGGCGGTGGCCGCGGCGACCACGACCATAGCGGCAAGGGCCATGACGGTCACGGCGGCCGCGACGGTGGAAAAGGGCATAGCGACGGCGGCGGCAAGGGCAACAACCATGACGGCCGTGGCGATCATGACCACGGTAGCAAGGGCCATGGCGGCAGYGAGCATGCCGGCCACAACGGYGGCAAGGGCAACGACCATGGTGGTCGCGGCGACGGCGGCGGCCGCGGCGGTCATGACCAAGGAGGTCGCGATCATGGTGGTAGCGAGCATGCCAGCCATCAAGGCGGCAATGGCCGTGGCGGCGTAGGCGGTCACGGTGATCACGGCGACGGAGGCCACGGCAACGGAGGCCGCGGCGGCGACGGCGGCGGCCACAACGGCAAGGGCGGCGGTAACGGCGACGGTGGACGTGGCAGCAACGGTGGCGGCGCTGGAGGCCATGGTGACGGAGGTCGCGGCAGTGACGGCAGCGGCAACGGCGGTAAGGGCGGCGGTAACGGCGACGGCGGACGCGGCAACAATAGTGGTGGTGCTGGCGGTAACGGCGATGGCGGACGCGGCAACAATGGCGGCGGCAGCGGCGGTCACGGTAGCCAGGGCGACGGCGGACGCGGCGGAGACAGCGGCAGCAAGGGCCATGATGGCGGTAATGGCTCCAAAGGTGGCGACGGCGGCGGTCGTGGTGATCAGGGTGGCTCTGGTGGCGAAAACAAGGGCCAGGGCGGCGACAACGGTGCGGGAGCCGGCAGCGGTTCCGGCGACGGCCACAACAACAACAACGGTTCTGGCGAAGGCAAGGGTCAGGACGGCGGCCACAACGATCCCAAAGGCGACAACAACGGCAATGGCGACAGCAAGGGCCATTCCGGCGATGGCGGCAAGGGCGGCGGATCCGACGACGGCAAGGGCAGCAACGGCGGTGATGACGGCAAGGGCCGGACCGGCGGCGATGACGGCCACAACGACAACCAGGGCGACTCAGGTGAGGTCAAGGGCCATGGCGGTTCCGGAAATAACCAGGGCGGCAATGGTAACCACGGTAGCCACAGGTAACCCGCGACGCGGGATCTAGAGTAATTCCCGGAAAAGCGGAAAAACGGTTTTCCATCCGGAATTGTGAAAAGCAAGCAGATAGATCCAAACTTCCGACGCCCTCTACCAACAGGCAGGGGGCGAGTGGATAAAAAGTCCGACTTCGTCGGCGACAAAGCCCGGTACGCAGCCGGGCTTTGTCGTTTTCGCGCTGCGCGGAGCTGTCTTGATCTGGCCTTGATCAAGGTCGCCTTGGCTGCAGCGATGTCATGAATGCGCGACCGCACGGAAAGAGCCTGGAATTGCAGTCATCTATGCGAAAGTTAAGGAGTTTCTTACTCATTCCGATCAATAATCGTCCACGATTTCGACATGGTTCCCCTCCAGACGGAGCGGGAACAGGAGTGGAAGAATCATGTGTCGCTGGGCAGCCTATCGCGGAGATCCCCTCTATCTGGAGGAGCTGGTTTCTTCGCCCGCCCATTCCCTCATAGAACAGTCCCACTGCGCCACTCGGGCCAAGACGCAGACCAACGGCGATGGCTTCGGAATTGCCTGGTATGGAGAGCGGCCGGAGCCCGGCCGTTACCGCGACATCCTGCCTGCCTGGGCGGATTGCAACCTGAAGAGTCTCGCGCGGCAGATCCGCTCGCCGCTCTTTCTCGCCCATGTCCGCGCAGCGACCGGCGGCGGCACGCGGCGGGACAATTGCCATCCTTTCGTGCATGGCAACTGGTCGTTCATGCACAACGGCCAGATCGCCGATTTCGAGCGGCTGCGCCGCCGCCTTGAAGCCACGCTCGACGACGAGCTTTTCACCGCCCGCGCGGGCTCGACGGATTCGGAACTCATCTTCCTCCTGGCTCTGCAGTTCGGCCTTGCCGCCGATCCGATCCGCGCCATGGCCGAAACGATCGGCTTTGTCGAAGCGGTGGCAACCGAAGTCACGGGTTCGGCGCTACTGCGCTTTACCGCTGCATTTTCCGACGGGCAGGGGCTCTATGCCATTCGCTATGCCACCGACGAAAAGCCGCCGACGCTCTATGCGTCTCCGCTCTGCAACGGCCGTGGACATTGCCTGGTCTCGGAACCGCTGACCGACGACGTCGATGCCTGGGCAGAGATACCGAACGGCAGCGCCGTCGCCGTCACCGGGGACGGCATCGAGGTCATGAGCTTTCGGCCGCAGAAGCCGGGTATTCGCAGTCGCATCGAGCCGGTCGCTATTCCTGCCTGAGGCGATCGGCAATCAGGCTGGCGAGCCTTGTCGCGACTTCGTTCTTGTCCATCTCCGGCCATTGCTCGATGCCGTCGTGGCCGATGATCTTCACCGTGTTGCGCGTGCCGCCCATGATGCCGGTTGCCGACGAGACGTCGTTGGCGACGATCAGATCCGCCCCTTTACGCTCGAGCTTGGCGCGAGCATTGCTTTCGACATGCTCCGTCTCGGCTGCGAAGCCGACGACGAGTTTAGGGCGGAGCGTATGATGCCCAACGGTCCTGAGGATATCCGGGTTTTCGGTGAGCGCGAGCGTTGGAATGGATTCGCCGGGATGCTTCTTGATTTTCTGGTCGGCGGCCGAGGCCACCCGCCAATCGGCAACGGCTGCCACCATTACCGCGATATCGGCGGGAAGGGCTGAGAGAACCGCGTCCCGCATTTCGTCCGCCCGTTCGACATGCAGCGTCCTGACGCCAACGGGATCAGCGATGGTGACGGGGCCGGACACGAGCGTGACGTCGGCGCCGAGTGCCGCGAGCGCCGCGGCGATCGCATGGCCCTGCCGGCCCGAAGAGCGGTTGGCGATATAGCGCACAGGGTCGATCGGCTCGTGCGTCGGGCCCGAGGTCACGATCGCCTTCCGGCCAAGGAGCGGCTTCGGCCCCTCGTCAAGCAGGGTTTCGACAGCCGCGACAATGTCGAGCGGCTCGGCCATGCGGCCAAGCCCCGCCTCGCGGCTTTCGGCCATCTCGCCGGCCATCGGACCGACGAAACGAATGCCGTCGCGTCTCAGGAATTCGATGTTTCGGCGTGTTGCCGGATGCGCCCACATTCTGGGGTTCATCGCGGGGGCGGCAACGACCGGGCGATCTGTTGCGAGAAGCACCGTCGAAGCCAGATCGTCGGCGAGACCGTTTGCCATTTTCGCGAGAAGATCAGCCGTCGCCGGCGCGATCAGCACCAGATCGCAGTCGCGCGCCAGCCGGATATGGCCTACATCCTGCTCGTCCTGGCGCGAAAAAAGGTCGGTGAAGACGTGATCGGCGGCAAGTGCGCCGACGGCAAGCGATGTTACGAACTCCTGGGCGCCCGACGTCATCACCGGCCGCACCGCCGCACCGCGGTCACGCAGCCGGCGGATGAGATCGAGGCTCTTATAGGCTGCGATGCCGCCAGAGATGATGAGAAGGATGCGCTTGCCGCCGAGGGTCATGGTCTTTGTCCGTCGTTTGCCGTTGCCTCGCAGCCTAGCGCATAAGCGAAGGAATCGAAATCGCTTTCGGAAAGGATGCCACGCAAGTTCAACGTCTTAGACCGCAACCGCCGCACGCTCGGTTCGCGGGCGCTCAGTCGGTGAAAGATGCATCCGGTTTGGGGGCATTCGATGGCTGGAGGCCTCGGCGGACAGCTTCGGCCTCCAGCGTCCTATGGCGTCAGAGGTTGGCCATGCCGCCGTCGATGATCAGTTCGGCGCCGACCGTGTAGGCGGCCTCGTCGGATGCAAGGAAGACGACGGCGCGGGCGATTTCGCTGGCGGTGCCGAAGCGTCCGACGGGGATCTGGCTCTGGATCTGCGCGGCCATTGCCTTCGAATCCGCCTCCGATGCGCCGAGCTTGCTGTAGAGCGGCGTTGCGATCGGGCCGGGGCTGACGGCATTGACGCGGATGCCGCGGCCGATCAGTTCACCGGAAAGGGTTTTGGCAAGCGAGAGAAGGGCGGCCTTGGTAAGCGAATAGACGCTGGAATTCGGCATGCCGATATGAGCGTTGATCGAGGTGTTGAGAACAATCGATGCTCCCTTCGCGAAGATCGGCGACAGCGCCTGGACGAGGAAGAAAGGCCCCTTCACGTTGATCGCGACGGAGCGGTCGAAGCTTGCTTCCGTCCATTGTTCGATGGGGCCGAATTCGGCGACGCCGGCATTGACGAAGAGGATGTCGAGATGGCCGAATGCGTTCTTGATGGCTTCGGCCACGGCCTTCTGGCCTTCGGCGTTGCCGGCGTCCGCCTGAATGACGAGAGCCTTGTCGCCGAGTTCGGCGCGGGCAGCTGCAATGCCGGCCGCGCTCGTGCCGGTGACCGCGACGCGGGCGCCTTCGGCGATGAACTGGCGGGCGGTTTCAAGCCCGATGCCGCTGGTGCCCCCGGTGATGAGAGCGGTCTTGTTCTGCAGGCGTGACATGCTGATGTTCCTCTGATTGGTGAGCTGGCGATGGAAAGAGAATGTCCGAAATCGGCAGGTGCGATAAGCGAAGAAGATGCGGAAGGATTATACAGCTAGAGCGTATATTCCTTCCCCAGCTCCGGACTTACGTGCGGGTGATCGATGCGCCGCCATCGACCAGCGATGCCGTTCCGGTGACGAAAGCGGAGTCGTCCGAGGCAAGATAGAGCACCGAACGCGCAAGTTCTTCCGGCCGCGCGACGCGCTTCAGAGCGTGCAGATTGGTGATGAAGCTTTGCTTGTCCGGCGTGTCGTTCATTTCGCGGTACATGTCGGTGTCGACCGCGCCGGGCAGTATCGCGTTGACACGCACGTTCTGCTGGCCGAATTCAGCAGCGAGCGCTTGCGTCAGGCCGATAAGGCCGGATTTGCTGGCCGCATAGGCCGCCACGCCCGGAAAGGCGAAGCTGTAGCCGACGAAAGTCGAAGTGAAGATCACCGATCCGCCGCCATTCTTAGTCATTTCGGCGATCTGATGCTTGGCGGCCAGAAACGAGGCGGTGAGGTTGATCGTCAGCGCCTCCGTGAAGCCAGCTTCCGAAACGCCGGTGCTGGGGCCGGCCTCGCCGAGCGTGCCGGCATTGTTGAAGGCGATGTCGAGTTTGCCGTAGCGTTCGACGGCGAGGGCGACCAATGCCTTGTGATAGTCTTCCGAGCGGACGTCGCCGGCAAGTGCTGCGGCCTCGCCGCCTTCAGCGTTGATCTCGGCCACGAGTTTTTCGAGTTCGGCCTGCCGGCGAGCGCCGACGATGACCTTTGCGCCTTCGGCGGCAAAAAGCTTGGCGGTTGCCCAGCCGATCCCCGAGCTGGCGCCGGTGACGATTGCGACTTTGCTGTTCAAGCGAGGCATGCTTCCATCTCCTGGGTTAGGTTAGTTTGGACGCGACCGAATGACTGGCGTCGTCCGATGCAATGAGAATGGTGTTGTGGCGCCGTCCGGATTAGTCTGCCAATGGTGGAACTCGAATTCGGAAATACCGAACAATGCTTAAGATAGAGGGAATTGCCGCCTTCGTCGCCGTTGCCGAGGCGGGCTCTGTGAGCGAAGCGGCGCGCCGGTTGCGGCTGTCAAAATCCGTGGTCAGCGAGCGGCTGGCCGAGGTCGAAAGAACCTTGGGTGCGGCATTGCTGCACCGCACAACTCGTAAGCTAACGCTTACAGAAGACGGATCGGCCTTCCTGGAGCGGGCGACGCGGATCGTGCGCGAGGTGAGCGAGGCCGCGGCCGACATGGCCGAGCGGCGCGGTACGCTTGCCGGACCGTTGCGGATCGCCGCGCCCGTTACCTTCGGGCGGCTGCACCTCGGCCCCGCGCTCTATCCTTTTCTGGCTGCGCATCCCGAGATCGAGCTGACGCTCGACCTCGACGATCGGCGTGTTGACGCCGCCGCCGACGGCTACGATGCCGTCATCCGCCATGGACCGATCGCCGATACGCGGCTTATCGCCTGGAAGCTTGCCGGCAGCCGCCGGCTGCTCTGCGCCTCACCGGATTATATCGCACGCAACGGCGCCCCCGCCTCGCTTGCAAAGCTCGAAGAGCATAGCGGCATTTTCTATACCAACCGCGGCAGCGCGGATTGGCGTTTCGAAGGCCCGGATGGTCCTGTCGTCATTCGGGCGCGCATGGCGCTGCGGGTGAACAATGGCGATATGATCGCCGATGCCGCAGCAGCAGGCCTCGGCATCGCGCTTTTGCCCACCTTCATCGCCGGTCCCGAAATCCGGGCGGGGCGTCTGGCCGAAATCGACGTCGGCTGCCGGCCGGAGGCGGAATTCATATACATGGCCACCTCCGAAAGCCGTCATGTTTCGGCAAAGCTGCGGGCGATCGTGCAGCAGTTGAAGCAGGCCTTCGGCGATCCGCCCTATTGGGAAGTCTGACCGGTTTCGCTCGTCTCGGCAGCTGAGGTCGAGAGCAGGCGCATCAAATTCTCCGTTACCGGCGCGCGCTGCGCCTTCAGCACCGCGAGCCCCAGCCGCGCCATCAGCGGCGGCCCGTCGATCGGACGATAGGTCACGCCGTCAAGCCTGATCTGGGCGATCGCGGCCGGCACGATCGATACGCCGAGGCTCGCCGCCACCAGATTGACGACCGAGGGTATCTGCGGGGCTTCCTGGGTGACGACGAGTTCGAAACCGGCCTCACGGCAGGCCGCGACGATATCGTTGTAGAGGCTGAGGCCGACGGTGCGCGGAAACAGAATGAAAGGCTCGTGCGCCAGATCGGATAGCGCGACGCGCTCCTGCGCCGCCAGCCTGTGCCGCGCCGGCAGCGCCACCAGCATCGGCTCGTCGGCCAGGCGCTTTAGCCGCACTTCCTTCGGATTTTCCAGGCCCGGGCGAATGAAGGCGGCGTCGATCTCGCCTCGCATCAACTTCTCCATCAACCAGTTGGAGTTCATCTCCGTCAGCGACAGGCGCACATCCGGGAAACGTTCGCGAAATTCTCGGATCGTCCCGCTGACCACGCTGTTGAAGGCGGAAGAGGCGGTGAAGCCCAGCGACAAGCTGCCGGTCTCGCCGCGCTGGGCGCGCTGCGCGGCAAGCTTGGCCCGCTCGGCGGCGGCAACGGCCATCTCGGCTTCGACGCGAAACGCAGCACCCGCCGCGGTCAGCTCGGCACCATGCGGCACGCGGTGAAAGAGAGCCGCCCCCACTTCCGTCTCGAGATCGCGAATCTGCTGGCTGAGCGGCGGCTGGCCGATACCGAGCTTGGCAGCGGCGCGGGTGAAGTTGCCAGTCTCGGCGAGCACAAGAAAATAGCGAAGATGACGCAGCTCCATTGCTATCTCCAAAAGCTATTGAAATCGTCTCTCCCATATATTGGACAAATAACGGCGGTCTGACTAGGTCTGGAGGCAGAAAGGTTTTCCCCATGCCCCGCATCGCCTACCAGCCGACTGCCGACGCTGAAGCGCCCGTTCCCAATCTCAGGCTCCTCGCGGCGGAAACGCGCGACGAGCAGCGCCCGTATCTGACGCGCGGCTCCACGGCCTACCGGCGCGCCAGCCTCGCGCTTTTCCTTTCGGGCTTTGCGACTTTCTCGCTGCTTTACTGCGTGCAGCCGCTGATGCCGGTCTTTGCCAAGGAATTCGGCGTCACGCCGGCGGCAAGCTCCCTGTCGCTGTCGCTTTCCACGGGCTTTCTCGCCTTCGCTATCTTCTGCGCCGCCGCCGTTTCCGAACGCTTCGGCCGGCGCAGCCTGATGTTCGTCTCGTTGCTCGGGGCAGCACTTTGCACCATCGCGGTCGCCGTCGCGCCCAGCTGGAATCTGCTGCTCGTCATCCGCGCCGTGCAAGGGTTGCTGCTCGGTGGCGTGCCGGCGGTTGCCATGACCTATCTCGCCGAAGAGATCGATCCGCGCGGTCTCGGCGCCTCCATGGGTCTCTATATTGCCGGCAATGCCTTCGGCGGCATGGCGGGGCGGGTGGTTACGGGCACGATCGCCGAATTCTTCTCGTGGCGCCCGGCGCTTGCCGCGATTGGCATTCTCGGCCTGATCGCCGCCACCGGCTTCCTGCTGCTGCTGCCGCCGTCGCGCAATTTTTCGCCGCGCAAGGGCTTTGACGCAGGTTTCCATGTCCGCGCCTGGTGGGAGCATTTTCGCAATCCGGCCCTGCCGCTGCTCTTTGCCATCGGCTTCCTGGGCATGGGCTCCTTCGTCACGGTCTATAACTATGCAGGCTTCCGCCTCGTCGCCGCACCCTACAATCTCAATCAGACCGAGCTCGGGCTGATCTTCACCGTCTACCTCTTCGGCATCGCCGCCTCCTGGGCGGCAGGATCGCTCGGCGACCGCTTCGGTCATTTCGTGGTGCTGCCGGCAGGCGTGCTGCTTGTCGCGGCCGGTGCCGCCGTGACCCTTGCCACGCCGCTTGCCGCCGTCATCGTCGGCATCGTGCTGGTCACGGTCGGCTTCTTCGCGGCCCATTCGGTGGCGAGCGCGCTGGTCGGACGGTTGGCGCGCTCGGCCAAGGGGCACGCTTCGTCGCTCTATCTGCTCGCCTACTACCTCGGCTCCAGCATCGCCGGCACGATCGGCGGACATTTCTGGCTTGTGGGCGGCTGGCCGGCCGTGGTCGCCTTCATTCTCGCCATGCTTGCCGCCTGCCTTGCGGCAGCGCTCGGCGCGGCGCGCCTGGCAAGGCGCTGACGCGCTCAGGCCGAGGCGACGCGTCGGCGGCCAGCCCGGAGCCGGCCCCAGAGATACCAGATGACGGCGCAGAGGATCAGGCCGCCGCCGACCACGGCTGCAAGCCCCGGATTTTCCCCGAAGGCGAGCCAGACCCACAGAGGCCCGAGCACGATGTCGAGAATGGCGATCAGCCCGGCCTCGCCCGGCGGTATGTATCGCCCGCCGGTGGTGAACAGAAGATAGGCAAGGCCGGAGGTGGTCGCGCCGAAGACGCTGAGGATCGCGAGTTCGGATAGGCTTGGCATCGTATGCGACATCAAAGGCAGGCAAAGAAGGACGCAAAGCCCGGAGCCCAGCGCATTAACGGGCGCCATCTGCAGCGCGTGATAGCGCCGCGCCATGACGACGAGAATGCTGAAGCTGACGGTCATCAGCAAGGCGAGCGCACTGCCCGCGAGATCCTGCATCCGGGCGGCAAATCCCGCGACGATCAGAACACCGACGAAAGCGATGGCGCTCGCCACGAGCACGCGCCGTTCCGGGCGCTCGCCCATCCAGACGAACGCGACGCCGGCCGCGACGAATGGCACGGTCGCGTAGATGGCAAGCACGTTGGCGACGGTCGTCAGCTTGAGCGCGGCGATGTAGCCGTACATGGAAATGCCGGAAAATATGGCCGCCACCAGATACAGCGGAAGCATGCCCCTTGATGCGATCGGCCGCCTGAGATTCTGGTAGAGCGTGATCAAAAGGAGGGTCGCGCCGCCGAAGAAAGAGCGCCAACCGAGTACGGTCCAAACGTCGAGATCGAGTATGCGAACGAAGAGCCCGGCAACACTCCACATGACGGTGGCAACACCGACGAGCAATATTCCATAGCCGCGGCCGTGCATCAAAACTCCTGTCCGCAGGGACGGCCATCGCACGAATCGCCGCGCGACGCAGCCGGGCCTTCCCGATCTCGCCCTTGCTATCAGAAAATGCTGGAACGACAGCCTCTGGTATGCGGCAGGCCACAGCGCATTTGCGTTCGCAGGAAGCCCAGGTTTACTGAAACGGGCCTCGGTTGTTCACGAAGGCGATCACCATCCGCCGCACGTTGCCGCCGTCGCTCAATTCGGTGCGATCGAACTCGGCGTCGCGTTTGCCTTTTTTGGCGGAGATCGGGCCGAGCCGTTTCGTCAGCGCGTTGCGGATTGCCTTGCACTTGGGATCGTTCGGCACGGTCAGGCCAACGCTTGCCGCCTCGATTTCCCGCACCATGTCCTTGATGAACTCGCCATGCACTTTCTCATGCGCGCGCACGCCGGCGATGAACGTGTCCCAGCGGGCGCGAACCTGGGGCGGCAGCGGCGAAGCCGGCTTCGGTATCGTATAGGTGATGATCAGTTTCGGCGTCGCTCTGGTCAGAACGCAGGCGCCGTCCGGCTGGGGCTTGTAGTCGCGCGTCCAGGTCAGGGCGAAATTGGTATGCGCGATGACGCGACCTGACCAGATCTTCGGGCCACGTTCGCCGATCGACATATAAAGCTGGGGCTCGGTCGTGCCGGCGATGGCATAGGTCTCTTCCCGCTCCACCGGCTTCCAGTCGGCGTTCGCGGATATCGGGCTAAGGGCGAAGGCCGCAGCCATGGAAAGTTGAAATACTCGTTTCACGTCAGCTCCTGCCGCCCGTTTTCACTGCAATCCAGATCGTATGTCGCGCGCCGCGTTTGCCGGTGGCGCGCACGCCGACCGCCTCGGCCGCAAAGCCGCTGTCCCTCAACCGCCGCGTAAATCCCTGATCCGGCCCCGAGGACCAGACGGCGAGCACGCCGCCCGGCCTCAGCGCATCGCGCGCTGCCGAAAGCCCGCGAAAGTCATAGAGGCCGTCGTTGGCCTCGTGAGTGATCCCGTCCGGCCCGTTGTCGACATCGAGCAGGATCGCGTCGAAGCTTGCCTTGCTGCCGCGGATCAGGGCCGCGACATCGCCGTCATGGATCGCAACACGCGGATCGTCGAGGCAGCCCTTGAAGACGTCCGCCATCGGCCCGCGCGCCCAGGCGACCACCGCCGGCACCAGCTCGGCGACGGTCACGCGCGCTTCCGCGCCGAGTTCGCCAAGGGCTGCGCGCAGCGTAAAGCCCATGCCGAGCCCGCCGATGAGGACATGCGGCTCTGCCCGGTCACGGATCTTTTCGCAGGAGAGCGTCGCCAGCGCCTTTTCCGAACCGCTGAGACGGCTGTTCATCAGCTCGTTGGCGCCGAGCATGATCGAAAATTCCTGGCCGCGCTGCTTCAGGCGAAGCTCGCCGCCGCCATCAGGAATTTTCGCGATATCGAGGACGGTCCAGGGGATCACGGGCGCACTTTGCAAGTCGAAAAGTCAGTCGGCACCTCATATAGCCCCGACGGACGGCGAAGGCCAGACGCCTTCGCCCGGCGCGCATCATCCGAGCCGGATATAGGGAATGTCCTTTTTCGCCACTTCATCCAACGCCTCCTCATAGCCGGCATCGGCATAACGCATGACGCCGAGCGCTGTATCGTTGGTGAGCGCATGATCGAGCCGTTCGTCGGCATCTTCGGTGCCGTCGGCGACCACGGTGACGCCGCAGCTCGTCATGTAGCCGGCATAGCCGCCGCCGCCGGAATGGATGACGACGAGGTCGGCCATCGAGGAGCAGAGCATCATCGCATCGATGAGCGGCCAATCGGCGATGGCGTCGGAACCATCCTTCATCCGCTCGGTCATGATGTTTGGATGCGCCATGGCGCCGGCGTCCAGATGGTCGCGCGAGAAGGCGACTGGCCCATTCAGTTGGCCGTTCGCCACCAGTTCATTGACGCGGCGCGCCAGCGCCGTGCGCTCGCCATGGCCAAGCCAGGCGATACGGGC
Source organism: Rhizobium sp. RAF56 (assembly GCF_052113965.1). Taxonomy (NCBI): domain Bacteria; kingdom Pseudomonadati; phylum Pseudomonadota; class Alphaproteobacteria; order Hyphomicrobiales; family Rhizobiaceae; genus Rhizobium; species Rhizobium sp. RAF56. The sequence goes on from NZ_JBFRDU010000013.1 coordinate 24,381, forward strand.
AGGCAGGCCCTCGAAGGGAATGTGCTTGCGCGCAAGCATAATCCAGTTGGTGATGATCTTGTTGTCCGGGAACATCTCGAGCAGCAGATCGTCGATGCGGGCGATATCGCTTTCCTCGCCGGAGAGCGCCATCCAGCGGAAGGGGCCGATAGCGCGGGCAAAGAGCGGGCGCAGATAGGCCTCGGTGAAGATCGGGATGTCGAAGGCGTTGGCAACGCCGCCTTCCTTTGCCTGCGTGCGGATCAGGTTGCCGTTGTCGAAGACCTCCGAACCCTTTTTCTGGAATTCGAGCATCGCGGTCACGTGCTGGACGATCGAGGCACGGCTTGCAGCCATGAGCTGCCCCTGTCCGTCGTCGCGCAGGCTCTTCACCTGGTCGAGGCTCATGCCTTTCGGCACGTATCCGTAGACCAGATCATGGGCCGAGGTCTGATCGGTGACGACGTCGGGGACGATGCCGCGCCGCACGATCTCGGGATAGATCTCCGCGGCGTTGCCGACGAGCCCGACGGAAAGCGCACGCTTCTCCTTCACGGCAGCGTCGATCATGGCAAGCGCCGCATCGAGGTCGGGAGCAATCTCCTGCAGGTAGCCGATTTCCTTGCGCTTTCGCGCGCGTTCCGGATCGATGTCGACGCAGAGGATCGCCGCACCCGCCATGCGGCCCGCAAGCGGCTGTGCGCCGCCCATGCCGCCGAGACCCGCCGTCAGCACGAACCGTCCGGCAAGATCGCCGCCGAAACGCCGTTCGGCGATGCGCATGAAGATTTCGTAGGTACCCTGGATGACGCCCTGGCTGCCGATATATTGCCAGGCCCCGGCCGTCAGTCCGCCCCAGCAGATCAGGCCCTTGCGCTGCAACTCGTAGAAGATCTCGGCCTTGGCCCATTGTCCTACGATATTGCAGTTCGCCATGATGACGAGCGGCGCCTTGCTGTGGGTTTTAACGAGGCCGATCGGCTTGCCCGATTGGATCAAGAGCGTCTGATCCTCATCCATCTCCGTCAGCGCCTTGACGATGCCGCGGTGCGCCGCCCAATTGCGCGCTGCCTTGCCGAGCGCGGCGTAAACGATGAGGTTGTCGGGGTCTTCGCCGACCGAAAGCACGTTCTCGAGCAGCCTGAGCAGCGCCTCCTGCCGCCAGCCTTTCGCACGCAGCTCCGGGCCGCCCGGAATGGGAAATTTCGGATGGCGGGGATTGGGTTTCGGCATGGTCGTGGGTCCTCTGTCCTGGTTGTCGCTGAGCGCGAGGCTCGTCGCATTTCTCCTTCTCCCGGCCGAGGGAAGGGACGTCGTCATTCACTTTGCCGGCAGCGTCTCCACATAGGCTATCGCCGCATCAAGTATCCGCAGCCTCATCGTGTCGTCGCCATAGACACCGGCATCGACGCGCACCCAGCCCTGCATCGGGCGACCGCCGGAAAGCATGCGCACGGCGCCCGACAGCGCGAGCGCCCAGCCGTCATTCCCCTTGCCCAGCCGCACCAGCATTCCGTCGTCGCGAGCGCCGCAGAGCAGGTTGCCGTTGAGAAGGAAGGCCCGCCCGCCGAACATCGCCTTCTCGCTGACCCCAGGTCGCTGGGCGAGGACGTCGCGCAGCAGTTCCTCGAGGCCGGGGTCGCGCGCCACCGGCCTCAGCCCTGGGTGCCTGACAGTGCGTAGCTGGCGATCTCGATACCCATCGCCTTCTCGACCACGGGATAGACGGTCGGGTCGAGAACGCTGGCCGACAACGGGATGATTTCCTTCGGTACATGCAGGATTAGCACCTGCATTCCCTCGTGCAGTTGCCCGACGCTCAACGGCTCCCCCTCGGGAGAAAGCGTCGTGATAACAGAGGGGAATGTAGCTTTCCGCTTACCATTTGCGTCATCGACGGCCATGTATTCGTTCATCACATGCATCGTCACGGCCTTCTCGCCGGTGCCGACAACGATGCTGCCGATGTCGAAGGCTTCCTTCGTATAGACGACGTCCTTTTTCGTGATCCTGCCTTCGGCAAGGATATGTCCGCCGGTCGTCTTGCAGATGGCGTCGATGACGGCCGAGCCGCCGTTCTTCTCCGCCGCAATGATGGCTTCCCCGAGCGCCAGCGCCATCGAAATGCCGCCGAGTGCCGCGTGGGTGCGCACATAGGAGGCGCGCAGTGGATTGCGGCAGCTCGCGATGAAACCGCCGGACTGATCGGAGGCGGCGCGCAGGATGGGAGAAATCTTCGCCGTCGCGCCCTTTACCACAAGCTCGATATAGCGGTTTTCCGCGCGGTTGCCGCCGACGGCGGTCTGGATCATCGGTTCGGGCGAGCCGGCCATGCCGATCGAGCCCATATCGCCCGTCGGATGTGCGCGGATATCGCCCACGGCATCGACGACTTTGGTACCGAGGATGGCGGACGGCAGCCAGCCGTTCAGCGTCGAGGAACGGCCGTTTTGGCCGATGATGAGGCCCGCGATGCGCTCGCCGAGCTCTTCCTGCAGCAGATGCACGGCTTTGACGTAGTCGATCCCCTGCATTTCCCAGGGCGTGGTCGAGGCAGGCGCGCCGATGGCGGCGGCGGTCGCTACCCACTCGTCGTCCTTCAGCTCGTCGATGGAAACCAGTTCAGGCTTGCCGATGGAGACGGCGGCATAGCCGAGCATCCGGCCATGATCGGCCCAGCCGCCGCCGCCGGCGGCATAGACCGAGCCTCCTTTGACGGCGGCCTCGACATCCTTCTCAACCAGTATGCGTCCCATCGGCGGTCTCCTTGCTCAAGCTCTTGTCCATCTCGCGCACCGCCTCGAAGAGAACGGCGGCGCCAAGCGCGATATCGTCGTTTTCGGCCCATTCGTCGGGCGAATGGCTGCGGCCTTCACGGCAGGGCACGAAGATCATCGCTGCCGGCGCGACGCGGGCAACCCAGGCGGTGTCGTGGCCGGCACCGGAGGCCATGCGGCGGTGGGGAGCCTCGACCGCATCGCTCGCGCGTTCGAGCGTTGCAATCAGTCCCGCATCGCAGGGCGTCGGGAAATTGTCGGAAACGCGATGCGGCGGGCGGATGGCAACGCCGTGAACCGCCGCAACCCGGGCAGCAGCCGTGTCGACAAAGCTGCAGAAGCCTTCCATCTCCTCGCGCGCCTCGGCCCGGGCGTCGATCAACAGCACGACCCTGGAAGGCACAACGTTCGCCGCATTCGGCTCTATGCGAAATTCGCCGACGGTTGCGGCGAAATGCGTCGGCCCTGCCGAAAGCGCAAGTGCTTTGCTACGGATGTCGAGGACAAGCTCCGAGGCGGCAACGAGCGCGTCGGCGCGCCGGTCCATTGGTGTGGTGCCCGCGTGGTCGGCGCGGCCCTCGACAGTGATCTCGATGCGGGTGATGCCGGCGATGGCAGTGACGATGCCGATATCCTTGCTCTCCGCTTCCAGTATCGGTCCCTGCTCGATGTGCAATTCGAGAAAGCCCTTCAAATCCGGGCGCCTTTGTTCCGGCAGCTTGAGGGGATCGCCGCCGACCTCGGTGATCCCATGGGCAAGATCGCGTTCACCGCTGACGCGCGAAAGCCACGCGTCCGGCAATTGCCCGGTCATGCCGCGGCTGCCGATGCAGGAAACGCCGAAGATGCTGACTTCCTCCGCGAGGAAATCGACGATCTCCAGATCGTGATCCAGTTCTATTCCGCGATCCTTCAGCGCGCGGGCCACCTCAAGCGCCGAGATGACGCCGGCAATCCCGTCGAAACGGCCGCCGTCCGGCACCGTGTCCGAATGCGAGCCGACCATGATGGTGCCGAGCCCGGGCTTGCTGCCGGCGCGCCTGCCGATCAGGTTGCCGCCGGCATCGATATGGGTCTCAAGCCCGGCGGACTTCATGCGCTCTTCTATGTAAGCGCGGCCTTTCAGAAAGAGTGGTGAAAATGCGCGCCGGGTCCATGGCCGGTCGGGCTCGGTAATCGCCGCCAGCGCATCGATATCCTCGGCGATGCGTGCCGCGTCGACGGGCAGGTTGCGCGTCATGCCGATGCTCCGGCAAGCACCTGTCTCGGCAATGGACGGACGAAACGGCCGGCGCCGGGATCGGCCAGAACCTTCGAGCCCTCGGCAATCTGCCTGCCGCGCAGCCAGACGGCCGAAACGGTAAATGGCAGGCGGATACCGTTGTAGGGGCTCCAGCCGACGACGTTGTTGCCGCTTTCGGCCGCGTCATAGACGCGTTCTCGCGGCTCGAGCACGACGATATCGGCGTCCTTGCCAGGGGTGAGCGCGCCTTTGACATGGTCGAGGCGGAAATGCTTCGCCGGGTTCTCCGCCATCAGCCTTGCCGCCCAGGTCAGCGGCACGCCGCGTTCGATCGCGCCCTTGACAAAGAGCGGCACCATGACTTCCAGGCCGGGCACGCCCGAGGCGTTTGCCAGCATGTCCGGGTTTGTCTTGCGGTTTTCCGACCAGCTGACGTGGTCGGTGGAAACCAGCCAGACCTCGCCCGCCGCCACCTTGCGCCACAGCGTCTCCACCTCGGCGCGCGGGCGGATCGGCGGATTGATCTTGGCCTTGCCGCCGAGGCGCCTGACGTCGTTTTCCTCGTCCAGCGTCAGATAGTGGATGCAGCATTCGACGGTCGCCTCAAAGCCGTCGCGGCGGTAGGCGCGGGCAATGTCGTAGCCGCGTCCGAGTGAGCAATGCACCACATGCGCGGGGCAGCCGGTCTGGGCGCCGGTCTCGAAGATCGTGTGCATGGCGAGCAGCTCGGTGATCGGCGGGCGTGACAAGCCGTGCGCACGCCAATCCGAGACGCCGCTTTCCTTGACCTTATCCATATAGGTCCTGACCGCCTCGTCGTCTTCGTTGTGAACGCCGGCGGTCAGCCCCGTCGGGGCGATTTCGGCAAAGCAGGCATCGAGGAGCGCAGGCGGAATACGCGGAAAGCGCTTGGGATCCGTGCCGAAGGTCGAAAATTTAAACGCGGCGACACCAGCCTCCACCATTTCGCGAATGCGCGACGGGCCTTCTTCCGGATCGATCGTGCCATAGAGCGCGAAATCGACGCGCGCCTGCGGCGCGGCGTGGCTGACCTTGCGCTTCACCGCATCGGCCGAGCAGACGAGATTGACTTCGTCATAGGGCATGTCGACGATAGTGGTTACGCCGCCGGCCGCCGCCGACCGGGTCGACCAGACGAAATCCTCCTGATCCTTCTGCGAGAGCGAATGCACCTGTGCGTCGATCGCGCCAGGCAGGATCAGCGCCTTGCCGAGGAGATGCCGCTCGCGGGCGGCCGGAGGAACGCCGATGCCGACCTCGGCGATCTTGCCGCCGCTGACAGCCACATAGCCGTCCTCGATGATCCGCTGCGGCAGGACCACCGTGCCTTGCAGAACGAGATCGAAATCAGCCATGCGTCGTTCCCTTCGTCCGATGGATGGAGCCTTGCTCAGGCAGAAATCGCGTCCGGCTGCAGCCGTTTTTCGATCCGCTGGACCGAGCCGAGGGAGAAGAAATCATCGTAGGCGACGAGCGGCGCCTGTTCGATGAGTTCGGAAATGAAGGCGTCGGAGGCGAGTTCCTCTTCGATTGCCTCCACCTCGGCCGAAAGCGGTCGGTCGACGACGTAGAATTCCGCGTGCCGGCGAACCACATCGTAGAGCATGCTGGCGACACCGCCCGGCTTGTCGCCGAGAATGTCGATCGCCTGAGCCGAAAGCAGCGCTTCCAACGCGGCAAGTCGCTTCAGCGCCCGCATCTGGCGCTCGAAACGTTCAATCACCAATGGCAGGAATGCGGCCTCGTCCTCCATGCCGGCGGCAACCACCAGAGACTGTGCCGAAACCGGATTGGACATCGACAGCACGCGGGAGAAAATCTCGCCGGCGAGCTTGATGATAGGCCCGAAGCCCGTCGCGATCCGCCCCTGCGGCACGAGGTTGACCGGCAGTCCGCGCCGGTGGCCGTTGCCAAGCAGGACGCAGCGGTTGAAGGCGTTGCGCGCGGCGTGCGCCATGCAGAGCGCCGCCGATTCAAGCAGGATCGTGACATCGAGTGGCAGCGAGCCGCCGGACGTCATGACGGTGCCCTCGACCACCACCGGATTGTCGTCCGAGCGGCCGGTCGCGGCAAGGATCTTGTGGCCGGTGCTCAGGAGGTTCTCGATCACCGCGCCGAACACTTGCGCCACCATGCGCAGGCTCAGCGGATCCTGAATGTGGGTGGCGACGGGCCAGTTCCATTCATCCGAGGCGTTGCAGAGCCAGGCGCCGATCAGCGCCTCGCGCGGCGTGCCGACATGACGCACCGACCGCCAGGGATCGCGCGACGCGCCGAGCGCGCCTGACGCCATCATGCCGGTTGCAAGCAGGATGCGAATTGAAGCGGCGGCGTTTCGCGTCGCTTCGGCCGCCGCGGCAAAGCTTACGGCATTGACGCTGAGAGAGGCGAGGCTGTCGCGCGGCGCCATGCGGATCGCTTCGATGCCGGCGGCCGCAAAGGCATCCGCCGCCTGCATGCGCCGGCCGCGATGTACGGCTTCACCGACGCCAGTGAGTACCGCGCCGATCTGGCCCATGAGCCCGATGTCGGCGCAACCAATGGAGCCGGTGCGGCGAACGACCGGGATGACGTCGGCTTCCAGCAGCTTCAGATAGGCCTCAATGAGCTGGGGTGTGCAGCCGACCTGGCCGGTGAGTGCCGTATTGACGCGGATCGCCATGGCGTTGCGGACGACCGACATGGAAAAAGGTGCGCCAGTGCCGAAGTGATGGGCGCGCACGAGGCCGAGATTGAAGGCGTCCAGGTCTTCCGGCGACCACTCCACATCCTTCATGGCGCCGACGCCAGTGGTCGCCCCGTAGACGGGCATGCCGCTCGCGATCGCCTCTTCTACAATCAACCGCGCCTTGCGTACGCGGACCATTCCACTGTCGGCCGCCGTCGGTGTAGCCACTCCGGCGCCGATCCTTATCAGATCGGAATAGGTGAGCGGCTGGCCGCTAAGCTCGATGCCGCTCGTCTGACGATCCATGGGCGAATTCTCCTTCTAAACAAAGACTATGCAAGCCTTTGAAGCAAAGGGATATCCCAAATGCCGAACACAGGCTGTATTGGCAGAGCCTTACGCGTGGGTCGCGCACTCCAAACAATAAAGGAAGCATGCCTGCGCTTGGATCTGTAGAAAAGTCAGGTCACCTGCCAGGCGATATAGACAAGCGTCAGTGCGATCAGCCAGAGCGCGATGCGGCCCGAGCGGCCGTGACGGGCTTCGGCCTTGCCGATCGCCTCGGCGGTGGCGGGATCGAAGCGCAGGCCGTTTTCGCTCATGTGCACCAGTTCGTGGTGAAATCTCTCGGTATTGGCGGCGATTTCGGGGACCGCTTCGGCAAGTTTGACCGCGGCTTTCAGCCCGTCCCGCAGGTCGGCGACGATGCGTTTCGGGCCGAGATTGGTGCGGATCCAATCGCTGACAACAGGTTCGGAAGCCTTCCACATGTTGAAGCGCGGATTGAGCATGCGCGCCACGCCCTCGACCACAACCATGGTCTTCTGCAGCATGACGAGTTCCGGCCGCGTCTCCATGTCGAAGAGTTCGGTCACCTCGAAGAGCAGCGTCAGCAGCTTGCCCATGGAAATGGTTTCGGCCGGCTGGCCGTGGATCGGTTCGCCGATGGCGCGGATCGCCTGGGCGAAGCTTTCGGTATTGTGATGTCCCGGCACGTAGCCCGCTTCGAAATGCACCTCGGCAACCCGGAGATAGTCGCGCGTGATGAAGCCGAAGAGGATTTCGGCGAGAAAACGCCGCTCCTTTTTGCCGAGCCTGCCGACAATGCCCATGTCGACGGCGACGATGTGGCCTTGCGGATCGACGAAGAGATTGCCGGGGTGCATGTCGGCATGGAAGAAGCCGTCGCGCAGCGTATGGCGCAGGAAGGACTGGATCAGCGTGTCGGCGAGCCGGTTGAGATCGTGTCCTGCGGCGCGCAGGCCCTCGACATCAGACATCTTGACGCCGTCGATCCATTCCATGGTGATGACGTCGCGACCGGTTCGCTCCCAATCCACCGACGGGACCCGGAAGCCGGGGTCCTGCTTGGTGTTCTCGGCGATTTCGGAAAGGGCTGCCGCCTCGAGCCGCAAATCCATCTCGACCTTGGTCGTCTGCTCCAGCGTCTTCGTAACCTCGACCGGGCGCAGGCGCCGGCTTGACGGCATGAAGCGCTCCTGCAGACCGGAGACCAGGTACATGGCCTTGATGTCGTTGGCGAAGCGCTGGCGCACGCCGGGACGGATGACCTTTACCGCCACCTTGCGCGGTCCCGACGGGGTCGAAACCTCGGCGGGGTGCACCTGAGCGATCGAGGCGGCCGCGATCGGCTCCTCGAAACGCGAATAGAGTTCGTCGAGCGGCCGGCCGAGCGAGCCTTCGATCAGGGCCTTGGCAGCGGCCGTCGGAAAGAAGGCCATGCGGTCCTGCAGCTGCGACAGGTCGTTGGCGAAATCGACGCCGACCACGTCAGGGCGCGTCGCCAGGAACTGTCCGATCTTGACGTAGGATGGCCCGAGCCGCTCGACGGCTTTTGCGAGCCGGTCGGTGCGCGTCTGTTGCTTGGCGCGCCTGTTGGCAAAGATGCCGACGAAGGATTTGGCAAGGCTCACCATCGGCGGGAGGCCTTCGGAGGGGAGCGCCAGCACGACGCCCTCGCGCACCATTACCCAGCCGACCCGGACAAGGCCGAAATATGCGCCGAAAGCACTCATCTTGGGCTACGGCCGTTTGAGGGCGAGGCGTCGCGGGCCCGGATCATGGAGATTGGCGTCATGCGTCAGAGCTTCCAGCCGGAGTGCAGCGCGGCGATGCCGCCGGTGTAGTTGGTAAAGGTTACGCGCGAAAAGCCGGGCTGGCGGATCATCGTCGCGAAATTTTCCTGATTTGGGAATTTGCGGATCGATTCCACCAGATACTGATAGGGCTCGGCATCGCCGGTGATCGCCTTGCCGAACTGCGGGATCGCGTTGAACGACCAGGTATCGTAGATGCGGTCGAGCAGCGGCAGGTCCACCTCGGAGAATTCGAGCACGAGGAGCCGTCCGCCGCGCTTCAGGACGCGGTAGGCCTCCTTCAGCGCCACGTCTATGCGGGGCACGTTGCGGATGCCGAAGGCGATCGTGTAGCTGTCGAAGCTTGCGGCTTCGAAGGGCAGTTCCTCGGCATTGGCCTCGACGAAGGTCAGCTGATCGGAGAGCTTGCGCTTGGCGGCGCGTTCGGCGCCGACGGCGAGCATCGAGCCGTTGATATCAAGCACCGTCGCATGCGCGAGCCGCCCGGAAGCCTCGACGATCCGGAACGCGATGTCGCCTGTCCCACCCGCCACGTCGAGCGCCCGGAAGGCAGTGTCCTTGCGCGGGTTGAGCGCCGAGATCATCGCGTCCTTCCAGGCGCGGTGCAGGCCCATCGACATGACGTCGTTCATGATGTCGTAGCGCTTGGCGACCTTATGGAAGACGTCGTTGACGAGGCCTTGCTTTTCGCCCTCCGACACCTCGCGGTAACCGTAGGACGTCTCCATGCCGCCTTGGGCGGAGGTGCGGCTTTCTGCCATCGGGTCGACTCCGTTCGATAAATTCCAGCGGGCCATGGCGATCTCGCTTCCGGCACGCTATCTCAGGGACACGATCAAGGATCGCGGCACACTGGCGCTGATGTAGATCATGACGAGGTTAAATTAAAGCTCATCTTGATCGTCCAGGCATCAGCGGCGGCCGAAGCGGAGATGGATCATCATGCCTGAATTGCCAGAGGTCGAAACGGTTCGCCGGGGTCTGGCGCCCGCCATGGAGGGCGCGCGCATCGCGAGCCTCGAACTGAGGCGTGGCGATCTGCGCTTTCCTTTTCCCGCAAACCTTGCCGAGCATGCCATCGGCCGCACGATCCTTGGCCTTTCGCGGCGCGCCAAATACCTGTTGATCGACTTCGACGACGGCATGACGATGATTGCCCATCTCGGCATGTCCGGCTCCTTCCGCGTGGAGGAAGGCGCCGAGGAGGCAACGCCCGGCGCATTTCATCACGCCCGTTCGAAGGACGGCAAGCACGATCACGTCATCTTTCATCTGGACGGAGGAAAAGGCCGGCTGCGCGTCATCTATAATGATCCGCGCCGCTTCGGCTTCATGGATATCGCCAGACGCGCCGAGCTCGCCAGCCATCCCTCGTTCCGCGATCTCGGGCCGGAGCCGACGGGCAACGAACTGAGTGCGGCCTATCTTGCCGAGCGTTTCGACGGCAAGGCACAACCGCTGAAGAGTGCCCTGCTCGACCAGAAGAATATTGCCGGTCTCGGCAATATCTACGTCTGCGAGGCGCTGTGGCGGGCGCACCTTTCGCCGCTCAGGGCCGCCGGCACGCTTGTGACCAAGGCGGGAAAGCCGAAGCCTGCGCTCGATATTCTGGTCGATTGCATCCGCGACGTCATCGCCGATGCGATCAAGGCGGGCGGGTCGTCGCTTCGAGATCATATTCAAACGGATGGATCGCTCGGTTATTTTCAGCATTCCTTTTCCGTCTACGACCGCGAGGGCGCGGCTTGCCCAACGCCCGGCTGCGGCGGTACGGTCGCGCGCGTAGTGCAGGCCGGCCGCTCTTCTTTCTATTGCGCCGCCTGCCAGAAGTGACTTTCGGGAGAAGACCGTGACCTATGAAACCTTGATCGTTGAAACCCATGGGGCAGTCGGCGTCGTGCGGCTCAACCGGCCGCAGGCGCTGAACGCCCTGAATTCGACCGTGCTTGCCGAACTGAAGGCGGCCTATGCCGACTTCCATGCGGATGAAAACATCGGCGCGATCGTGCTGACGGGATCGGAAAAGGCGTTCGCGGCCGGCGCCGACATCAAGGAGATGCAGCACCTCGACTTCGCCGAGGTCTACAGCCACGATTTCCTTTCCGGCTGGGTGGACGTCGCCAAGACGCGCAAGCCGGTGATTGCAGCCGTCAGCGGCTTTGCGCTCGGCGGCGGCTGCGAGCTCGCGATGATGTGCGATTTCATCATCGCCTCCGAGACCGCGAAGTTCGGCCAGCCGGAAATTACGCTCGGCATCATGCCCGGCATGGGCGGCACGCAGCGCCTGACGCGCGCCGTCGGCAAGGCAAAGGCGATGGATCTGATCCTTACCGGTCGCATGATGGATGCAGCGGAAGCCGAGCGCGCCGGCCTTGTGGCGCGGATCGTGCCGGCGGAAAAGCTGATGGAGGAGGCGCTCGCCGCGGCCGCCAAGATCGCCTCGCTGTCACGCCCTTCGGTGCTGATGGCCAAGGAAGCGGTCGGCCGCGCCTTCGAAGTAACCCTGGAAGAGGGGCTGCTCTTCGAGCGCCGGCTGTTTCAGAGCCTGTTCGCCACGGAAGACCAGAAGGAAGGCATGACGGCCTTCGTGGAGAAGCGCAAACCTGCCTTCAAACACCGCTGATGAGGATTCTGCCGGGTCGTGGTGGGAAACTCGGCGGTTCCCTTAAAATGCGCGTTGACGCCAAGCCGCATTAGGGTTATATGCCCGCCACAGCTTGGAAAGCCACTCTGGTTTTCCGCGATTGCTCCCGCATTGCTGGATGATATGGCCGCAGGGCCGACGCGGCAATGTGGAGTTATGTTCGAATTCTAAGAGAGGCATCCATGGCCAATACCAGCTCGGCGAAGAAAGCGACCCGCAAGATCGCCCGCCGCACCGAAGTCAACAAGGCTCGTCGCTCGCGCGTTCGCACTTTCGTTCGCCAGGTCGAAGACGCCATCGCATCCGGCGATGCGACCCGCGCTCAGGAAGCCCTGCGCGCCGTGCAGCCGGAACTGCAGCGCGCTGCAGGCAAGAACGTGATGCACGCCAACACCGCGTCCCGCAAGGTGTCGCGTCTGGCTAAGCGCGTGAAGGCGCTTGCCGCCCCTACGGCTTAATCTTTCTTAACGATTTAATCGTTATGATGAAAACCCGGCCCTTGGCCGGGTTTTTCGGATTCAGAAATTTAGCCCCCGTAAGGTTAATTTCAGACTGCCCTAAAATGTCAGTACAGTGACAAAAAGTATCCAATAAAATCAATTGGTTGCGGCAGGTTCCTAGAACTGGCTCGCGCGTTCGTGAACGCCTTGCCACGGCCGGGCGAGTCAAGCGGATTATTATTTTTTTTCTTTTCCGGCGTGATGGAATCGCATCACTGGCGAATCTCCTTGATTCAAAAGCGATTCTTTTTGGGCCAGAGTGTGGCGGTCCACAGTCAGGTCGGGAGTCAACAGCCCCGGCTTAATTTTGCGTAAAATTCGTCGTTGATCTTGTCGTTTGATCCTGCCTAAATGCCCTCCAACAGGGGTGCGGACATCATCTTAAACGGCTTCGGCAAACACTGTCGTTCAGACAGCGTGGGTGTTGTTTTGTCTCTTGTGGCGGGGCTGTTCAGTCCCGTTTTTTCAAACAGTTGACGAGTTCAAACCGGCAGCAGCAATGTTGACGGACGAGGGAATTCGTCTGCTCCGGGAGGCCACCGTCCCCAGACGAGCCACTTGGAGAGGAACATAAATTTGGCAAGCCGTTCGGCGCGGTCGTTTCGGAAACGAGGACCAGACGACCACTCCGAGGGCGGGAAACGATGACGAGGGCCGCATGACGCGGTTTTCGCCACTCTCTCGCTTTGGCCCTTCTTTAAGGGCTGCAGCTGACAAACCGGTATGCGGCAACTCCCTCCCCAGGGACGGCGTCGTCATGCCATCGATAAGGCATTCGGGCGGCGGTCAGATCCAAATTTCGCCCGACAAATGAATTTTGGAAGGCGGCACTTATGCATACGAATACGTTGACGACCGGTGCTTTGGATCAAAAAAACGGCGCACCGCAGTCTGGCTCGTCTTGCCTCGAAGCGGCGGGGGAAAAAGGAGATATGAAGCATAGCATACTGTTCGAGCGTGTCAGCGCACGCTTGAAGGCTCAGGTCGGTCCGGATGTCTATGCGAGTTGGTTTGCGCGTCTCAAGTTGCATTCGGTTTCCAAAAGTGTCGTGCGGCTGACCGTGCCGACGACCTTCCTGAAATCCTGGATCAACAATCGCTATCTCGATCTGATTACCAGCCTGTTCCAGGCGGAAGATTCGGAAATTCTCAAAGTCGAAATTTTGGTGCGTACGGCAACACGCGGCGGGTCAAAGACCGCCGGCGCGGATGAGCAGGTTTCCCTTCCTGAATCGGCCTCGGTTGCACAGATCCGTCGTCCGGCGGCGCAGTCCGCCGGTCAGGTCGCGGCTCACACGGTGGCTTCAGCCGCCGCTGCCCGTCCAGCCACCGGCGGTTCGCCACTCTTCGGTTCGCCGCTCGACTCGCGTTTCACCTTCGACACCTACGTCGAGGGGAGTTCCAATCGCATCAGCCTTGCGGCCGCCAAGACCATCGCAGAAGCGGGTCCCGGCGCCGTGCGCTTCAATCCGCTTTTCGTGCATTCGTCGGTCGGCCTCGGCAAGACGCATCTGCTCCAGGCGATCGCCAATGCCGCCGTGCAGAACCCGCGCGCCCTGCGCGTCGTCTATCTGACGGCGGAATATTTCATGTGGCGGTTTGCCACGGCAATCCGCGACAATAACGCACTGACGCTGAAGGACTCGCTGCGCAACATCGACCTTCTCATTATCGACGACATGCAGTTCCTGCAGGGCAAGATGATCCAGCACGAGTTCTGCCATCTTCTCAACATGCTGCTCGACAGCGCCAAGCAGGTGGTCGTGGCCGCCGACCGCGCGCCGTGGGAGCTGGAATCGCTCGATCCGCGGGTGCGTTCGCGCCTGCAGGGCGGGGTTGCCATCGAAGTCGAGGCGCCCGATTACGAAATGCGGCTCGAAATTCTCAAGCGGCGGCTGGAATCTGCTCGCCTGGAGGATCCTTCGCTGGAGATTCCGGCGGATCTCCTGTCGCATGTGGCGCGCAACGTGACGGCCAGCGGCCGTGAACTCGAAGGCGCCTTCAACCAGTTGGTCTTCCGTCGCTCGTTCGAGCCGAACCTGACGGTCGAGCGGGTCGACGAACTGCTCGCCCACCTCGTCGGCTCAGGCGAGCCGCGCCGGGTCCGCATCGAGGACATCCAGCGCGTCGTCGCGCGTCACTACAACGTGTCGCGTCAGGAGCTGGTCTCGAACCGCCGCACGCGCGTCATCGTCAAGCCGCGGCAGATCGCCATGTATCTGTCGAAGACGCTGACCCCGCGCTCCTTCCCGGAGATCGGGCGCCGTTTCGGCGGCCGCGATCACACGACGGTCCTGCACGCAGTGCGCAAGATCGAGGAGCTGATTTCCGGCGACACGAAGCTCTCTCACGAAATCGAATTGCTGAAGCGCCTGATCAACGAATAGTCTGGCGTCCAGCAATCTGAAAACCAAACGGCCGGCATCTTGCCGGCCGTCTGCGTTTCGCAAGACATGTGGGGAGGCCCCTGGGCTGCCGCTGGACTGCCAGCAGGCTCACACCGTCAAGACCAGTCCTTGAGGACCAGGCCGATCACCGTCGCCAGCGTCAGGTTCAGCACCGTTGCCAGACACACGCTTCGCAGGAAAAGGCCTATCGAGGAGTGGAGGGCTATTCCGAGGTCCCGTCGAAACCAGCGAACCTGAACAGTGCCGTACCACATGAAGGAAAGCAGCAGCGCGACAAGTCCGATCCAGGTCGTGCCGCCGCCTGGTAGCACCAAGAAGTCGGTTCCAATGCCCACGCCGAAAGCGAAGGGCGCTGCAACGTAGCACTGGCTGTAAAACGGTGGCCGCAGGGTGTTCCGGTTAAGCTTCACTCGCCTGTGGCGCAAAAGCGTGACCGCCATGATCAATGGGAACACGCTGAAGATGACCCCTCTGGCGATCAGCAGATTTGCGTCGGAAGAAAGCAACTTCGGCAGCGAAGCACGGTCGTAGACGGACGGCAGCGTGATCGATATCGCCTGGCCAATAAGCAGCGTGATCAGCAGGAAAAGCGGAGGACTGAGCGTATCGTCATATTGATCCTCCGGCTGGTCCGCGAGCTCCACATCCGCATAACGCATCATTTCGAGCGGCCGCGACAGGGTCCGCCAGATCGTGATCGGATAAAACACCAGCCAGGAAACCAGCTCATAGAGCAGCTCCTCCAGCGATTTCAGTAGCTTCATGAAGTCCATGGGTTCATACCGTCGCGGTCTTTTCCCTTTGGTTCCTACATGATTTGCGCCGCCCCGGCGACGCTATCTTGTCCGTGCCCCCATGATGACCGCTACGCGACAGCGAAATGCGGCCTCTCTGCGCACCAGCTTCGTGCTGTGCGGCACACATGGTTCTCACTGCCGATGGAGGCCGCGAGGGTCGCAGAGAGGGACAAATTGCGGGCATAAACCGCCGAAGGAGGTGCCGGAAGGCGCCATATATCTTAGTTTCACGAGGCAACTTCAGGCGCCCCCTACGAAACGACATGCAGCGCAACCGGCGATTTCGAGCGTCCGGCTGCTTTCGCATGGGTTTTTGACAGTATCGGCAAACGCCGGTGTCAGCAGGCGAGATCGGCGACCACGGAATCGAGGATCAGCATGCCGGACGGCGTGCAGCGCAGGCGGGAGTTGCCGAGACGTTCGATGAAGCCGTGGTCGAGCAGGAACTGCTCGCGTTTGGGATCGGGGTCGCGGCCCGACAGCTGCTGCCAACGCGCGAGATCGACGCCTTCCTTAAGCCTCAGGCCCATCAGCAACAGTTCGTCGGACTGCTCCTCGTAGCCGAGCGGCTCGCTCTCGAGGAGGCCGTGGCCGTCGCGCTCCACCATTTCCAGCCAGCTTTCCGGCTTGCGCTCGGTTGCGGTCGCAAGTTTTTCGGTGCCTTGCGACAGGCGACCGTGCGCGCCAGGGCCGATGCCGGCATAGTCGCCGTAGCGCCAATAGGTGAGGTTGTGACGGCTTTCGGCGCCGGGACGAGCGTGGTTCGAGACCTCGTAGGCCGGAAGGCCCTCGCGCGCGGTGATCTCCTGCGTCGCTTCGTAGAGTGCCGCGGATTGCTCGCCATCCGGCACGACAAGCTTGCCGGCCTTGTGCAGGCCGAAAAAGGGCGTGCCTTCCTCGATGGTCAGCTGATAGAGCGACAGGTGGTCGACGGCGTAGGAGATGGCTTCCTTCAACTCGCGCTCCCATTCCTCGACCGTCTGTTTCGGACGGGCATAGATGAGGTCGAAGGACATGCGCGGGAAGATGTCGCGCGCCAGACGGATCGCCTTCAGCGCGTCATCGACGTCGTGCAGGCGGCCAAGGAATTTCAGGTCGCGATCGTTGAGCGCCTGCACGCCGAGCGACACTCGATTGACGCCGGCGGCGCGGTAGCCGCGGAAGCGTTCCGCCTCGACGCTCGACGGGTTCGCCTCCATGGTGATCTCGATGCCAGCAGGCACATGCCACGCCCCGGCGATGCCGTTGAGGATGGCCTCGACCGTCTGAGGCTTCATCAGCGAGGGGGTGCCGCCGCCGAGGAAGATGCTGGTGACCGTCTTCGGCCCGCTCAGCGCCCGCATGGCAGCGATTTCTTTCAAAAACGCTGCGGTAAACCGCTCCTGATCGACCGGCTGATGGCGAACATGGCTGTTGAAATCGCAATAGGGGCACTTGGCGGCGCAGAACGGCCAATGCACGTAGACGCCGAAACCGGGATCGCCGGTATCGGGCAAGAGGTCGGCGCCTCTGAGTGCGGGGCTTTGCGAATCCAAGGTGTCCACGAGCCGACCTTACGCCTCCAGGCAGGTTTCTACAAAAAGCTTGAACGCGCGGGCACGGTGGGAAAGCGCCTGCGGCTCGCCTGGCTTCCAGCCGTGCTTCTGTTCGGCGCTCATCTCGCCGAAGGTCACGTCATAACCCTGCGGCTGGAAAACGGGATCGTAGCCGAAGCCCTGGCTGCCGCGCGGTGGCCAAACCACGGTGCCTTCGACTTCGCCACGGAAAAGCTCGGTGTGCCCGTCCGGCCAGGCAAGGCACAGCACGCTGATGAAACGCGCGCCGCGCTGGGCCGGCTCGGTGGCGCCGGTCTTTGAAAGCGCCGCCTCGACCTTTTCCATCGCCATGCCGAAGTCGCGCGTGCCGTCGGGCTTCTCCGCCCAGTTGGCGGTATAGACGCCCGGATCGCCGCCGAGGGCATCGATCATGAGGCCGGAATCGTCCGAAAGCGCCGGCAGACCCGAGGCCTTGGCCGAAGCCAGCGCCTTGATCGCGGCGTTTTCCTCAAACGTCGTGCCGGTTTCGTCCGGCTCGATGAAATTAAGGTCGGCGGCCGACTTTGCCGCAAAGCCGAAGGGACCGATCAGATCCTGGATTTCGCGGATCTTGCCGGCGTTATGGCTGGCAACCACGATTGTCTTGGTATCGAGCTTACGCATGGTTCGTCCTTATTCGATGCCCCAAATCACCGCTTCCGCGCATTCCAGGCTGTTGCCGGCCGGATCGCGAAAGTAGATGGAGCGGCCGCCACTCGGCCAGCGGAAATCGGATTCGATGGCAACGCCGGCGGCGGCAAGCCGTGCCAGCATCGCATCGAAATTTTCTCCCGAAAGCCGGAAGCAGGTATGGCCGTTGCCGGTCGTGCCGTGCGGCGGCACGGGAAGCGCGCCTTGCCCCGGCGGCTTGTTGGTCTCATTCGCGTTGAAGATCAACAGCACGCCCGTCCCGCAGCGGAAAAAGACGTGCCGGTTTGCGCCGCGACTGATCTTGGCAAGGCCGAGCACGTCTTCATAAAAGGTCTCCGCCGCGTCGAGATCATCAGCGTAAAGCGCGGTCTCGAGGACGCCTTCGATCGGACTGTTGGCAGCGGTCATCGACGGTCGCTCCTGTTCCAACCCTCAAGCCCACGGACTGCGCCCGAAGGCGCAGGTGCGCGCTTCGGCCACGAAAGCGGGCAGGGGAGCGCTACCGCCGACACCCCGCCTCAGCCGATCGTCTGCTTCTGCAGCGCGACGAGTTCGGCGATACCGCCTTTGGCAAGGTGCATCAGCGTCGTGAATTCCTCTTCGCTGAAGGGGGTGCCCTCCGCCGTGCCCTGGATTTCGACGATGCCGCCGGCACCCGTCATCACGAAGTTGGCGTCGGTTTCGGCCGAGGAATCTTCGATATAGTCGAGATCGATCACCGGCTGGCTTGCGAAGACGCCGCAGGAGATCGCGGCGACGTGGTCTTTCAGCACCCGCTCGACCTTCAGCATGCTGCGGCCTTCCATCCATTTCAGGCAGTCGTGGAGTGCAATCCACGCCCCGGTAATCGCGGCAGTGCGCGTACCGCCGTCCGCCTGGATGACGTCGCAGTCGACGGTGATCTGACGTTCGCCCAGCGCCTGCAGATCGACGACGGCGCGCAGCGACCGGCCGATCAGGCGCTGGATTTCCTGCGTGCGGCCGCCCTGCTTACCGGCGGCAGCCTCGCGCTTCATGCGCTCGCCGGTCGCGCGCGGCAGCATGCCGTACTCGGCGGTGACCCAGCCCTTGCCGCTGTTGCGCAGCCACGGCGGCGTCTTTTCTTCGAGGCTTGCGGTGCAAAGTACATGGGTATCGCCGAACTTGACCAGACAGGAACCTTCCGCATGCTTGGAAAAATTGCGCTCGAACGAGACCGCGCGCATCTGATCGGTTTTTCTGCCTGAAGGCCGCATTCCATTCTCCTAGTATTTTGGTTCACCGCTTCTACGATTGCCGCCCGGCTTTTGCAAAGGAAAAGCAGGTGCAATTCGGCCCGTGGAGCCTGCC
This sequence comes from Rhizobium sp. RAF56, assembly GCF_052113965.1. NCBI lineage: Bacteria > Pseudomonadati > Pseudomonadota > Alphaproteobacteria > Hyphomicrobiales > Rhizobiaceae > Rhizobium > Rhizobium sp. RAF56. The sequence continues at coordinate 43,089 of NZ_JBFRDU010000013.1, forward strand.
TCGGCGAATTTCCCTTTTGCCATCGAAAGCGTAGTGGCTATATCTACCATTAGGATCAACAAATGGATTTGCGCGCGATATGGGGTTCCCGACTTCGACGGCTACCGACGCAGTTGTTGCGTTGGACGAACGGTCGAAAGAAATCTTCCGCCGTATAGTCGAGAGCTATCTCGAATATGGCGAGCCGCTCGGGTCGCGCAATCTTTCGCGGTTGCTGCCGGTATCGCTGTCGCCTGCTTCCGTGCGCAATGTCATGAGCGATCTGGAGCAGCTGGGGCTCATCTACTCCCCCCATATCAGCGCCGGCCGGCTGCCGACCCAGATAGGCCTGCGCTTCTTCGTCGACGCCTTCATGCAGGTCGGCGATCTCTCGGCCGAGGAGCGCGCCAGCATCGATCGGCAGGTGGGCGTCGGCAACCAGCCGATGGAATCGGTCATGACCGAGGCAAGCCGCATGCTGTCGGGCATGTCGCGCGGGGCGGGTCTGGTGCTGACGGCGAAAAGCGACCCGGTGCTGAAGCATGTCGAGTTCATTCGCCTGGAGCCGACCAAAGCGCTGGCCGTGCTCGTCGGCGAGCACGATCAGGTGGAAAATCGCGTCATCGAGCTACCGGCCGGCACCACCTCGGCGCAGCTGACGGAGGCGGCCAACTTCCTCAACGCCCATATGAGCGGCCAGACGCTTCCGGAACTTCGCCGGCAGCTGCAGACCCTGAAAAGCGAGGTCCGTCGGGAGTTGGATGTGTTGTCTGGCGATCTGGTCGAGCGCGGCATCGCCGTCTGGTCGGGCAGTGGCGACGACGGCAAGCCGACACAGCTGATCGTGCGCGGGCATGCCAATCTGCTGCAGGACGTTGGCGGTGCTGAGGACCTCGACCGGTTGCGGCTGCTTTTCGACGATCTCGAAAAGAAGGACAGCCTGATCGAGATCCTCAACCTGGCGGAAACCGGCTCGGGCGTGCGGATCTTTATCGGATCGGAAAACAAGCTTTTCTCGCTCTCCGGTTCATCGCTCATCGTGGCGCCCTATCGCGACAGCGATGATCGGATCGTCGGCGCCGTCGGTGTCATCGGGCCGACGCGGTTGAACTATGCGCGCATCGTGCCGATGGTCGATTATACGGCGCAGCTGATTTCGCGGCTGTCGCGCAGCGGTGGTTGACGCGGCGTCGCGACGGGAATCGTCGCATTGGGGTCGCGAAGCCTTGATTTTTTCCGGTCAAACCTCGATATCGGGCACATCCAAAGAGAAACTAGTGCGGAGACCGTTATGACGGACGAAACAACGAAGAACGGACCTGACGCAGAAACGCCGGACAATGCCGACGATTTCGCGCAAGTCGGCGAGGCACAGGCGCAAGCGCCTTCCGAGCCGGATCCGGTCGAATTGCTAAAGGCCGAAAATACCGAGCTGCGTGACCGGTATCTGAGGCTTGCCGCCGAAATGGACAATCTGCGCCGCCGCACCGAGCGCGACGTGAAGGACGCCAAGTCCTATTCCGTTGCCGGTTTCGCCCGCGACATGCTGGCGGTCTCCGACAATCTGCGCCGCGCGCTCGAAGCGGTGACGCCCGAGGCTCACGCAACCGCTGACGTCGGTCTGAAAACGCTGATCGAGGGCGTGGAATTGACGGAGCGTTCCATGCAGTCGGCGCTTGAGCGTCACGGCGTGCGCATGCTGGAGCCAGTCGGCCAGAAGTTCGATCCGCATTTCCACCAGGCAATGTTCGAAGTGCCGAACCCTGACGTGCCGAACAACACGGTCGTGCAGGTCGTCCAGGCCGGCTATACGATCGGTGAGCGCATGCTGCGGCCGGCAATGGTCGGCGTTGCCAAGGGCGGCCCGAAGACGGACACGTCCGATTCCGCCTCTGCGAGCGCACTGGACGAGCGCGACGCCTAATATATAGGCGTCGACGGCTCCGCCGATTTTCAGTCCAATCAACATCGCGCGTCCGCGGGGCGCGCGATGTCTCATTTCAGGGAATGAAGCGGGGAGTTTTAGGCAGCGTTGGACGCCTGTTCCTCGTGGAGGAAGGCGTAAATCGCAGAGGACGAGTCCGTCGCGCGAAGCTTGGCGACCAGGTCCTGGTCGCGCAGCACGCGGGCGATGCGGGACAGCGCCTTGAGGTGGTCCGCGCCGGCGCCCTCGGGGGCGAGCAGCAGGAAGACGAGATCGACCGGCTGGTCGTCCAGCGCCTCGAAGTCCACCGGCTGGTCCAGGCGCGCAAAAATCCCGATGATCGATTTGACGCTGTCGAGCTTGCCGTGCGGGATGGCGATGCCATTGCCGACGCCAGTCGAGCCCAAACGTTCACGCTGCAGGATGACGTCGAAGACTTCGCGCTCGGGCAGTCCGGTGAGTTTAGAGGCCTTGGCCGCCAGCTCCTGAAGCAGTTGTTTTTTGGAATTTACCCTCAAGGCCGGGATGATCGCATCTTGCTGCAGCAAATCTGCCAAAGCCATTCTCTTTTTCCTTCGTGTCGCCGAGATCCGTTGTGGGGAGCGGCGGTTGAACCCGCCGCTCGTCTTCTTTTCTCAGCCTTTGATATTGGCTGCGTCTATCCAGCCAATGTTACCGTCCTGTCGACGGTAAACGATGTTAAGTTGATCCTTGCCGGGGCTGCGGAATAGCAGCAACGGTTCGTCGGTCATGTCGAGCGCCATCACGGCGGTTGCGACCGACATGGTCTTCAGCTGTTTCGTGCTCTCGGCGACGATGGCCGGGGCGAAATCGTCGGCAACCTCGTCATCCTCGTCAGGAACGCCGTCCATGACCGTATAGGAGACTTCGGCGAAACCATTCGTGTGGTTTGTGGTCTGATGGTCCTTCAGCTTGCGTTTATAGCGGCGAAGCCTCTTTTCTATACGCTCCTGTGCGGCATCGAACGCCAATTGGGGATCCATGGCTTCTCCCGCGGCATGCAATACAACGCCGCTGTCGAGGTGAAGCTTGCAATCCGCGGCAAAGCGAGAACTCGATTTGTGGACAGTCACCTGCCCCGAATACCCACCGTCGAAATACTTCGTGACGGCTGTTCCGATCTGGTCCTCGATCCGCTGGCGGAAGGAATCGCCAATTTCCATATGTTTACCGGAGACACGCACACTCATGGAGTTTCCCTTCTTATAGTGGTTTGCGCGTATCAGTTTACGCCAAGCCTCAATCTCATCCAAGCACTTCACTTCAAGGAAGACAATTTGGGCATCGCCGGGCGTCTTCAGGATGATGGGGATAAGTCCAGGCGGTGATCACCTGCACCGATGCGGCGGGCTTCTACGCGCGGCGCTCCGGAAAGTCAATCGGCCTTTAACCGTTTGTAAATATATCTGCAGCTTTTGCGCGAGCGCGATTTGCTCAGAAGCCCGCGGCTTTTGCCAGCGCACGCTTCTCTCTGCGCCGCTGCACGGAGGATGGGATGTTCATCGCCTCACGGTACTTTGCAACCGTGCGTCGTGCAAGGTCGACGCCCGCCTTGCGGAGCATGTCGACGATATCGTCGTCGGAAAGCACCGCATCGGAGCTTTCCTGGGCAATCAGAGTTCGGATCTTGTGGCGCACGGCCTCGGCCGAATGATTGTCGCCGCCCTCCACCGTGCCGATGGAAACGGAGAAGAAATATTTCAGCTCGAAGAGGCCACGGGGCGTCAGCATGTATTTGTTCGTGGTGACGCGGCTAACCGTGGACTCGTGCATCTTGATGGCGTCGGCAACCGTCTTCAGGTTCAGCGGGCGCAGGTGGCCGACACCCGAAACCAGGAACGCATCCTGCTGGCGGACGATCTCGGTCGCTACCTTCATGATCGTCTTGGCACGCTGATCCAGGCTGCGGGTCAACCAGTTGGCATTCTGCAGACATTCCGCAAGGAATGCATGATCCTCGCCGGTCTTGGACACCGACGACATATAGGACTGGTTCACGAGCACGCGTGGCAACGTGTCGGGGTTGAGCTCGATCTGCCAGCCGCCGCCGGTCCCCTGCCTGACGACGATATCCGGCAGGACCGCTTCCGATACACCCGCGTCGAAGCTGCTGCCGGGCTTGGGATTTAGCTGGCGGATTTCCGCCAGCATGTCGATAAGATCCTCCTCATCGACGCCGCAGAGGCGTTTCAGCGTCGGGAAGTCGCGCCTCGCGAGCAGGTCGAGATGTGCGACAAGCCGCTCCATGGCTGGATCGAACCGGTCCTTCTGTTTCAGCTGGATCGCCAGACATTCGGCAAGGTTGCGCGCGAAGATGCCGGGCGGATCGAGCGTCTGCAGTGCGGCGAGGACGCGTTCGACCTCCGTAGCCGTCGTTCCGAGCAGCACCGCCACTTCGTCGATATCCGCCTGCAGATAACCCGCGTCGGTGAGTTGGTCGAGAAGATGTCCGGAAATCAGCCTGTCGCTTGGCGAAGCCACCGTGAACGGGATCTGGCTCTCGATATGATCGCGAAGCGAGATCCGGCTGGCCACGAAGTCGTCGAGGTCGTAGCCTTCCGCAGTCCCTTCCGAGCTGCCCGGCATCGATTTCCATTGGCTGAGGAGTTCAGGCGCGTCGAGACGTTGCGGTGGCCCGTCGTCGGGGAAGACGTTGCCGAAATTGCTGTCCAGTTCGTCATCCAGTCGACCCGTGCTGGCGGTGCTGCCGCTCTCGTACCAGTCGCTGGCCAGGTCGCCGGCCTGGTGCTCGCTGGCATTGTCGCCGTGCCCCTCCGTCACTTGCGAGAAGTGAGTTTCGTCCTCGACGCGGGAGATGGCGTCGCCGCCGGTTTCGCCGTCGCCGGAGGGCACCTCGAGGAGGGGGTTCTTTTCGACCTCCTGGGCAATGAATTGGCTAAGCTCGACATGCGTCATCTGCAGAAGCTGGATGGACTGCATGAGCTGCGGAGTCATCACCAGGCTCTGGTTTTGGCGCAGAAACAGGTTGGCCGACAGTGCCATGATGAAAGCAAGACTCCGCTTCTATTCCGCACGGATACCCAATTGAGGGCGTTGCATATCCACTTGGCCTGAAAATTGCTTCTTTTCGACTAGCCGGTCAAGCGCTAGTCGCGCGCGAGCGGAAGTTTCGCCGCGCGCGGTCTCAATATAATCAATTATAATTAATTCCGGGCGGAAAACCGGTGTGACACGTTGCCCTAGAGGCTGAAATTGTCGCCGAGATAGAGGCGGCGCACTTCCGGATTATTGACGATGTCGTTGGCGCGGCCGTGGGTCAGAACTTCGCCCGCGTGGATGATATAGGCGCGGTCGATCAGGCCGAGCGTTTCGCGGACGTTGTGGTCGGTGATCAGGACGCCGATGCCGCGTGCGGTCAGATGATGCACGAGGTTCTGGATGTCGGCGACAGAGATCGGGTCGACGCCGGCAAAGGGCTCGTCGAGCAGCATGAAGGTCGGATCCGTCGCAAGGGCGCGCGCGATCTCGAGACGTCGCCGCTCGCCGCCGGAAAGCGCCACCGCCGGCATGGTGCGCAGATTGCGGATATGGAATTCTTCGAGAAGCTCGTCGATCTTCTGCTCGCGCTTGTCCTTGTTCTTCTCATGGACTTCCAGCACGGCGCGGATGTTCTCCTCCACCGTCAGGCCGCGAAAAATCGAGGCTTCCTGGGGCAGGTAGCCGACGCCAAGCCGCGCACGCCGATACATGGGCATGGTGGTGACTTCATTGCCGTCGATCTCGATCGTGCCTTCGTCGACAGGGACGAGACCGGTGATCATGTAGAAACAGGTGGTCTTGCCGGCGCCGTTCGGCCCGAGCAGCCCCACGGCTTCGCCGCGCCGCACGACCAGCGAGACGCCGTTGACGACGCGCCGGTTGCGGTAGGTCTTGGTCAGGCCGCGGGCGATCAAGGTACCCTGGTAACGGGATTTGTCGCTCGCCTGCATGTCCGCAGACGAAGCAGGCGATTCGGACCTGCCGAACATGGTCGATAACGAAAGCATTTTCACGAGTGAGCCGGGATCAATTATTTTTCTGCTGCGACGGCTGCTGCGACTTGGGGTCCAGCTGGATCTGGACGCGGCCGCCACAGCTGTCCAACCGCGCCTCGCCGGTGTTCATATGCACCGTTAGCTGGCAGCCGGTGAAGACGTTCGGCCCGTCGGTCAGAACCACCTTGTCGCCTTTCAGGATCGCCAGCTGGTTTGCCATGTCGAACGATCCGCTCTCGGCGGTCGCCGTCTGGGTTCCCGACGTAAGGTAGACCTTGTCGGAGACAAGGATATGGTCGATATCGGCGTCGCCGGTCACGAGCGAACCGCTCTTGTCCGCTGCGGGCTTCTGCGCATCGGCCTTGGCGTTCGCATCGGGCTTGGCGTTCGCGTCGCCTGCGGCGTCGCCCTGCTTCTTTTTGTAGAAGACGGTCATCGTGCCGGCTTCCATCGTCGTTGTTCCCTGCACGACCTTCACCTTGCCGGTGAAGACGGCGGTGCTTTCCTGGTCGTGAATTTCAAGCTTGTCGCTCTCGATCTGGATCGGCTGGTCCTTGGAGAGCTTCAGACCCGGCATCTGGCTGGTCGTCGACTGCTGAGCGCCAACTGCCGAGGCGGCAAGAAGGGCGAGCGTGCCTAGGATGCCGGCGAACGCCGTCTTGCGAAGGCCCGAAAGGGGAGCTGTTATGCGACGATCTTTTGTCATGGGGCGTCCGGCTGTTAGCTGCCTGAGTTGTGGATTGCCGACGGGTCGATGTGCATCCGAACCTGCCCGTCGAATTCGATTACACTGCCCTTATCGGTCATCTTTAGCGACTGCGCAACAACCGAGGCGGCACCCTTTTGGATGGCGACCGGTTGATTGGTGATCAGCTTGCCCGCCTTGATGTCCAGGTAGGCGCCCTGGAATTCGGCATGCACGCCGTTATCCATGGTAATCGTAAACGGTTCGTGCATGCTGAGCGTGTCCGCCGAACGGTCGAAGTCGGCGCTCTGTGCCAGAACATGCGCGATCACATCGCTGTTGACCGGCATGGCCGCCTTGATGCTTTTGAGCGTGATGAGGTTCGGGTTGCGGATGTCCTGGAGAGCCTTCTCCGCCACCATGGAATAATTGATGCCGTCGGAATTGCGTCCGGCGATCGCCGGCCGCGCCATGACGATCTTGCCGTCTTCGATTTTCGCGCCCTCGATCTTGATGGATTCCGGCAGATAAGCGCGGATCACGGAGACGGCTATGAAAATCAACGAAATGATGACCGCCGCCACGGGGAGCAAGATCTTCAGGCGTTTTACGCGCACCGAATGGAATAGCGCAGCTGAATAGGCGCTCTTCTCGGCAACGGCGTTTCGCGCCTGCCCGGCTGTCTCAAACGTATTGAGCATTAAATGGACCTGTCTCTATCGATCGGACGAAGCGCCCGGCATCGTGCTCGCCGAAGCTTACCCACTCGTTATGCATTCATGCATCGGCTTGCCAATATGGCGTTTTTTCTGCCACAAACAACGTCGGCGGAAAAAATCCTGATACGCAGCATTTCATCTGAAGGGGTTGACCTACCCGATGGAGCGGCGGATTGGAAGCCCGAATGTCCACGTTGGGACATGGAAGGGAAATAAGGTGTCATGGACAGTTCTGCAATCGCTGATCGACGACAACTTCGCCGCAAGCTCGGTTTTTGGCGTCTTGCGGCCGTTTTGTTGCTAATAGGCTTGGGTTTTGCGCTCTATAGCGCCATCAGCAGTGACTTCGGCACCGCCGCCCGCGGCCCGCAGGTCGCGCGCGTAACGATTTCCGGGCTTATTCAGGACGACAGCGAGCTTCTGGAGCGGTTGAAGACGATCAAGGACGATAAGCGGGTGCGGGCGCTGATCGTATCGATCTCGTCGACCGGCGGCACGACCTACGGCGGCGAGCGCATTTTCAAGGCAATCCGCGAAGTGGCCGCGCAGAAGCCCGTGGTTTCCGATATTCGCACCGTGGCGGCCTCCGCCGGCTACATGATCGCGCTTGCCGGCGACGATATCGTGGCGGGGGATACGTCGATCACGGGTTCGATCGGCGTTCTCTTCCAGTACCCGCAGGCCAAGGAGCTGCTCGACAAGCTGGGCGTCTCGCTCGAAGAAATAAAATCCGCTCCGCTCAAGGCCGAGCCGTCGCCTTTCCATCCGCCGAGCGAGGAAGCCAAGGCGATGATCCACAGCATGGTCATGGACAGCTACGACTGGTTCGTGGACCTTGTCGCCGACCGCCGCAAACTGTCGCGCGAAGACGCGCTGAAGCTGGCAGACGGCAGCATTTTCACCGGTCGCCAGGCGCTCAAGGCCAAGCTTATCGACACGCTCGGCGGCGAGGAGGCGATCCGAGCGTATCTGGCGACCCGCAGCGTCGATCGCGACCTGCAAATCGTCGACTGGCAGGCTTCGCGCGGCAGGCTTTCCTTCCTGACCTCCGAGTCAGCTTCCCGGTTGATAAATCTCTTCGGTTATGATGATTTCATGAAGGGGCAGGACCTTCAGAAGCTGATGACCGAGAAGTTGTTTCTTGACGGCCTGCTTTCTCTTTGGCAGGGTGTCGGCCACTGATAAATCAATAGTTTAAGGGGGAGACAGTGATCAAGTCGGAATTGGTGCAGATTGTTGCGGCGCGAAACCCGCATCTCTATCACCGCGACGTCGAAAATATCGTCAACGCCGTCCTCGACGAGATCACCGACGCCCTGGCTGCCGGCAATCGCGTTGAACTGCGCGGCTTCGGCGCCTTCTCAGTCAAGAATCGCCCGTCGCGCTCGGGCCGCAACCCGCGCACCGGCGATACCGTCTTCGTCGAAGAGAAGTGGGTGCCGTTTTTCAAGACCGGCAAAGAGCTGCGCGAGCGGCTGAACCCTGATGGGGCGGACGAAGAAGATTGATTGAAAGGCGGTCGCTCCGCCTGCCTTTCGAGCGTGGCCGCGCGGCAATAGAGCTTCGCGGCCCAATTTCGATAATACCGGCTAACCGCCTCAAAGCGCCGCGCGCAGCTTCGGGCGACCGACGGGAGAATTCGTATTGACGAAGAAGATTCTCAATCTGCTGATACTGCTTCCCCTCGGCATCGTGCTCATCGTCTTCTGCGTCGCCAACCGCCAGATCGTGACGATGGCGTTCAATCCCTTTCGCCCGGAAGACGAGGTGATGGCGCTGAACGCACCGCTGTTCGTCTTTCTCTTTGTGGCGCTGATCGTCGGGATGGTCATCGGCTCGCTCGTCACCTGGCTTGCGCAGGGCCGCCATCGCCGCCGGGCGCGGCGTGAGGCGCGCGAAGCGGTCCGTTGGCAAACCGCAGCCGAGAGCCATCGCAATCGCGCCGAGCAGATTGCCTCTCATTTGCCGGCGAAGTGATGCCCGAGGAAATTTTAGGAACAGCGTGGCGCGGCTTTCCGTCCGCAATTGCGTTCAAGCCAAACAACTAGCCTCGTGGTGGCAGCTGCATGTCGTTGTAGCTGCCTTCCGCGGACCATCCGCTGCCGACGATTTCAAAGCCGTGCTTCAAATAGAAGCCGCGTGCCCGATGGTTGTGTACCAGACATTTCAGTCGGTAGCGCCGCGTCGGCCATTCGGGGAGGGCTTTCAGCAAGGCGCTTCCCGCGCCGCTGCCCTGAAGGGCGGGGCGCACGTAGAGCATGTGGATGAAATTCTGCGGCGGCCAGAGCGCGAGAAACCCGGCGATTTCAGCGTCCCGGTTCTCGCAGACGAAGAGCTCCTCGCCGCGCGACTGGGTCGCGAAATCCTCTCGCCGGAACTGGCCGGGCTCGACCCAGGTAAAGGTCGCCCGTCTAACCGTGAGATAAATATCGGCCAGTTGCGCCCCGTCGGCGCCCGCAGCGGCCCTGATTGTCCAAGTGTCGCTCGCCAAGCTCATACGCTAGAATAATAAGCTCCCTCGAGATTAATCAAGGGAGGGCGCCACACCCGGCAACAGCCCCGCTTCATCGGGCGCGATCTTTCCGCCGCTCACCGCCGCATTGAAATCGCCGAAGAACTTCCCTGCCAGCTTGGCGGCGCTCGACCCGATGATGCGCGAGCCCATCTGCGCAAGTTTGCCACCGATCTCAGCGCCGGCTTTATATTGCAGAACCGTCTCCAACCCTTGGTCGACAAGAACGACGTCGGCGGCACCCTTGGCAAAGCCCGCGAATCCGCCCTTGCCTTCGGCCGAAATCGTGTAGCTCCGCTTCGCCTCGACGTTGGATAGTCTGATGTCCACATGGAACGAGGCCGAGATCGGGCCGATCTTGACCTTGATGAGCGCGGCGAGTTCACTCTCGGAAACCCAGGTGAGGCTCTCGCAGCGGGGAATGCATGATTTGAGGATGTCGACGTCGTTGAGCGCTGCCCAAACCGTGTCCCTTGGCGCTGTGATACGCTCCTCGCCGGTCATGTCCATGCGCGATCCTTTCGTTCCGCGCGCCTTCCCCGGACATCCGGGTCGGAAAGCGCTTTGCCAAGGGCTGAGCAGATGCTATTTGCTCAGCCCTCTATTCACACTCGAGACGAGCATGGTCAAACAAAAGGAGCGCCGGGCCGGGCAAAAGGCCATGCCACGGCCGGGCACGAAGCCCAAGTCTTCAGAAACGGACAAGAAAAGCGGCAGGGCGGCGCCGGGAATTCCGGCACATCGTTCCGCGCCGCCCGCCTTGCATGTCGACCGTCCCCCTAAGGAACCGCGCGCGGCTGCGCCGAGCGGTCCGGAACGGGCGCTGAGCGCGCGCGTCGGCGAGCGACCCGCCGAGCGCGTGCCTGTTATCCTCGAATCCCTAGGCGCCGGCGATTTTCACCTGATCGACAGCGGCGACGGCCAGAAGCTCGAGCAATACGGTCCTTACCGCATCGTTCGCCCCGAAGGGCAGGCGCTGTGGCGGCCTTCGCTTGCGCCTCATGTCTGGGAAAAGGTCGATGCCGCCTTCACCGGGGATATGGACGAGGAAGGCACCGGCCGCTGGCGCTTCCCGAAGGAAGCGCTCGGCGAGACCTGGCCACTGCATCTTCTCGGCGTCGATTTTCTTGGTCGCTTCACTTCTTTCCGGCATGTCGGCGTCTTTCCCGAGCAGATCGTGCATTGGGCCTGGATGAAGGAACGGGTCGAGACCGCCGGCCGGCCGCTCAAGGTGCTCAATCTCTTCGGTTATACGGGCGTGGCCTCGCTGGTTGCCGCGGCAGCCGGCGCCGAGGTTACCCACGTCGACGCCTCCAAAAAGGCGATCGGCTGGGCCCGTGAGAACCAGGCGCTGGGGCACATGGAAAAGCTGCCGATCCGCTGGATCTGCGAGGATGCGATGAAGTTCATCCTGCGCGAGGAGCGGCGTGGCAGCCAGTACGACATCATCCTCACCGATCCGCCGAAATTCGGCCGCGGCCCGAATGGCGAAGTCTGGCATCTGTTCGAACACCTGCCGCTGATGCTCGATATCTGCCGCAACATCCTGTCGCCGAAGGCGCTGGGACTGGTGCTTACCGCCTATTCCATCCGCGCAAGCTTCTATTCGATCCATGAATTGATGCGCGAGACGATGCGCGGCGCGGGCGGCGTCGTCGAGTCAGGCGAACTCGTGATCCGCGAAGCCGGCATCGACGGCAAGACGCAGGGGCGGGCGCTTTCCACATCTCTCTTCAGCCGTTGGGTGCCGCAATGAGCCATGAATTTCGCGACCGGGGACCGCGCGACGGAAGCGGACCGCACAAGGTCGGACAGGTCAAGGAGGTCACCTCGCTTGCCAATCCGATCGTCAAGGACATCAAGGCGCTGACGCAGAAGAAGTCGCGCGAAGAGACCGGCGCATTCATGGCCGAAGGCCTGAAACTCGTCATCGACGCGCTGGAACTCGGCTGGACCATTCGAACGCTCGTCTACGCGAAAGCCGCGAAGGGCAAGCCGCTCGTCGATCAAGTGGCGGCAAAAACGGTTGCCGCCGGCGGTCTGGTGCTTGAGGTCAACGAGAAGGTCATCGCCTCGATCACACGTCGGGACAATCCGCAGATGGTCGTCGGCATCTTCGATCAGCGCTGGAAGTCGCTCAAGGACATCCGGCCGATCGAAGGCGAGACCTGGGTAGCGCTCGACCGCGTCCGCGATCCGGGCAATCTCGGTACCGTCATCCGCACGGCCGATGCCGCCGGCGCCTCGGGCGTCATTCTCATCGGCGAGACCACCGATCCGTTTTCGCTGGAGACGGTGCGTGCGACCATGGGCTCCGTCTTCGCGGTGCCGGTCGCAAGGGCAACGCCGGAAGAGTTCTTAGGCTGGGTGAAAAAGGCGGGCGTGTCGCTCGTCGCCACGCATCTGGCCGGCGCCGTCGACTATAGGACGATCGACTACCGCAGGAAGCCGGTGGTTCTGCTCATGGGCAACGAACAGTCCGGCCTGCCGGACCAGCTGGCAAAAGAGGCCGACGCGCTCGCTCGCATCCCGCAGGAGGGACGCGCCGACAGCCTCAATCTGGCGGTCGCCACCGCCGTCATGCTCTTTGAAGTGCGCCGCCACCTCTTGACGCTAAGCGAGGCGCGATGACGACCTCGCCCCCTCAAACGGAGATGCCGATGACGGAGCGCAAGCCCGCCAAGCCCGCCTTGTTCTCGCGGCCTATGCCCATTCTTATCTTTATCGTGCTCGCCGTCTTGATCGATCAGGCAGTCAAATTCGCCGTCGAGCGCTATCTGCCGCTGGAAGAGGATGTCGCGGTGCTGCCGGTGCTGGCGCTGCACCGCATCTACAATCTCGGCGTCGCCTTCTCGATGTTCTCAGGCATGAGCGGCTGGTTCATCGTCGGCATGCGCCTCGTCATCGTCGGTTTCGTGCTATGGTTGTGGCGGCGCACTGCCAAGGATCGGTGGCTTGCGCACCTCGGTTTCGCGCTTATCATTGCCGGCGCGCTCGGCAACCTCGTCGACCGCTTTCTCTATGGTCACGTCATCGACTTCATCCGCGTCCACACCGAAACCTGGTCGTTCGCGGTCTTCAATCTCGCCGACAGTTTCATCACGATGGGAGCGGCGGCGGTGATCCTCGACGAACTCATGCTGCCCAAAAAAGCCGACCGCTAAAATCCTAGCGAATTGGGGAAACTATCGGGAAGGTTGTCCATGCTAGGTAGTTGGCATGAGCAATCCGGCGAACTCGCACAAGCGCATCCCCGTCTCTTTCGGCGCGACCGATGCCGCCTCCGAGGAGATGCTGCCGGTTGATCCGCCGCTTGCATCGGGTTGCCAGGACCGGAAAATCTCCGATCGTGCCCTGCCTTCCGCCGATCCGGTAGAGGCCTACCCACTCGACGCTCTCGGCAGCTTCTGGCTTGGCGGCGGTGGCCTGCTTGCCGGTTCGCTGCTGCCGTTCGCGGCCTATGGCGGCGGCGTCTTCGCCGTGGCCGGGGTTACCGCTGCCATTGCCGCGATCCTGCTGGCGATCGCGCTCTACTGGCGTCCTTTCCGCCCGAGTACCTCGCCGGAGGTACCGGCGACAGGCCGCAGCGAGCGGCAGCGTGACCCGCTGTGGGAAAGCGGCAAGCATGCCAGCCTGCTGGCAACCATCCACGACGCACTCGGTGACATCACGATCGCCCGTACGCTCGACCGGCGCATCGTCCGGGCCAACGCGACCTACTGCCGCCTGACCGGCACGCCGAACCCCGAAGGCATGACTTGCGAAGAGACCGGGCTTGTTTTCCGGCCGCTCGACGAACCGCAGCGCTTCGATGTCGAGATAATGACCCCCGAAGGGCGGCGGACCTTCCTGTGGCACGACGTGATCATCCGAGACGCGGCCCTCGGCGAGCTTACCGTGCAGAGCATTGCTCGCGATGTCACGGAGGAGAGGCTTGCCGCGCGCGCTCGCGACGAGGCGCTACTGAAGGCGGAGTACAACAACGCCGCCAAGTCACGTTTGCTTGCGACCGTCAGTCACGAAATCCGCACGCCCCTTTCGGGCATTCTCGGCATGAGCCATCTGCTTGGTCAGACCAAGCTGAACCCGGAGCAGGCAAACTATCTGACCGGAATGCGGCAGTCCGGCAATGCGCTCTTGCAGTTGATCGAGGACCTGCTCGACTTCTCGACCATTGAGGTCGGCCGCTTCGAGCTCAGGCCGCGCACCGAATCGCTGCGCCAGCTTATCGAGAGCGTGGTGGAGATGCTGGCGCACCGCGCCCACGAAAAAGGGATCGAAATCGGTGCCACGGTGTCCTCGGATATTCCGGAGCTGATGAGCTTCGATCCGGCGCGCCTGCGGCAGGTGCTGTTCAACGTCATCGGCAATGCCGTCAAATTCACGCAGGCGGGCGGGGTCCTTATTCGGGCGACGCTGGAGGGCGAAGACCTCGTCATCGCCATCCGCGACAGCGGTCACGGCATGACGCGGGAGGAGCAAGCCCGGATCTTTGGCGAATTCGAGCAGGCGGGCAGCCTTGCCGAAAAGAGCGCCGGCACCGGACTTGGCCTGACCATCTCCGCGCGCATCATGCAAAAGTTCGGCGGTTCGCTGAACCTTGTCAGCAGCAAGGGTGAAGGCACCGAATTCACGATCCGTTTTCCCGCCGGCCTGGCAAGCGATTATATCCACGAGCGCAATGCCCGCGCTGCTCTTTTGAAGGAAAGTCGCGTGCTGCTTCTGGCGCCCGACGGCGCGGCAAGTACCGCGATCGCCAGCACCATTCGCACGCTCGGCGGCGCTTGCCTGCGGCTCGAACCTGAAAATGCCGAGGGGCTGACGGTGGACACCGTTCGTTGCGGCACGCTGGCCCCGACCGACGTCATCATCGACCACCGCGTGGCGCCGCAATTCTTCCGGGACTTCTCAGACAGGCTGTCGATCGTCGCGCCGAGCCTGCGCCGGATCTTTCTTGTCAACCCCGAGGAGCGCAGCAGCAGGCCACTCGATCTTTTCGACGCGTGGCTGATCCGCCCGCTCCGCGAGCAGTCCCTGATCGACGTACTGCGTGGGAGCCTCGTTCGCGGCGGTGATCCGAGGGACGTGGCGACCAACGACAATGCACCGTTCCTGGTTCTCGACGGCGCCGAAGCACCAGACGGCGGGTTGTCGATCGTGTTGGCGGAGGATGACCCGGTCAACGCAATGCTGATACAGGCGGTATTGACCAAGGCGGGTCACGCAGTCGAGCATGTCGTCGATTTCCCAAGCTTGTTTCATCGCCTCTGGAGCAGCGCCGCTTCCCGGCCCGACCTCGTCGTCACGGACCTTTCCATGGCAGGTCACGAGGGGTTCGACGTGCTGGACCGTATCCGCGCGCACGAGCGCTCGGAGAACCTCGGGTCGATGCCGATTATCGTGCTCACAGCCGACAACCGCGAGGAGAGCCGGCGTCGGGCACTCCGCTGCGGTGCCGATCTCGTGCTCGCCAAGCCGGCCGATCCTGAACGGCTGATTGCCGACATCGCGGCTCTGGCGCACCGTGATCCCAGACGCACCGAAGGTAGGTGACGCGCAATCGCAAGCTGCTTTCGCAACGCTCGGTTCTTGCTTTTCGCCATGCGCGATGTCACTTTCCTGTCGCACAGATTTGTTTAATGGCGCTAGACCGGCCCGCAAAGGGGGAAGCGCCATGTCCATCGAAATCATGAATCGCGAAGATCACGGCGCAAACATAAAGACGCCTTCACGGGGCGCACCGGCAGCTTCGGTCGATGTGCTTGGACGCATCGGCAACCTTGAGACGCGCCTTGCGCGCAACGCTGCCGAGATCGACGCCGCACAGGCCGTGCGCTACCGCGTATTCGTGGAAGAGATGAACGCCCAGCTGCCCGCCGACGCGATGCGCAGGCGTCGCGACGTGGACCACTTCGACGCGATATGCGACCACCTCCTCGTGCTCGATCGTTCGATCGAAGGTGACACGTGCGAGCAGATCGTCGGCACCTATCGGCTGCTTCGCCAGGACGTCGCGATGGCCAATGGCGGCTTCTACTCTGCTTCGGAATTCGCGATCGACGGCTTGCTCGCCCGCCATCCCGACGAGCAGTTCATGGAACTCGGGCGATCCTGCGTCCTGCCCGACTACCGTACAAAGCGAACGGTCGAACTGCTCTGGCAGGGAAATTGGGCCTATGCTCTGAAACACGGCATGGGCGCCATGATCGGCTGCGCTTCCTTCCCAGGCGTTCACCCGGAACAGCACGCGCTCGCTCTCTCCTTCCTCTATCACCAAGTCGGCGCCAAGGATGAGTGGGCGGTCGACGCCCTGCCGCACCTGGCCCGCAATATCGATCTGATGCCGATGGAAGCGGTGAACGGCAGGAAGGCGCTGATGGCCCTGCCGCCGCTGATCAAGGGTTACATGCGTCTCGGCGCCATGGTGAGCACGAGCGCCGTCGTCGACACCGCCTTCAACACGACGGACGTGCTGATCGTCCTGCCGATCGCCAGCATTTCCGACCGCTACGTCAACTACTACGGCGCGGATGCCGGCCGGTTCTCGAGCTAATTGCTACGGCTGAGGGGCCGGACCCCCTACTTCCTCGAAGACCTTACCCTTCTCGGCATGCGCCAAGAGAAGGGCAAGGTCATTTGGCGCCTCAGGTTCCCGCGCCATAGGCGGCGATTGCCGCCATGTTGACGATGTCGCTGTCCTTTGCCCCCATCGACGTGATCTGCACCGGCTTGTTGAGGCCGACGAGCAGCGGGCCGATGACTGTCGAGCCGCCGAGTTCCTGCAGCATCTTCGTGGAGATCGAGGCCGAGTGGAAGGCCGGCATGACGAGCACGTTGGCCGGCCCGGAAAGACGGCAGAACGGATATTGCTGCTCCATCACCTTCCAATTGAGCGCGACGTCGGCGGCCATTTCGCCGTCATACTCGAAGTCCACCCGGCGACTGTCGAGGATGGCAACGGCCTCGCGCACGCGCTCCGAGCGCTCACCGGAAGGATGTCCGAAGGTGGAATAGGCAAGCAGGGCCACGCGCGGATGATAGCCCATGCGACGGGCAAGACCGGCCGATTCCATTGCGATGTCGGCCAGTTCCTCGGCCGTTGGCATGTCATGCACGGCGGTATCGGCCACGAAAACCGTTCGGCCGCGGCAGAGCGCCAGCGACACGCCGACGACGCGGTGACCCGGCCGGGCATCGATGCAGCGGCGCACGTCGGCGAGCGCCGTCGAGTAGTTTCTCGTCGTGCCCGTCACCATGCCGTCGGCATCGCCGAGCGCCACCATGCAGGCTGCGAAATGGTTGCGGTCGGTATGGATCAGGCGCTGCACGTCGCGGTGCAGATAGCCGTGCCGCTGCAGGCGGGCATAGAGATAGTCGATATAGGCTTCGACGCGCGTGGAAATACGGGCATTGACGATTTCGAGCCCTGGGCGGTTGAGATCGATGCCCGCACGTTCGGCCGTCTGCTGGATGAGATCCTCGCGGCCGAGCAGGATGGCGGTGCCGAGTTCCTGGTTGGCATAGGAAAGCGCCGCGCGCATGACCTGCTCTTCCTCGGCCTCGGCAAAGACGATCCGCTTCGGCAGGCGCCGCACGCGCTCGTAGAGCTGCGCCAGCGTCGAAGCGATCGGGTCGCGTCGTGCGGAGAGTTCGCGCTTGTAGACGGTGAGATCGGAGATGGCCTTGCGTGCCACGCCCGTTTCCATCGCCGCTTCCGCAACCGCGACCGGGATCGCGGAAATCAGGCGCGGATCGAAGGGAACGGGGATGATGTATTGCGGCCCGAAGCGCGGACGGGCCCCTTGATAGGCGGCGACCACGTCATCAGGCACGTCTTCGCGGGCAAGGCTCGCCAGCGCACGAACGGCAGCGATCTTCATCGCATCGTTGATGGTCGAAGCGCGCACATCGAGCGCCCCGCGAAAAATATAGGGAAAGCCGAGGACGTTGTTGACCTGGTTCGGATAGTCCGAGCGTCCCGTCGCCATGATGGCGTCGTCGCGGATCTGGGCGACTTCTTCCGGCGTGATTTCCGGGTCCGGATTGGCCATGGCGAAGATGATCGGCCGCTCCGCCATCGAGCGGATCATCTCCGCGCTGAAGGCGCCCTTCTGGGACAGGCCGAACACCACATCCGCGTCCTTCATCGCCTCTTCAAGCGTGCGCAGCTCGGTCTTCGCGGCGTGCGCGGACTTCCACTGGTTCATGCCCTCGGTGCGGCCCTGGTAGATGACGCCCTTGGTGTCGCAAAGGATGATGTTGTGCGGGTTGAAACCCATCGCCTTGATGAGCTCGACGCAGGCGATGGCCGCCGCGCCGGCGCCGTTGCAGACGAGCCGGGTATTCTGAAGGTCGCGCCCCGTCAGTTCGAGGGCATTGATCAGGCCGGCCGCGGCGATGATCGCCGTGCCATGCTGGTCGTCGTGAAAGACGGGGATGTCCATCAGCTCGCGCAGCCGCTGCTCGATGACGAAACAGTCGGGTGCCTTGATGTCCTCGAGGTTGATGCCTCCAAAGGAGGGGCCGAGAAAACGGACGCAGTTGACGAATTCGTCGACGTTTTCGGTGTCGACCTCGAGGTCGATGGAATCCACGTCGGCGAAGCGCTTGAAGAGAACGGCTTTGCCCTCCATGACAGGCTTGGAGGCAAGCGCCCCCAGATTGCCAAGCCCGAGGATCGCCGTGCCGTTCGAGATGACGGCGACCATATTGCCGCGGGCTGTGTAGTCGTAGGCGGTGCCCGGATCGGCGGCGATCGCCTTGACCGGAACCGCGACCCCCGGCGAATAGGCGAGCGACAGATCGCGCTGCGTTGCCATCGGCTTGGTCGGGTTGATCTCCAGCTTGCCCGGGCGGCCCATCGAGTGGAAGTCGAGCGCTTCCTGCTCGGTAATCCCCGTCATCGACCGGCCCTTATCGTTCTTTTCCGCCATTTTCCCTCCAAGCTCCTGTGGGTGACCCCGCCGTCACCCGCCCCGGCTGTTGTTTGTATAGCCGTGCATCGATAGGGTTGGCACGTCTTTTTTGGGGAAAGACGTGCTCTACAACCAACGAATTGCTGCCCGCATGGATTCATACTTGACCGTCGATCTGAGTTCCGAAGAGAGCCGCGCATCGGCGACGCCGATGATGGAGCAGTATATCGAGATCAAGGCGAACAACCCCGGCTCGCTGCTGTTCTATCGCATGGGCGATTTTTACGAGCTGTTCTTCGAGGACGCCGCGGAGGCATCGCGAGCGCTCGGCATCACGCTGACAAAGCGCGGCCAGCATATGGGCCATGATATCCCGATGTGCGGCGTGCCGGTACACGCGGCCGACGACTATCTGCAAAAGCTGATCGCGCTCGGGTTCAGGGTGGCGGTCTGCGAGCAGGTGGAGGACCCGGCCGAGGCTCGCAAGCGCGGTGCGAAGTCGGTCGTCAGGCGCGACGTCGTCCGTCTCGTGACGCCAGGAACTATCACCGAGGAAAAGCTGCTCTCGCCGGCGGAATCCAACTACCTGATGGCGCTTGCGCGAATTCGCGGTGGTGCGGAGCCTGCGCATGCGCTTGCCTGGATCGATATTTCCACGGGCGTTTTCCGGCTTGCCGAGACGGACGCCTCTCGGCTGCTTGCCGACATCCTGCGCATCGAGCCGCGCGAGCTGATCGTGCCCGACACGATCTTTCACGACGCCGAGTTGAAGCCGGTCTTCGACGTGCTCGGCCGTGTCGCCGTGCCACAGCCGGCGGTCCTCTTCGACAGCGCCAGCGCCGAAGGGCGCATCGTACGTTACTTCGGCGTGGCGACGCTCGATGGTTTCGGCGACTTTTCGCGCGCGGAGCTTGCGGCCGCGGCCGCGGCGATCGCCTATGTCGAGAAGACCCAGATCGCCGAGCGTCCGCCGCTCGGCCGGCCGGAGCGCGAGAGCGGCGCCTCCACGCTTTTCATCGATCCGGCGACGCGCGCCAACCTCGAACTGGTGCGCACGCTTGCCGGCGACCGTAACGGCACGCTGTTGAAGGCGATCGACCGCACCGTCACGGGCGGTGGCGCGCGTCTCCTCGCCGAAAGGTTGATGTCGCCGCTCACCGATCCTGTCCGCGTGAACGAACGGCTAGATTCGATCGAGGTGCTGCTTGACGAAGCGTCGCTGCGCTCCGAATTGCGCGAGGCGCTGAAGCAGGTGCCGGACATGCCGCGGGCGCTGTCGCGGCTGGCGCTCGATCGCGGCGGTCCGCGCGATCTTTCAGCGATCCGGCAGGGTCTTGCGGCGGCATCCGCGATTGCCCGGCAGCTCGCCGGCACGCGTTTGTCTGAAGAGTTGCAGGCGGCCCTTGCCGGGTTGGAGGCACTGCCGGCTGGTTTGGAAGCGATGCTTTCCGGTATGCTGGCCGACGAACTGCCGCTGCTCAAGCGCGACGGCGGTTTTCTGCGCGGCGGCGCCGATGGCGAACTCGACGAAGTTAGAGCGCTCCGCGATCAGTCGCGACGGGTGATTGCCGGCCTGCAGCTGCAATATGCCGACGAAACCGCGATCAAGTCGCTAAAGATCAAGCACAACAACGTACTTGGCTACTTCATCGAGGTCACGGCCGGCAATGCCGGCTCGATGACCGATACGGCCGAGGCGAAGGCGCGCTTCATTCATCGCCAGACCATGGCGAACGCGATGCGGTTCACCACGACTGAACTTGCCGATCTCGAAAGCCGCATCGCCAATGCCGCCGACCGGGCGCTCAGCATCGAGCTTGCGGCTTTCGAGCGGATGGTGGGCTCCGTCGTTGCCGAAGCCGAAGCGATCAAGGCCGGCGCGCGGGCGCTTGCGGTGATCGACGTCGCGGCAGCGCTGGCGCTGCTTGCCGATGAGCAGGCCTATTGCCGGCCGCTCGTCGACGACGGCAAGATGTTCGCGATTACGGGTGGACGCCACCCGGTGGTCGAGCAGGCGCTGCGGCGTCAGGCCGGCGGCCCCTTTGTCGCCAACGACTGCGACCTGTCTCCGGTGGCCGGCGGCCGCGACGGCGCGATCTGGCTGCTCACCGGCCCCAACATGGGCGGTAAATCGACCTTCCTGCGCCAGAACGCGCTGATAGCAATCCTTGCGCAGATGGGTTCCTTCGTGCCCGCCGCGTCAGCTCACATCGGCGTCGTCGACCGGCTGTTTTCGCGCGTCGGCGCCTCCGACGATCTGGCGCGCGGCCGCTCGACCTTCATGGTCGAGATGGTCGAAACGGCGGCAATCCTCAACCAGGCCACCGACCGCTCGCTGGTCATCCTCGACGAGATCGGGCGTGGGACCGCGACCTTCGATGGCTTGTCGATCGCCTGGGCGGCCGTCGAGCACCTTCACGAGGGCAATCGCTGCCGTGGCCTGTTCGCAACCCACTTCCACGAACTGACCGTGCTTTCGGAAAAGCTGGGGCGTCTTTCGAATGCGACGATGCGCGTCAAGGAGTGGGACGGCGACGTCATCTTCCTGCATGAAGTGGGGCCGGGCGCGGCGGATCGTTCCTACGGCATTCAGGTCGCGCGGCTTGCGGGCCTGCCTGCCTCGGTGGTCGCGCGGGCCCGCGAAGTGCTGACGCGGCTCGAAGACGCCGACCGCAAGAACCCGGCAAGCCAGCTGATCGACGATCTGCCGCTGTTCCAGGTGGCGGTCCGGCGTGAGGAGACAAGCGGCAGGCGCGGGCCTTCGAAGGTCGAGGAAGCGCTGAAGGCGCTCGATCTCGACGATCTGACGCCGCGCGCAGCGCTCGACGCGCTTTACGAACTGAAGAAAACGCTGAAGCAGAACGGCTGAGGCCGGTCGGAGACAACGACGATGTTCATGGAAAGCCTGGTTGCCGAAGTCGACACGCTGGCACGCCGCTTCACCTCCGTCGATGCGCTCAAGCGCGCCGACGAGGATGGAGAACCGGTTGCCTGGTATTCCCCGCGCGGTATGCTCGACTTCGTCATGGTCTGCGACAGGATTTCCGACATCAGCACGCGGATCGCCAAGGCCGGCTATTGGGAGTGCGACAAGGATCTGCTGAATGAAATCGGCGCGCAGTCGCGCCAAATTTTGTACAGCGTCAGCAATCTGAGGCGACCGTTCGACGACACGCAGCCTTGAAACGGCCGATTTCTGCCGTGACAGCGTGGCGCCGGGCGCGGCGATGGACGCCGCCTTTTGGCATCTGCGGCGTTTTGGCGAATTTAAGATGTCTTCACTATGGTGCCTGGTCTATTGTCAGGCAAAAAGGCTATAGCGCATGCACTTGACCAAACGGGCGCGCCAAAAAGCGGCGGCGGGCAATCAACAGGAAACCGGTCGGCGCATCATGGCGACTGAAGACATCGATTTTTCCGGCATTCTCGATGTGGCGGCGCTGCGAGCGGAATGCGAAGGCCTGGTCACGGATCTTGGTGCCGGCTCGGACGAATTTCGCCGAGCGCTGCTTGCGGCCTTGAAAAAGGCGAGCAGCGACGGCCGCCAAAGAGCAAGAATTCTTCTTTCCGAAGACGGCAGCGGCCTGAATTGCGCCTACCGCATCTCCTGGCTCCAGGATCAGCTCATCACCGTGCTGCATGACATCGTCGTCGGCCACATGTACCCGGAGCAGAAGCACAAGTTCGCCATCACCGCGGTCGGAGGCTATGGCCGCGGCACGCTGGCGCCGGGCTCCGACATCGACCTGCTCTTCCTCTTCCTGCCGAGGCCGCAGGATGAGACGCATAAGGCGGTCGAGTTCATGCTTTACGTGCTCTGGGACATGGGCTTCAAGGTCGGCCACGCGACCCGAACGCTCGAAGAGTGCCTCCGGCTGGCAAAATCCGATTTCACCATCCGCACCGCGGTCCTCGAAACACGCTTCATATGCGGCTACCAGCCTCTCGCGCGCGATCTCGCCGCACGTTTCGACAAGGAAATCGTCACCGGCACAGGTCCCGAATTCATCGCCGCAAAGCTTGCCGAGCGCGACGAGCGCCACCGCAAGGCGGGTGACACGCGCTATCTGGTCGAGCCCAACGTCAAGGAAGGCAAGGGCGGGCTTCGCGACCTGCACACGCTCTTCTGGATCTCGAAGTATTATTACCATGTTCACGACACGGCCGATCTGGTCGGCGTCGGCGTGCTGTCAAAGCAGGAATACCGGCTCTTCCAGAAGGCGGAAGATTTCCTTTGGGCCGTGCGCTGCCATATGCATTTTCTGACCGGCAAGGCGGAGGAGCGGCTGTCCTTCGACATCCAGCGCGATATTGCCGAGGCGCTTGGTTATCACGCCCGGCCGGGCCTATCGGCGGTCGAGCGCTTCATGAAGCACTATTTCCTCGTGGCCAAGGACGTCGGCGATCTGACGCGCATTCTCTGCGCGGCGCTTGAGGATCAGCAGGCCAAGGCGACGCCCGGCTTCACGGCCGCCATCAGCCGCTTTGCCCACCGGCCGCGCCGCGTTTCGGGCACGCTCGAATTCGTCGACGACCGCGGCCGCATCGCGCTCAGCGATCCCGACGCGTTCAAGCGCGATCCCGTAAGTCTCATTCGTCTCTTCCATGTGGCGGATCTCAACGGCCTGGAGTTCCATCCCGATACGCTGAAGCGGGTTACCCGCTCGCTGTCGCTGATCGACAACGAGCTACGCGAGAACGAGGAGGCGAACCGTCTCTTCATGGCGATCCTGACCTCGAAACGCGACCCGGCTTTGATGCTGCGACGCATGAACGAGGCGGGCGTGCTTGGCCGCTTCATCCCGGAATTCGGCAAGATCGTCTCGATGATGCAGTTCAACATGTATCATCACTATACGGTCGACGAGCATCTGATCCGCTCCGTCGAGGTGTTGTCGGAGATCGACAAGGGTCATGCCGATGAGATCCACCCCCTTGTCAACAAGCTCATGCCGGGCATCGAGGATCGCGAGGCGCTTTACGTCGCCGTTCTCCTGCACGACATCGCCAAGGGACGGCAGGAGGATCATTCGATCGCCGGTGCAAAGGTGGCGCGAAAGCTTTGCCCGCGCTTCGGCCTAACGCCGAAGCAGACGGAGCTAGTCGTCTGGCTGGTCGAGCAGCATCTGCTCATGTCCATGGTCGCGCAGACCCGCGACCTGACCGACCGCAAGACGATCACCGATTTTGCCGACCGGGTGCAATCGCTGGATCGTCTGAAGATGCTTTTGGTGCTGACTGTCTGCGACACGCGCGCCGTCGGTCCGGGCGTCTGGAACGGCTGGAAGGGGCAGCTGATGCGGACGCTCTATTATGAGACCGAGCTGCTGCTGTCGGGCGGCTTTTCCGAGGTGTCGCGCAAGGAGCGGGCGCAGTTTGCGGCCGAGGCGCTCTTCAACGCGCTCTCCGACTGGAGCCAGAAGGACCGCAAGACCTATAGCAAGCTGCACTATCAGCCGTATCTGCTTTCGGTGCCGCTGGAGGACCAGATCCGCCACACGCGCTTCATCCGCCAGGCCGACAAGGCCGGCCAGGCGCTGAACACGATGGTGCGCACCGACAGTTTCCACGCCATCACGGAAATCACCGTGCTTTCTCCTGACCATCCGCGATTGCTGACGGTCATTGCCGGCGCTTGTGCCGCCGCCGGCGCCAACATCGCCGACGCCCAGATCTTCACGACGTCCGACGGCCGGGCGCTCGACACGATCCATATCAACCGCGAACTCCCGAACGACGAGGACGAGTTGCGCCGCGCCGCGACCATCGGCAAGATGATCGAGGATGTGCTTTCCGGCCGCAAGCGTCTGCCGGAAGTAATTGCGACCCGCAGCAAGAACCGTCGCAAGACGAAAGCTTTCGAGATCCCGCCGTCGGTGACGATGTCGAACAGCCTGTCGAACAAGTTCACCGTCATCGAGGTCGAGTGCCTGGACCGCACCGGTCTGCTGTCGGAGATCACGGCGGTGCTTTCCGATCTCTCGCTGGACATCCAGTCCGCACGCATCACAACCTTCGGCGAGAAAGTCATCGATACGTTCTACGTGACCGACCTCGTCGGACAGAAGATCACCAACGAAAACAAGCGAGCCAACATCGTCGCGCGGCTGCGCGTCGTGATGGCGGGTGAAGAGGACGAACTGCGCGAGCAAATGCCGAACGGCATGATCGCGCCGGCCTCCGCCAGCCAGCAGTCCGCTGAAAAGAAGGCCGATACCGCCGCATGAGTCTGGTCAGGAAATTCGCAACCGTCGGAGGCGCAACGCTTGGAAGCCGCATCTTCGGCTTTGCCCGCGAGACGCTGATGGCGGCAGCCCTCGGCACCGGGCCGATGGCTGACGTGTTCTATGCCGCTTTCCGGTTTCCGAACCTGTTTCGCCGGCTATTCGCCGAAGGAGCGTTCAACGCCGCCTTCGTGCCGCTGTTTGCCAAGGAGATCGAGGCGAACGGCATCGCAGGCGCCAAGCGCTTTTCCGAAGAGGTTTTCGGCGTTCTTTTTTCGGTGTTGTTTTTAATCACCATCGCCATGGAGTTGTCGATGCCGCTCCTGGTGCGCTGGGTCATCGCGCCGGGCTTTGCCAACGATCCGGAGAAATTCTCGATCACCGTGCGCATGGCGGCGGTGATGTTCCCCTATCTCATGTGCATGTCGCTGACGGCGATGATGAGCGGCATGCTGAACTCGCTGCACCATTTCTTTGCGGCGGCCGTCGCCCCGATCTTTCTCAATGTGATGATGATCGGCGCATTGTTCTATTCGCTGTGGACGGGTGCCGACGCCTATGCGACGGCCTGGTACATGTCCTGGGGCGTGCTCGCCGCCGGCATCCTGCAGCTTCTCGTCGTTTATGTCGGCGTTCTCCACGCCGGCATCAATATCGGGATCCGCATGCCGCGGTTCACCCCGAATGTGAAGCGGCTGCTTATTCTAGCAGTCCCGGCGGCCGTCACCGGCGGCATTACACAGATCAACCAGATGATCGGCCAGGCGATCGCCTCCAGCAAGGAAGGCGCGATCGCGGCACTCCAATATGCCGACCGCATCTACCAGCTGCCGCTCGGGGTCGTCGGCATCGCCGTCGGCGTTGTTCTTCTGCCGGAACTGGCGCGCGCGCTGAAGTCCGGGCATCTCAAGGAAGCCGGTAATCTGCAGAACCGCTCGATCGAGTTCGTGCTTTTCCTGACGCTGCCGGCGGCGGTAGCGCTCTGGATCCTTTGCGACGAGATCATCCGCGTTCTCTATGAGCGCGGCGCGTTTCACCAGGAAAATACCGCCCTTGTCGGCTCGATCCTTGCGATCTACGGCCTCGGCTTGCCGGCCTTCGTGCTGATCAAGGCGCTGCAGCCCGGTTTCTATGCGCGCGAGGACACGCGTACGCCGATGCGCTTTTCGGCGGTTGCCGTCGCCGTCAACTGCGCGATTGCGCTTAGTCTCTTCCCGTATTTTGGAGCGCGCGGCATTGCGACGGCCGAAACCTGTGCCGGTTGGCTAAGCACCGTGCTTTTGTTCACCACGCTGCTGCGGCGTGGCCATCTGACCTGGGAATGGGCGTTGGCACGCCGAGCCGTGCTGCTGATGGTCGCCTCGGCGATCATGGGGGCGGCCATCCTCTACCTGGCTCACCGGTGGGAGCCGTGGCTGGCCTCTGGCGTGTCGTTGCTCACCAAGGTCTCGACCTTGGGCTTGCTCATACTCATTTCCATGGCCGTGTATTTTACGGCCGCCTTCGTGATCGGCGGCGCGGACTTCGGCATGATCCGCCGCAACTTGAACCGCAAGCCGCCCGCATCCGCACCATCATCGGCATCCGCCGAGGCGATCAACGGCGAGGGGTGACGGCGCGAGGTGCAGAAGTTCCACCGCCGCTTCGGCCCGACGTCCACATGGACGATGCCGTTGCAATAGGTGCCGATCCCACCGATACCGGGTGCGTCGGCGGCGGCGGCGAGGATCGCATGATAGGAGACGCCCGGCATGCGGATATCGGCGGCCATGCAGCTGCGATGGAGCGATCCGCGGCGGCTGGCGTGCGGGCGATAGCCGGAGGTCACCAAGGGGCTGTGTTTCGTGCGCATGGCGATATAGGCAAGGACGCCACGCAGTCGCTCCGGAAAACAACTCGCGCCGACGCTTGCCGTTTGTAAGGCATAGGTAGCCGGCGTCACATCCCTTTGCGCGATGCTCGGCTTTTGGATTTTTGCCGGTTCGGCTTGGCTCGTGGTCGTGGAAAGGAACGCAAAGAGGCTCGCCAGCGCGAGAGAAAAGGCGCTTCGCATGACATTCCCCCAATGGTGACGTTGCACGCGGCTACAAAGCTGGGGAATTGAAATACTATTCTAAAAATGGCATTTATGTGTAAGCGAGTACTAATATATAGCTATACAGTGTCGTCAATTCGCATTACGACGCCATATTTTTCGCCGGAATAAGCAAATTTCATGTAGTTTTCTGTATACTTCCCTAGCGGAAGCTAGTGGACATGAGGCAATTTAAGCTTAAACTGATTTGTACTGGCGCGTGATGGGCTATCTGCGTGGTAAGCCCGTCATTCTTCTTCCGGTGCGGTTCATTTTGCCCGAGCGGAAATGATTCACTGCAGGCGCCGAAACGCTTCGACCCCATGGAGACCAGAATGGCTGTGCAGTCCCTTTTCCTCGTGACGCTCGTCGTCGACGACTACGATCGCGCGAAGAGTTTCTATTGTGGCGTTCTAGGCTTCGATTGCCTTGAGGATACGCTGCAACCGGAAGGCAAGCGCTGGCTCGTCGTCAAGCCGCGCGGCGGCGAGGGGGCTGGATTGCTGCTTGCGCTCGCAGTCGGGAAGGCTGAGACAGGCGCGATCGGGAACCAGACCGGCGGGCGCGTCGGGTTCTTCCTGAAGACCGACGATTTCGCGCGTGATTTCGCGGCGATGACCGCCAAGGGCGTGCGTTTTCTCGAAGCGCCCCGCCACGAGGCCTATGGCACTGTCGCGGTCTTTTCGGATCCCTACGGCAACAGCTGGGATCTCATTCAGCCAGCGGCCTGAAAAGCGCCTGCAAACCCCTTGATTGTAGGCGTTTGGCCATGCATAAGCCGCAGCGTTAGCTACATGGGCGAATATTGCGCCCTGGGGCCCTCCACCAGCCTATTGAGGACGACATGACTGCATTCAAGCCGCTCGTATTTTCCGGCGTTCAGCCGACCGGCAACCTCCATCTCGGCAACTATCTCGGCGCGATCCGCAAGTTCGTGGCGCTGCAGGAAAACAACGACTGCATCTATTGCGTCGTCGACCTGCATGCGCTGACGGCGCAGCTCGTCCACGAGGACATGCCGGGCCAGATCCGCTCGATCACCGCCGCCTTCATCGCCTCCGGCATCGACCCGAAAAAGCATATCGTCTTCAATCAGTCGGCGGTGCCGCAGCATGCGGAACTTGCCTGGATCTTCAATTGCGTCGCCCGCCTCGGCTGGATGAACCGCATGACGCAGTTCAAGGACAAGGCCGGCAAGGATCGCGAGCAGGCCTCCCTCGGCCTCTACGCCTACCCGAGCCTGATGGCGGCCGACATCCTTGTTTACCGCGCCACGCATGTGCCTGTTGGCGACGACCAGAAGCAGCATCTGGAGCTCGCGCGCGACATCGCCATGAAGTTCAACATGGACTACATGGAGCACATCCGCCGCAGCGGCTATGGCATCGACATCACGGTCGGCGACGAGCCCGTGCATGCCTATTTCCCGATGGTGGAACCGCTGATCGACGGCCCGGCGCCGCGCGTGATGTCGCTTCGCGACGGCACCAAGAAGATGTCGAAGTCCGACGCATCGGATCTGTCGCGCATCAATCTGATGGACGACGAGGAGGCGATCTCGAAGAAGATCCGCAAGGCCAAGACCGATCCCGAGGGCTTGCCGAGTGAAGTGGATGGCCTTGCCGGGCGCCCCGAGGCCGACAATCTCGTCGGCATCTATGCGGCACTTGCCGACAGGTCGAAGGCAGACGTGCTGCAGGAGTTCGGAGGACAGCAGTTCTCCGTCTTCAAGCCGGCGCTCGTCGATCTCGCCGTCCACGTGCTGTCCCCGATCACCAGCGAGATGCGCCGCCTGATGGACGATCCCGCCCATATCGACGCGGTTCTTCGCGACGGTAGCGAACGCGCGCGCGCCCGCGCCGAAGTGACGATGAAGGAAGTCCGCGACATCATCGGCTTCATCTACTGACGACGTCTTGCGAGCCCTTTAGCAGGGGCTTGCAAATCTCTCCGTTCCGGTGTCAGAGTTCGCCTCATGGTTTCACAGCGACTCTCCCGGCTCGAGGGCCATCGCCGCAAGTTCATGGCGGTGATCGATGGGACACCCGAATGTCAGCGCGCCGTCCATTACGCCGGCCGGCGCGCCAAGAATTCCAATGGCGGTCTTGTTCTTCTCTATGTGATCCCCGAAGGCGACTTCCAGCAATGGCTGGGGGTGGAGGAGATCATGCGTGCCGAGGCGCGCGAGGAAGCCGAGGCGACCGTTGCCAAGACGGCGCAGCTCGTGCGCGAAACGATCGGCATCGAGCCTGAGGTGGTGATCCGCGAAGGCGGCGTCGCCGAGCAGATCAATGCCGCGATCGAGGACGATCGGGACGTGGCGATCCTGGTACTTGCGGCCGGTTCCGCCAAGGAGGGACCGGGGCCGTTGGTTTCCTCGGTTGCCGGTCGAGGGGCTGCTTTTCCCATTCCGGTCACGGTGCTCCCCGATACGCTGACCAACGAGGAAATCGATGCGCTCTGCTGAGCAGTCGCTGAGCCCAGGCAAATTCTTGACTGTCAGTCTCTTGATTGGGGCAAGCAAAGCGCATATCTTCTTTTGAAGAATTCTAAAAATCCCATGGCTGAAGCGGACGAAGCGATCCCGCAGCCGTCCGCATGGAGATGCCGATGTTCATACAGACCGAAGCCACGCCGAACCCGGCAACGCTGAAATTCCTGCCGGGCAAGGTGGTGATGGAAAGCGGCACCGCCGATTTCCGCAGCGCCGATGAGGCCGACGTGTCTCCGCTTGCCGCGCGTCTCTTCGAGATTCCGGGCGTAACCGGCGTCTATTTCGGCTACGACTTCATCACGGTTTCCAAGGAAAGCCAGGAGTGGCAGCATCTTAAGCCGGTTATCCTCGGTTCGATCATGGAGCATTTCATGTCCGGCAAGCCGGTCATGGGGGCATCGTCCACCTCTTCGGAGGAGCTCGACGCCGGCGGCGAGTTTTTCGACGAGGGCGACGAAACGATCGTGCTGACCATCAAGGAACTGCTTGAAACCCGCGTCCGCCCGGCGGTCGCCCAGGATGGCGGCGACATCACCTTCCGCGGTTTTCGCGACGGCAAGGTCTATCTCAACATGAAGGGCTCCTGCGCCGGTTGCCCGTCGTCGACGGCGACGCTGAAACACGGCGTCCAGAATCTGCTTCGCCATTTCGTTCCGGAAGTTCAGGAGGTCGAAGCGGTCTGACGACGGTTCTTTCGGACGATTGCGGATGATTGTACTGGCGCTCGACACGGCAGGCGTGGACTGTGCAGTCGCTCTCTATGACAGCGACGGAGATTTGGTGTTGGCGGAAGTTACCGAGACGATCGGTAAGGGCCACGCCGAACGCCTGATGGCCGTTCTCGATCACGTGCTTGATACGGCAAAGCTGACGCTCGATCGGGTCGAGCGTATTGCCGTCACCGTCGGCCCCGGCTCGTTCACCGGCATTCGCGTCGGTGTTGCCGCCGCACGCGGTTTCGCTCTCTCGCTCGGCGTGCCCGTAGTCGGCGTTTCCACGCTCGAAGTGATGGCAGCCGCGGCGTTCCGGCAAGCCCCGGGTCGTGCTGTAATCGCGGCGATGGACGCCAAGCGCAACGAGGTCTATTTCCAGCCCTTCGACAAGCACGGCCATGCGGCCGGTGAGCCGCAGGCGCTGACGGTCGAAGATGCCAGAACGCTCGCCGCGGGTTTTGACGGAACCGTCGTCGGCTCCGCGGCCGGCCTCATCGGCCATCCGCCGACCGAACCCGTCGCCGACACCTTCCCGATTTCCATCGTCGCCCGTCTCGGGGCAAAAAAGCCTGCGGGCGACAAGCCGAAACCCCTTTATCTCCGCGGCCCCGACGTCAAACCGCAGGCCGGGTTCGCGGTTGCCCGGATGTGACCATGCTTGAATCCTACCTTACGCTGAAGCCCCAGTTCGAGATCATCGCGATGGAGCCGGAGGATTGCGTGGAGGTGGCGATGCTGCATCAGGGACGGTTCTCCCGGCCTTGGAACGACGGCGAGTTTCACAGTCTGCTGAGCCAGGAAACCGTTTTCGGCTTTGTTGCCCGCCAGTCTAACGCGCTTCTGAAGAAGCCGCTGCGGGGTTTCGTGCTCGCCCGCCACGTGGCCGGCGAGGCGGAAATCCTGACGATCGCCGTCAATGCCAAGCTTGGCCGGACCGGCCTCGGCTGGCGGCTCATGCAGGCGGCGATGCGCGAGGCGCGCGGGCGCGGCGGCGAAACCATCTTTCTGGAGGTCGACGGCGGCAACCGGCCGGCGCTTGGCCTCTATGCCAAGCTCGGCTTCGAGAAGGTGGGCGAACGCCAGGCATACTACGTGGATGAAAAGGGCGCGAAGTCGACGGCGCTTGTCATGCGGCGCGTTCTTCGCTAGTCCCTATCCCGAACGACAGCGCCGCGCGTCATTCACGACGTGCCGAGGACTTAAAGACCGCTTTCATGACGGATATTGCGAAATCGCTGGAGGAACTTTGTGCCGAGCGCGGCATGCGCATGACCGAGCAGCGCCGCACCATCGCGAAGATCATCCAGGAATCCGAGGATCACCCTGATGTCGAGGAGCTGCATCGCCGCGCCGTCGCCGTCGATCCGAAGATCTCGATCTCGACGGTCTATCGCACCGTCAAGCTGTTCGAGGACGCCGGCATCATCGCCCGCCACGATTTCCGCGACGGCCGCTCGCGCTACGAGACGATCCCGGAAGAACATCACGATCACCTGATCAACCTGAAGACAGGTCAGGTCATCGAGTTCCGCTCGCCTGAAATCGAGGCGCTGCAGGAGCGGATCGCCCGTGAACACGGCTTCAAGCTCGTCGACCATCGGCTCGAACTCTACGGCGTTCCCTTAAAGCAGGATGAGCGTTGAGGTGACGGCTGCGCGAGGGATGCGAACGTGATCTCCTGGCTGCGCCTCGGCTTGGCGGCGATCGCAATCGCGGCCGCAAGCCTTGTTCTCCTGCCGTTGCAGTTGCTCAGCCTACGTTTCGACTGGAAACTTCGCCGCTATCTGCCGCGCTACTGGCACCGCATCGTCTGTTATTGGCTCGGCATTCGCGTGCATGTCATCGGCGACATGGAGCGCCAGCGGCCGTTGATGCTGGCCGCGAACCATGCCTCCTGGATCGATATCCTGGTGCTCTCCTCGATCGCCGACGTTGCTTTCATCGCCAAGTCGGAAGTTCGCGACTGGCCGATCTTCGGCCATTTCGCCCGCATGCAGAAGAGCGTCTTCGTCAAGCGCGAAGAAAAGCGCAAGACGGGCCATCAGGTCAACGAGATCGCCGAGCGCATGGCCGGCGGCGAGATCATGGTGCTCTTTCCCGAAGGCACGACCTCGGATGGCAACCGTCTTCTCGAGGTGAAGTCCTCGCTTTTCGGCGCCGCCGCCATGGCGCTCGAACAGGCGCCCGGCGACGTCGTCCACGTCCAGCCGGTGGCGATCGCCTATACCCGCATCTACGGCACGGCGATGGGACGCTACCACCGCCCGATCGCGGCTTGGCCGGGCGATATCGAGCTCATCCCTCATTTGAAAGCGCTGCTTGCCTGCGGCGCTATCGATGTCGACATCTGTTTCGGCGAGGCGGTCGACTATCGCGCCGACAGCAACCGCAAGCACGTAAGCGCCACCGTCGCCGACCGCATCCGCACTATGCTTTCCGCAAGGCTGCGCGGTCGTGGCGATCCGTTGCCTCGAATTTCCGGCTAAGCCCGCCTGCGGTAACGCTCAAGAGCATGCTCGATCAGCATGCTAACCAGGGGGCCTCCGGCGATGCCGCTTGCAGCCATCGCCTTGGGATACATGCTGATGTTGGTGAAGCCGGGAAGCGTGTTGATCTCGTTGATCAAGAGGTCGCCGTTCGCCCGCAAGAAGAAATCGACGCGGGCCATGCCTTCACAGCCAAGTGCGCGAAATCCGCGCTCGGCCATGCGCCGGGCCTTCTCAGCGACGGCTGGTTCGAGATCGGCTGGGATCTTTACCAAGGCGCCGTCCGCGTCGGTATATTTGGCATCGTAGCTGTAAAAACCGTGGGAGGCGGCCGGAATGATTTCCCCCGGCGCGGAAACGGTGAGCACGCGGTTCTGATCTTCCAGGACCGCGCACTCGATCTCGCGAGCCTCGACGAAAGCCTCGATCAGAGCTTTGTCCCCGTATCTGAAGGCTTCGTCGAGAGCTTTGCGGAGCATGCTCACGTCGCTGACCTTGCTGACTCCGAAGGAGGAGCCCTGGCTGCATGGCTTGACGAAGAGAGGTGAGCCAAGGGTCTGCAAGATCGCGGACGCATCGATCTTGTCCTCCTTTTCGACCGTCACCGAAGGGGCAACCGAAATCCCGGCCTGGCGAAGCAGGCGCTTGGCGATATCCTTGTCCATCGCCGCCGCGGACGCCATGATGCCGCACCCGACATTGGGGATGTCGGCCACCTCGGCATAGCCTTGCACCGAGCCGTCCTCACCGAACGGGCCGTGAAGGACGGGAAAGAGCACGTCAACCGGCGAAAGCTCATTGAAAGAACCGTCTGGACGCTTTGCAAGCATGCGTCCCCGCCCGCCTGGAAGGAGTGCCACTTCAGTCTCGTGCGCGGAACCGAGTTCGGCTGAAACCGTGTCCGACAGCAGCCATTTGCCCTCACGTGTGACCTTGATGGGTACGACATCATAGCGGTTTTGGTCGATCGCTGAGATGACGTTCGTCGCGGACATGATGGAAACATCGTGCTCGGCCGAGCGGCCCCCGAAGAGTATTGCGACGCGTATTCGTGCAGACATTCACGACTCCAGATTAAAAGCCGATCGCGATGCCGCGATTGGCGAAGAAGCGATCAAAATCATTGACGGATAACGTCACGTTTTCCTGCGTTTCGCGCGTATGTCCCGATGGATTATGAAAGCGTACGGTTCCACGCGTTGCTGCCGTGACGAGTACCAGGTGCCCGCCTTTCGACGGAGGCTCGCGATCCGGCCAGCGGATGCCGCTGTTCACCGAAGCGATGAAGAACGGATGCCGCAAGAGCAGATCCGCAATGCCTGCCGTCGGCAGTTGCGTGATCACCTCTGCCTTGAGGCCGAAAGCCTCCCGGACATACTCGACGAAGGGTGCATAGATCAGGCCCTTGATCGAGCCGCCGTCTTGGCTGACCACATAGCCGCCATGGGCAGTGCAGGCTCGCGCCAGCTCCATCGTCGGATAGGCTCGGCCGCGGCTCGCGAGGATCATCTTGAGACAGGCGATGCCGCAAATATTGTTCGCCCAAAGCGCATATTCTTCGACGGTCGTCGCGCCCGAGGATGCCCACAGCGGATCACGCAGCAGCGCCGTCGGACCCTCCGCGAGAACCGGCAAAGTCATTTCCGGAGTTTCCCACTGGGAAAAGTAGGGGGTGGATTGGGCAGGCGAATCCATGGCGTCCTTAGCGAGAATGGAAAGCCGCATCCGATCGGCGGGCGTCGAACTGAAGAGGCCTTGGAATTGCGGCCAAAGCTCGGCGCCGCCGCTTCCATCAGCTGGTAAATACATGAAAATGCGCGCCAATAGGCAAGACTTTGCCGTGCGGCGTCCTCCCCGAAGTGCGCGCGATCAAGATTCACGTTTTCACCGGGGCAAAAAACCACTAAGTAGCGGGCATGATCAAGGAAAGCGCCCTTTTGACGCCGCCTGAAACGCTTCGGGATGGCTCCAACAGCCGTAAGGTTTTCATCAAGACCTACGGTTGTCAGATGAACGTCTACGATTCGACGCGGATGAGCGATGCGCTCGCGCGTGACGGCTACCAGCCGACGGAAGACATGGAGGAGGCCGACCTCGTCCTGCTCAACACCTGCCATATTCGCGAAAAGGCAGCCGAGAAGGTCTATTCGGCGCTTGGCCGTCTGCGCGATATGAAGAAGAGGAAGGCAGCCGACGGCCGTGAGATGATGATCGGCGTGACCGGCTGCGTCGCGCAGGCCGAGGGCGAAGAGATTCTTCGCCGGGCGCCGGCGGTCGACGTGGTGATCGGCCCGCAGACCTACCACCGCCTGCCCGATGCGCTTCGCCGCGCCAAGGGGGGTGAGCGCGTCGTCGATACGGAATATGCGCTCGAGGACAAGTTCGAACATCTGCCAGCGCCGGAAAGAGCAACGATCCGCGCCCGCGGCGTCACCGCTTTTCTGACCGTGCAGGAAGGCTGCGACAAGTTCTGTACCTTCTGCGTCGTGCCCTATACACGCGGTTCAGAAGTCTCCCGCCCGGTCGCACAGATCGTCGAGGAGGCAGAGAAGCTGGTGGCCGGCGGGGTTCGCGAAATCACGCTGCTCGGCCAGAACGTCAACGCCTGGCACGGCGCTGGCCCGAAGGGCGAGAGCTGGAGCCTTGGCGACCTGCTCTATCGCCTGGCCGAAATCCCGGGGCTTGCGCGCCTGCGCTATACGACCAGCCATCCGCGCGACATGGACGACCGGCTGATCGGCGCGCACCGCGATCTGCGCGAGCTGATGCCGTATCTGCATTTGCCTGTCCAATCCGGCTCCAACCGCATTCTGAAGGCCATGAACCGGCGCCACAACACCTCCGAATATCTGGCGCTCCTCGACCGGATCCGCGAGGCGCGGCCCGACATTGCCCTTTCCGGCGATTTCATCGTCGGCTTCCCGGGGGAGACAGACCAGGATTTTGAGGATACACTCAGGCTCGTCGAGGAGGTGCGTTATGCACAGGCCTTTTCGTTCAAATATTCGACCCGGCCAGGGACGCCGGGCGCGGAGCTGAAGGACCAGGTGCCCGAAGAGATCAAGGCGGAACGGCTGGAAAGACTGCAGGCACTGCTCTTGAAGCAGCAGCAGGAATTCGCGCAAGGCTGTATCGGCAAGGTCATCGATCTGCTTCTTGAAAAACCCGGCCGCATGCCCGGTCAGCTGATTGGACGTTCTCCCTGGTTACAGTCTGTGAATGTTGATGCAAAAGCATCGCAAATAGGTGACATTATCAATGTACGAATCACCGGAACCGGCACGAACAGCCTTTTCGCAGAGGTGGCGTAGCTCTCCGGTCTGGCAAAGGAGCCTCGCCGCTTGAACGGACAAGAATTGGTTTCCTCTTCACCGCGTCAACCACGCACCCAAAGCGACGCCAATCACTTCGTCCTGACGTTCGAGAACAATCGCTTCGCCAGCGAATTGTTTGGCCAGTTCGATCAGAACCTCAAGCTGCTTGAACAACGGCTCAACATCGACGCCCGCGCCCGCGGCAATTCCGTCGTCATCACCGGCGATGTGCTGGCGACCAACCAGGCTCGCCGCACCCTCGACTACCTCTATGACAAGCTACAGAAGGGCGGCAGCGTCGAGCGCTCCGATGTCGAAGGCGCGATCCGCATGGCGGTTGCCGCCGACGACCAGCTGACCCTGCCGACCATGGAGCGCAAGGCTAAGCTGACGATGGCGCAGGTTTCGACCCGCAAGAAGACTATCATTGCTCGCACGCCCACCCAGGACGCCTATCTGAGGGCGCTGGAACGCTCCGAACTCGTCTTCGGCGTCGGGCCCGCCGGCACCGGCAAGACCTATCTCGCCGTCGCCCAGGCCTGCCAGCTTCTGGAGCGCGGCGCCGTCGACAAGATCATTCTGTCGCGCCCGGCCGTCGAGGCCGGCGAGCGGCTCGGCTTCCTTCCCGGCGACATGAAGGAGAAGGTCGATCCCTATCTTCGGCCGCTCTATGACGCGCTCTACGACATGATGGCAGGAGACAAGGTGGAGCGGGCGATCACCGCCGGCGTCATCGAGATCGCGCCGCTTGCCTTCATGCGCGGACGCACGCTGGCCAACGCCGCCGTCATCCTCGACGAAGCGCAGAACACGACGACGATGCAGATGAAGATGTTCCTGACGCGCCTCGGCGAGAATTCGCGCATGATCGTCACCGGCGACCCCAGCCAGGTCGACCTGCCGCGCGGCGTGACCTCGGGTCTGGTGGAAGCCCTGCAGCTCTTGAACGGCGTCGAAGGCGTTTCGATCGTCCGCTTCAAGGACACGGACGTCGTGCGCCATCCGCTGGTCGCCCGCATCGTTCGCGCCTACGATGCCACCTACGCGACGCCGGGCGGCGACGAGGCTGACCGGCAGAGTTGACGCCGGAACGACAGGCAATGAACGAGCTCGACATTCAAATCAGCGTCGAGGAGGGCGACTGGCCCTCCGAGGAAGCGCTCCACGCGCTTGCCGAGCGCGTGCTCGGCGCGGCCGCGACCTATCTGCGCGAGGTCGCGAGCCAGCCTTTCCCGAAAATGCCGGCGGAAGTTTCGCTCGTCTTTACCGACGATGCCTCGATCCGCGAGATCAACGCTGAGTGGCGCGAGCAGGACAAGCCGACCAACGTGCTTTCTTTTCCGGCCTTTCCGTTGGAGCCTGGCGGCATGCCGGGCCCGATGCTCGGCGATATCGTGATCGCTCGCGAAACGGTGGCGCGCGAGGCCGCCGACTTGGAAAAGAGCTTCGAAGACCACCTCACGCATCTTATGGTCCACGGTTTCTTGCATCTTTTCGGCTATGACCATATGAATCATTCGGACGCCGAGATTATGGAGGGGCTCGAGACTCGCATTTTGGCGAAGCTTGGGCTATCTGACCCCTATGCGGGCCAAGATCCGATCTGATCAGGAAAAATGAGCGACTTTACAGCCAAGCCGGCCGCCGAGCCCAAAGAGACAGCCGACACCTCCTCTTCCGACGAGGTCGGCAGTAGTAACGGCAGGACCGGCCAAAAATCCCACTCGTCCTTCTGGGCGCGGGCAGCGCGTGTGCTGCGACCGGCGCAAGGCTCGCGGCTGCGCGAGGACATCGCCGATGCGCTGATGACGCACGGGACCGATGACGACGCGTTTTCGCCCGACGAGCGGGCGATGCTGCACAATATCTTGCGTTTCCGCGAAGTGCGCGTCGAGGACGTGATGGTGCCGCGCGCCGATATCGAAGCCGTCGATCAGACGATCACCATCGGCGAACTGATGATCCTTTTCGAAGAGTCCGGTCGCTCCCGCATGCCGGTCTATTGCGAAACGCTCGACGATCCGCGCGGCATGGTCCATATCCGCGATCTCCTGTCCTACGTCGCCAAGCAGGCCCGCAACAAGCGTCGCGGCAGCCCGAAGTCCGCAGCCGCGCAAGTGGCGAATAGCGAGAAGCCCGAGAAATCGCCGCGCGCGGCCAAGCCGAACTTCGATCTTTCCCGCGTCGATCTGCAAAAGACCGTCGTCGAGGCGGGCATCATCCGTAAAATTCTGTTCGTACCGCCGTCGATGCTGGCGGCCGATCTCCTGCGGCGCATGCAGGTCAACCGCACCCAGATGGCGCTCGTCATCGACGAGTATGGCGGCACCGACGGATTGGCCTCGCACGAAGACATCGTCGAAATGGTCGTTGGCGACATCGACGACGAGCACGACGATGACGAGGTGATGTTCCGGCGCGTGTCGGAAGATATCTTCGTTGCCGATGCGCGCGTCGAGATCGAGGAGATCGCCGAGGCGATCGGCCCGGATTTCGACGTTTCCGAACAGGTGGACGAGGTCGACACGCTGGGCGGCCTGATCTTTTCCGCGCTTGGACGCATTCCCGTCCGTGGCGAACTGGTCCAGGCATTGCCGGGCTTCGAATTCCAGATCCTCGACGCCGATCCCCGCCGCATCAAGCGCGTGCGCATCACGCGCAAGCGCCATGTCGCGCGCCGCCGCACGACAAGACCCGAGGCCGAAGCCGGCGCGATCGAGCGCGACCAGCCGGTGGAAGGCGTTGCCGATGACCGCAGCGCCGAACGGGACGCCTCGGTATAGCCACCCATTCCCAAAGCGCGGCGCGTCATTTGTGACGGGCCAAGGACGATCTCGCACTTTGAATGTGTGCATAGTCCCTTCTTTGGCTCCATTCCGATTTAAACGGTTGTGCGCCAGGACGACAAATCGCGCCTTTTTTGAAAGACTGCGAGCGAAGTTGATTCGCAGCTGAAGGAGCGCGTGCATGGAAGGGCTTGCAGGGAGGATCATCCTCGTCTGGGGTTTCAAGCGCGCCGTTCTTACCATTCTCGCCGGAGCGATCGGCGTTCTCGCGCTTGCGCCCATCGGCTTTTTCGCGGCGATGTTCGTGTCCTTCACGCTTCTGGTCTGGCTGATGGATGGCGCGGCCGCATCGCCCGACAGCGGCTATCTCGGCCGGCTCTGGCCCTCTTTCCTGACCGGGTGGCTGTTCGGCTTCGGCTATTTCGTCGCGGGGCTCTGGTGGCTCGGCCATGCGCTGATGATCGACGCCGAGGAATTTGCCTGGGCGCTGCCGTTGGCACTGATCGGGCTCCCGGCGGTGCTGGCGATCTTTTATGGGCTGGCGACGGTCATTGCGCGGCTGTTCTGGTCGGATGGCATGGGGCGGATTGCCGCACTTGCCCTGGGGTTTGGCCTTGCCGAATGGCTGCGCAGCTTTGCCTTTACCGGATTTCCATGGAATGCCATCGGCTATGGCGCCATGCCCGTGCCGCTGATGATGCAATCGGCGCACCTCATCGGCACGCTCGGCGTGACAGCGCTTGCCGTCTTCGCCTTTTCCGCGCCGGCGCTTCTCGGCACGCGTCAGGGCGCCATCCCCGGGCTTTCGCTTGCCGCTCTTCTGTTCGCCGGCCATCTCGGCTACGGCGCCTACGCGCTTAGCCGGCCGGAGGCGCCTGTAGCGGCCGGGCCACAACCTGTGGTGCGCATCGTCCAGCCGGCGATCGACCAGTCGGACAAGATGGACAGCGCCGCCGATAGGGAGGCGATCTTCGAGAAGCATCTGTCGCTCTCCGTCCAGCCCGCAAAGCAAGGCGGCAAGCGTCCCGACATCATCGTCTGGCCGGAAACCGCGATCCCCTTTCTCATCACGGACAACAAGGATGCACTCTCCCGTATTGCCGATACGCTCGACGATGATCAGATCCTGATTGCCGGGGCCGTCAGGGCCGAGGATATGGGGCCGGGGGCGGCGCCGCGCTATTACAATTCGATATACGTCATCGACGGCCGTGGCCAGATCATCGGCGCCTCGGACAAGGTGCACCTGGTGCCTTTCGGCGAGTACCTGCCGTTCGAGCCCTTCTTTCGCCGTTTGGGGATAGAGAACATCGTGGAAATGCCGGGCGGATTTTCCGCCGCGGCAAGCCGCTCGCTGCTCAGCATGCCGAACGGCCTGAAGCTCTATCCGTTGATCTGCTATGAAATCATCTTCCCGAACGAGATGTCGCCGCAGATCGCCGATGCCGGCGCGATCCTCAACGTTACCAACGACGCCTGGTTCGGCGACACGCCCGGCCCGTATCAGCACTTTCTGCAGGCGCGCGTCACCGCCGTCGAATACGGGTTGCCATTGATACGCAGCGCCAATACGGGAATTTCAGCGTTTGTCGACGCGCGGGGCCGCGTCATTTCGGGGGTCGATTTCAATCAGCAGGGATTTGTCGACGCGACCCTGAGTAGTGCAACCTTTTCACGCAGTGACGCCAGTTCTCGAAGCACATATTTCTGGTTGCTGTTGGGGGCGTTGGGTTTGATCAGTCTCATTTCACGCGTTGGTTTTATTTCAAGGATGAATTGACCAAAAACCCCTAAAATTGCATAGTGGTTTCCACTCAGCTTCTTAACGTATGCTTAATGTTAAATCCATGTAGCTTACAACGTGGCGTTATAGAGGATGGTACGAGGCAGCCGTGGTCCCAGGACCGGTTTTCAACTTTTGCTAAGGCACTCTCATGATTGAAAATAAGAAAAAGCCGAATCCGATTGATATCCACGTCGGCAGCCGCATTCGCCTCCGGCGCACCATGCTCGGAATGAGCCAGGAAAAGCTCGGCGAGAGCCTGGGCATTACGTTCCAGCAGATTCAAAAATACGAGAAGGGCACCAACCGCGTCGGCGCGAGCCGTCTGCAGAACATTTCGAGCATTCTGAACGTCCCGGTCTCCTTCTTTTTCGAGGATGCCCCCGGCGAACATTCGACCTCGGCCGGCGGCATGGCGGAAGCCTCCAGCTCCAACTACGTGGTCGACTTCCTGTCCTCTTCAGAAGGGCTGCAGCTCAACCGCGCTTTCGTGAAAATCACCGACGCCAAGGTCCGTCGCAAGATCGTGGAACTGGTGAAGGCGCTCGCCGCGGAAGCCGACGCCGAGTAGGCGGCGGAACATCTGGATATGCAGAAAGCGGTCATTTTGACCGCTTTTTTAATGTTTTCTGCAAAAAATTATCCGTGATGACCGGACATAAAGACATATTTATATCCTTCTGCGGCTTGTTTTTTGGTGTCGAACTGTCTAAACCTTGAGGGACATTTGTTCTTTGAGGGGAATCCCGAATGCGTGCGAATTATCTGTTTACCAGCGAGTCTGTAGCCGAAGGTCACCCGGACAAGGTCTGTGACCGTATCTCCGACGAAATCGTGGATCTGGTCTATCGCGAAGCCGCAAAGACCGGCGTAAACCCCTGGGGCGTGC
Organism: Rhizobium sp. RAF56; assembly: GCF_052113965.1. Lineage (NCBI taxonomy): Bacteria > Pseudomonadati > Pseudomonadota > Alphaproteobacteria > Hyphomicrobiales > Rhizobiaceae > Rhizobium > Rhizobium sp. RAF56. Next base: position 84,602 of record NZ_JBFRDU010000013.1, read on the forward strand.
GCATCGCCTGCGAAACGCTGGCAACGACCAACCGCGTCGTGATCGCCGGCGAAGTCCGTCTGCCGCCGAGCCTGATGAAGAAGGACAAGGACGGCAAAGACGTCATCAACCCCTCTAAGTTCAAGGCTGCCGCTCGCCGCGCCATCAAGGATATCGGCTACGAGCAAGACGGTTTTCACTGGAAGACCGCAAAGATCGACGTGCTCCTGCACTCGCAGTCGGCCGACATCGCCCAGGGCGTCGATAGCGCCGCCGATCAGCAGGGTGACGAAGGCGCCGGCGACCAGGGCATCATGTTCGGCTACGCCTGTAAGGAAACGCCGGACCTCATGCCGGCACCGATCTACTACTCCCATAAGATCCTGCAACTGCTCGCCACCGCCCGCAAGAAGGGCGACGGCGATGTCGCCAAGCTCGGCCCCGACGCCAAGAGCCAGGTGACCGTGCGCTATGTGGACGGCAAACCGACCGAGGCTGTTTCGATCGTCCTTTCCACCCAGCACCTCGATGACAGTTGGGATTCGCAGAAGGTTCGCGCCGTCGTCGAGCCCTATATCCGCGAGGCGCTGGGCGATCTGAAGATTGCCGACGACTGCAAGTGGTACATCAATCCGACCGGCAAGTTCGTCATCGGCGGTCCGGACGGTGATGCGGGCCTGACCGGCCGCAAGATCATCGTCGACACTTACGGCGGTGCTGCACCCCATGGCGGTGGCGCGTTCTCCGGCAAGGACACGACCAAGGTCGACCGCTCGGCGGCATATGCCGCGCGCTACCTCGCCAAGAACGTAGTGGCGGCCGGCCTTTCCGACCGCTGCACGATCCAGCTATCCTATGCCATTGGCGTCGCGCAGCCGCTGTCGATCTATGTCGATCTGCATGGCACCGGCAAGGGCGTCAGCGAAGACCAGGTCGAGGCCGCGATCCGCAAGAACATGGATCTGTCGCCGACCGGCATCCGCCGCCACCTCGATCTCAACAAGCCGATCTACGCCAAGACCTCGGCCTATGGCCACTTCGGCCGCAAGGCAGGCCGCGACGGCTCGTTCTCCTGGGAGCGCACGGACCTCGTCAAGGCTCTGAAGGATTCGGTGAAGCTTCAGGAAGCCGCATGACGCAAGTCGAACGTCGGAGCCGGGCGACGGAAGCTTTCTTCGGTCGGCGCAAGGGCAAGGCACTGCGCGGGCATCAGGCCGAGCAGCTTGCGACCCTCTTGCCGGCGTTCCTGATCGATCTCTCGGCGGCTCCCCCGGAGCCGCTGAAAGGGCTTTTCCCGGTGCCGGTCGAAAAACTGCGCTTGGAAATCGGTTTCGGCGGCGGCGAGCATTTGATCCACCGCGCGGTGGAACAGCCGGCAACAGGCTTCATCGGCGTCGAGCCCTTCATCAATTCGATGCAGAAGCTGCTTTCGCGCGTCGAGGAAACCGGCGCGAACAACATCCGCGTCTACAATGACGACGCGACGCAGTTGCTGGATTGGCTCCCGGACGGGTGCCTCGACCAGATTGACCTGCTCTATCCCGATCCCTGGCCGAAGAAGAAACACTGGAAGCGCCGCTTCGTCTCGAAGGTCAATCTCGACCGTTTTCATCGCGTGCTGAAGCCGGGCGCGCTGTTCTGCTTCGCCTCCGACATCGATACCTACGTGAACTGGACGCTGCTTCACTGCCGCGATCATGGCGGCTTTGAGTGGATTGCAGAGAACGCGGCCGACTGGTTGACGCCCTATGAGGGTTGGCCGAGCACCCGCTACGAGGCCAAGGCGCGGCGCGAAGGCCGTTCTTCCGCTTACCTGACGTTCCGCCGCGCCTGATACCGCCGGAACCAACGAAAGCCACTCAAGCAGCGGCTTCCCATTCAAAGTCCGCGCTATCGAGTGCTAAAGCAGTTCCAGGAAAAGTGTGAAAAGGCTTTCCGTCCGGAACTGCGTGAAAACAAAAAGATAGAGCGGATCTGCGATTCAAGGAAAAGCTAATCTGCTCTAGTGCAGGCTGACTGTCTTCAATTCGTCTTCGGCTGCCTTGTAAAAGGTGCTCGAACGATTGTCCGTAAGCAGGATCGGCGTGCCGTCGGCGCCGAACAGCGCCCAGAGATCGACGCTCGGATCGATATCCGGCGCTTCCGGGAAGCATCGGGGGACATCTTCGGAGCGGATCTTGCGGATATAGGCGACTTCACCGCTGCCGACTTGGGCAAGTTCGGTCTGGGTCAGTCGTGCGGTAACTTCTTTCATCATCATTTTCCGTACCTCCAGCTGAGGGACAGCGGCATACTGCCACTCTGTTACTGTGAGACCGAAATATTAATTTTTCTCACCATGCGTTCCGGTTCGGGACGAACGAGGTCCACCGAGAGGAGGCCGTTCTTCAGCGTGGCGCCGAGAACCTGCATGCCTTCGGCAAGCACGAACACGCGCTGGAACTGACGCGCGGCGATGCCTCGATAGAGATAATCACGTTCCGCCTGCTCGGCCTGACGGCCGCGAATGACCAGCTGACTTTCCTCGATGGTGACATCCAGCTCCTCGTCGCAGAAACCGGCGACAGCGAGCGTGATGCGCAGTCGTTCGGGATCGCCGGAGGTGTGGTCGGCGTGCATGCGTTCGATATTGTAGGGGGGATAGCCATCGCTCGCCTTGGAAATCCGCTCCAGCGTTTTTTCCATGGTGTCGAAGCCCAGAAGCAGCGGGCTGGCAAAAGGCGTCATGCGGCTCATAGCATCAAGTCCTTGGTGTCAAGCGACCTTTACGGACCCGACCATCAGCATCCGTATGCGGTCAATATGGTGTCTGGCGGGGTGCAGCGCAAGGAGAGCGTTCTCGCAACCGCGGAATCGGAAGGGACGATCTTGCCAGCCTTGCGTGCAGGGGGCGGTCTATTCGCGCGGGCGTCTTGCTTGCTTGACAAACGCAGCGGCTACTTCCATCAAAACCTTTCGTATTGAATGATTTATGCAACCGTGAACAAGCTGGGCAGCCTGTTTCACAGGAGAATGGATAGCAAGATGCTGGAGCGGCGGAAAATCATCATCGACACGGACCCCGGTCAGGACGACGCGGCGGCGATCATGCTGGCTTTCGGCAGCCCCGCGGAGCTCGAGCTGCTCGGTATCACCGCCGTTGCCGGTAACGTGTCGCTTGCGCTCACGAGCCGCAACGCCCGCATCATCTGCGAACTCTGCGACCGGCGTGATACCAAGGTTTTCGCCGGCGCCGACAAGCCGCTTGTCCGCAAGCTGGTGACGGCCGAGCATGTTCATGGCAAGACCGGCCTCGACGGTCCCGTGCTCGACGAACCGACGATGCCGCTGCAGGATCAGTATGCCGTCGATTTCATCGTCGAAACGCTTCGCAGCGAGCCGGCCGGTGCCGTCACGCTCTGCGCGCTTGGCCCGCTCACCAACGTGGCGCTTGCTTTTCAGAAGGCGCCCGACATCGTCGAGCGTGTCCGCGAACTGGTGATGATGGGCGGCGGCTTCTTCGAGGGCGGCAACATTACGCCCGCTGCCGAGTTCAATATCTATGTCGATCCGGAGGCGGCCGACGTTGTGTTTCGCTCCGGCGTGCCGATCGTGATGATGCCGCTCGACGTCACCCATCGGCTGCTGACGCGCAAGGAGCGCGTCAAGCGGATCGCCGAGGTCGGAACGCCGCCTGCCAAAGCCATGGTCGAAATGCTGGAATTCTTTGAGCGTTTCGACGTCGAGAAATACGGGTCCGACGGCGGGCCGCTGCATGACCCGACTGTTATCGCCTACCTTTTGAAGCCGGAGCTCTTCGAGGGCCGGAACTGCAACGTCGAGATCGAGGTGAAATCGGAGTTGACGGCCGGTATGACGGTGGTCGACTGGTGGCACGTCACCGACCGCAAGCGCAACGCCAAGGTCATTCGCTTCGTCGATGCCGACGGCTTCTTTGAATTGCTCACCGAGCGTTTCGCGAAAATCTGAGCTGGAAAATCGCAGCACAAACAACAACGCCGCCGGATCGCTCCGGCGGCGTTTTGTCGACTGGGCTTGCGGCTCAGAACTCTTGCCAGTCATCCTGAGAAAGGGCGTTGGCGCCCTGAACTTGCGGCGATGGGCGGCGGGCGGGAGCGCCGGAGGCTCGGGAGGGCGCCGCGCGGCTTGCAACGGGAGCCCGCATCTTCTGAGCGGTGGCATGGAGAACCGCTGTGGCATTATAACCGACGACCGCGTGGTGGCCGGAAATGCGGAAGCGGGCAACAAGAGTTGTCAACATCTGGGCCTCGTCGTTCAGTGCCACGCTGGCGGCGGTTGCTTCCTCGACCATCGCGGCGTTCTGCTGGGTGACCTGATCCATCTGGTTCATTGCCGAGTTGATTTCCTTAAGGCCGATGGCCTGCTCGCTGGCGGAGGCGGAGATCTGGCGGATCAGGCCGTTGATCTCCATCACCTGCCCGGCGATCTTGTGGAGTGCGCTGCCGGCACGGCCGACGAGATCGACGCCTTCCTTGACCTGGCCGGCCGAGGTGTTGATCAGCGTCTTGATTTCCTTTGCGGCGGTGGCAGAGCGCTGAGCCAGCTCGCGCACTTCCTGGGCGACGACCGCGAAACCCTCGCCCGCTTCGCCTGCGCGCGCGGCTTCGACGCCGGCGTTGAGCGCCAGAAGGTTGGTCTGGAAGGCGATCTCGTCGATGACGCCGATGATGCGCGAGACTTCCTGCGAGGACTGCTCGATGCCGTGCATCGATGCAATTGCCTGCTGCACGATTTCGCCGGACTTGGAGGCGTCCTCGGAAGCCGAGTTGACGCTGGTCGCTGCTGTGCGTGCGTTCTCGGCGCTGGAGTTCACCTGGGCGGTAAGTTCGTTGAGAGCCGCTGCCGTCTCCTCCAGGCTTGCCGCCTGTTGCTCGGTGCGTTTTGCAAGGTCGGAGGCGCTGTTGCTGATTTCGCCGGTGCCGTTGCCGATATTGCCGACGCTGAGGTTCATCGTCTGGATGGTTTCCTCGAGGCTTTCCAGCGCACCGTTGAAGTCCAGTTTCAGCTTGGCGTACTCGCCGGGGAAATCCTCGGCGATGCGGTGCGCGAGGTTCCCCTGCGACAACTCGGCGAGGCTGTTGCCGAGGGTTGCGACGATGCGGCGCTGGAGATTGGTGGCTTCCACGCGCTCGGCCTCGGAGCGATTGCGTTCGCCTTCGGCGGCTTGCCGCTGCTCGGTGGCGTCGGCTTCAAGGCGGCGGGTATCGGCGAGCGCGAAACGGAAGCCTTCCAGAGCCTTGGCGACAGAACCGATTTCATCGGCGCGCTCCTGGCCCGCGACGGGATCGGCATAGTTGCCGGCGCTGAGGCTGTTGACGCTTGCGACAAGCCCGCCAAGCGGCTTCTGTACGAAGGCGCGGACGGCGAAATAGAGAGCCAGCATCACGGCGGCGAGTACCAGCAGGCCGCCGACGACCATCATGTAGGTCTGGGCGCGGATCGGACCCGCCACGGCGCTATGCGGCACGTCCACGAGGACAACCCAGGTGGTGTTCACATCAGGCAGAGCGAATGGATAGACGACACGGTCGAAGGTTTCGTTGCCGTCGTAGTTGAGATCGCGGATAAGGCCGACAGTTCCGGTCGCCAGCGCATTCTTGACAATGTCGGCGCCCTGGCCGTCATAGGCCTTCATCAGCAGATCCGGTATTGGCGCGACGACCCATTTGCCGCCCTGCGAAAGCAGCGAGACGCGGCCCGAACCGAAGGGGTGTACGCCGCCCAGCTTCTGCGACAGTGCCGTCAGGCTGATATCGACGCCGCTGACGCCGATGAACTTGCCGCCCGAAAGCACGGGAAAGGCGATGGAGGTCATCGAAACACTGTCGCCGGTGGAGGTCTCGGTGTAGGGCTGGCTCATCGCGCCCTTCTGGCTCTTGGCGGCGAGCGAGTACCACTCGGCGGCATAGTCGGATTCGAAGGTGGAGAAGCTGAATCCGCCGGCCTTGGTCTTGGTCCAGTAGGCGTTGAAGGTTCCGTCCTTGCTGCCGCCCATGTCGCTCTGGCCGGCCAGCTTCGGCGACTGGCCGTCGAAGGCATTCGGCTCCTCGGCGAACCAGCTGCCGAAGGCGAACGCGTTGCGCTCGACGTTGGCCTTCAGCATGTCCATCGTTGCCTTGCGGTCGAGATACTTGCCCTCGTGGCCGCGGCTGATGCTGCCTGCCATGGCGCGGGCGGCGCCTACGAGCTGGCCGACATCGGCGGCGATGTCGCTGGCGATCGCCTTTGCCTGGGCGTTGGCCTGGTCCATCGTCAGCGTCTCGACGCGAGCGCGGGTTTGGGAGATCAGAAAGAAGTTGGAGACGAGCAGCACGAGCGCGATGGCAAGTCCCGTGACCACGATAAGCTTGGCCGCAAGCGACTTCATACGAAGAATCGACATTATTTCCTCTGGAAACAAACACCGCGCCGGATGAACATTATCCGAAGCTAGGTCGGCACGAGATGGCTCCGTCATGGAGCCGCCGGGACATCTGCCGGAACGAACTGCCGGCAAGTCCGAAAAACATCGCCAATAACTGCAAAAAAATCATTAATCGCATTTTACTGAATGCGCATAGATGAAAACGGGTACTTAGTTCATTCGCGCCCGCCAATAGCTAAAACGCGACAGAAAAGCACACTTCAAGTTCGCGCCGCGACTTCCGCTACAAGCGGAATAGAGGGTTGTGCGCCGGGCTTGAGGCAGGCGAGCGATCCGGCAACGGCTGCGCGGCGAAGTGCCGCGGAAAAATCAAGCCCCTGGTCCAGGCTGGCGGCGAAATAGCCGCAAAACGTGTCGCCGGCGCCGACCGTGTCGACCGGCTGGATGGTCAGCCCGCTGGCACGCGAGAGCGCACCGTCGCGGACGGCGACGACACCGTCGCCGCCAAGCGTGACGATCAGCGTCTGTCCGGTCTCGGCGTGCAAACGCTGCATCGCTTCCTCGCGATCGGCTGCCGTCATCTCACTTTGGCCCGCCAACAGCTCGAATTCGGTCTCGTTGGCGATGACGATGTCGGCCAGCCGCCCGAGACGTTTGGCATCGGAGATGAGCGGCGCAAGATTGAGAATTGTGCGGATGCCCTTTGCCTTTGCGACCGAAAGCGCGCTTTCGACGGCCAAGGGCGGAACCTCGAACTGCAGCATCAGCGTGTCGCCGGCACGCATTGACGACACTACAGCCTTGGCGTCGGCGGAGGTAACGGTGCCGTTGGCGCCGGGGACGACTGCGATCATGTTCTCCCCGTCGCCGCCGACGAGAATGAGCGCCGTACCGGTCGGCTCGCTGACGCGCTTGACGGCAGCCAGCTCGGTGCCGGCTTCATCCAACAGTGCAAGGGCCGGTGCGGCGAAGCCGTCGTTGCCGACGGCGCCGGCCATATGCACGACCGAACCTGCGCGCCGCGCGGCCAATGCCTGATTGGCGCCCTTGCCGCCCGCAGCCGTCGAAAAACCGTTGCCCGCCACGGTCTCGCCGGGCTTCGGCAGCCGTTCGGTCGTGGCGATGAGGTCCATGTTGATGGAGCCGAAAACTGTGATCATGAAAAGGTCCGCCGTCTTTGCCGGTCTTGCTCAGTTGTGATGGGAGACTGCCGAAGGCGTCAGTCCTCGTCAACCACCCGCAGCTTCAGAAGGCCGGTGCGACTTTCGACGCTCCTTGCGGGCTCGGACGGTGCATCCTTTGCTTTTTCGCCGACAGTCTCGAATTCCAGCGCCTCGATCTTTTCACCCCGACGCGTGAGCTTGTCGGCAGATGTGATGATCATGTCGACGTCCTTCTGCGCCATTGCAAAATGCCCCTGCAGCTTGCGCACGCGCTCGTCGAGCCGTGAAAGGTCCGTCATCAGCGCCACCACCTCGCTCTGGATCACATGCGCCTGTTCGCGCATGCGCTGATCCTTGAGGATGGCCTGGATCACCTGGATCGACAACATCAATAGAGAAGGGGAGACGATCACGATCCGCGCGCGATGCGCCCGCTGCACAATCCCTTCGAACCTCTCGTGAATTTCCGCGAAAATCGATTCCGACGGTACGAAGAGGAAAGCCGTGTCCTGCGCTTCACCCTGGATGAGGTATTTTTCCGCGATATCGCGGATGTGCACTTCCATATCCCGACGGAACCGTTGGCCAGCGGTTGTGGCCGCCTCCGGGTTGTCGGCCGCGCGGATGGCATTCCAGGCCTCCAGCGGAAACTTGGCGTCGATCACCAGAGGTGGGGCGCCGTTCGGCATGCGAACGATGCAATCGGGCCTCGATCCGTTCGAGAGTGTATGCTGGAACGCATAGGCGCCCATCGGCAGGCCGTCCGCGACGATCGTCTCCATGCGGGACTGGCCGAACGCGCCGCGCGTCTGCTTGTTGGAGAGGATAGCTTGCAGGCCGACCACATCCTTCGCGAGCGATTGGATGTTGGTCTGGGCGGCGTCGATGACCGCAAGGCGCTCCTGCAGACGCCGCAGGTTCTCGTGTGTCGACTTCGTCTGCTCGGTGATCGTCGAAGCGACGCGCTCGGACATTCCATCCAGCCGTTGGCTGACCGATTGGTTGAGCTCCGACTGCCGCGCGCCGAAGACCTCGGTCATGGCGGCAAGCCGCCCCTGCATCTCGGACTGGACGCGCAGCAGCTCCGCCATGCCGCGCTCGGCGTCATCAGAGCGAATTGCCGCTTCGCGCGCCGCCTGCCGCGCCTTCGCCGCGCGAACAAATGCGCCTGTCAGGCAAACCAGCAACAGGACGGCAGACGCGCCGATCAGCAACTCGCCAGAAATCGGCTGGCCGAAGAGAATGAACGACATGGCGAGTGAGTCGTGGGGAAGCGTCATGCGGGCAGCATAACAAGATCGTCGCCGAGGTCTAGATCAAAACGTGAACATCGTTAGCGCTTCGGGCCATTGCGCACATATTTCGCCCTCACCGTTTACCAATCGGCCGATATCGCAGGACACGATCACACAGAATGCGGCGATGGTTGAACGGCGCTCCGACGAGACACGGTTGCTGCGCAACGAATTAGACACGCGGGTGAAGCTAACGCAGCCGCCGCGCAGCCTGAGGGCGCGACGCGGCCTCCGCGAGCCGATCCAGCAAAAAACGACGTGCGGGCGCACGATGAGAATTCCCTCGACGGAAAAGATCGGTTATGGGAGGCAAATGACGATCAAGCCTCTCATCATTTTGCCCGACCCGCTGCTGCGCCAGGTTTCCGCGCCGATCGAACGCGTCGACGACGATGCCCGGCGCCTCGCCGACGACATGCTGGAGACGATGTACGACGCCCCGGGCATCGGCCTCGCAGCCGTGCAGATCGGCGTCCCGCGTCGCATGCTGGTGATCGACGTTTCCCGCGAGGGCGAAGAAAAAACGCCTCTGGTGTTCATCAATCCGGAAGTCATTGCCTCCTCCGACGACCGTTCCGTCTACGAGGAAGGCTGTCTCTCCATTCCGGATTATTACGCAGAGGTCGAACGGCCCGCGACCGTCAAGGTCAAGTATCTCGACCGCGACGGCAAGGAACATCTGGTCGACGCCGACGGTCTGCTCGCCACCTGCCTGCAACACGAGATCGACCATCTGAACGGTGTTCTGTTCATCGATCACATCTCGCGGCTGAAGCGCGAGATGGTCGTTAAGAAGTTCACCAAGGCGGCAAAGACCAAGGCGCTCTGATCGAAGCATTGAAAATGCGGTGCCGGGCGCTTATGATATCAATGATATCATGTGGAGGTGCCGAATGGGCGATCTTCTAATCCGCGATATTCCGGATGCAATGAAGCGTGAGCTTCAGGTGAGCGCGCAGCGCAATGGCCGCAGTCTCTCCGAGGAGGCGATCGAAATCATGCGCCGACAAATCGCCGGTGAGCGGGCCAATACTGTGGCCGGGCAACGCCTGCGTGCGTTGATCGGTGAGGAAAGACTGAGCGACAATGAAATAGAAGCCGTTGCCGTGTCGCGCCGCGAAACGGATCGCGATCCGCCTCGCTTCGACAGATGATCGTTCTAGACACCAACGTCATCTGCGAAGTGCAAGGCCGCACACACGGCGAACGGATACTGGCTTGGCTGGACGGCTATGAGATCGACACGCTCTACCTGACGACGATCGCCATTGGGGAGATGCGCTACGGCCTGGAGCTTTTGGAGGATGGGCGGCGCAAAGCGGCACTCGTCTCTGACTTTAATCGCATCGAAGCCGAGTTTTCCGGGCGGATCCTCAGCTTTTCCCTGGAGGCGGCTAATCGCTACGGGCTGTTATCCGCGAAGCGTAGAAAAGCGGGTCGTCCAATGGAAACCAAGGACTCCATGATCGCCGCCATCTGCCTGACGCATGGCGCGACGCTCGCGACCCGCAATACAAAAGACTTCGAAGGGCTTGATCTCAAGCTCGTAAACCCGTTTGAAGACGGCTGATCTTTCAACTGGCGAGATAGAATGTCTCTTCGCATCATATTCATGGGAACGCCGGAATTTTCGGTTCCCACTCTGCGCCTGCTGCTCGATGCCGGTCATGAGATCGTCGCCGTCTATACGCAGCCGCCTCGGCCGGGCGGGCGCCGCGGGCTCGATCTGCAGAAATCGCCCGTCCATCAGGCGGCGGAGCTGCTCGGCCTGAGAGTGCTGACCCCTGTCAATTTCAGGCAAGAGGAAGAACGCCAGCGCTTTCGCGCGCTCGGCGCCGATGTCGCCGTCGTTGTCGCCTACGGCTTGCTTTTGCCCGAGGCAATCCTCAACGGGACACGCGACGGCTGCTACAACGGCCATGCTTCGCTGCTGCCGCGCTGGCGAGGGGCGGCCCCCATCCAGCGCGCGATCATGGCCGGCGATGAAAAGACCGGCATGATGGTGATGAAGATGGACAAGGGCCTGGATACGGGTCCGGTCGCGCTGACCCGCGAGGTGGCGATCGGCAAGAACATGACGGCCGGAGAACTGCATGACCGACTGATGCATGTCGGCGCCAAGGCGATCGCGGAAGCGATGGTGAAACTCGAAATGGACGATCTGCCGCTGACGCCGCAGCCGAACGAAGGCGTCGTCTACGCTGCCAAGATCGACAAGGGAGAAACCCGTATCGATTTTTCCCTCGGCGCGGCCCAAGTGCACGATCACATTCGCGGGCTGGCGCCTTTTCCGGGGGCATGGTTCGAGCTCGATATCGCCGGCCGCGCCGAGCGGATAAAGGTGCTGGGCTCCGAGCTTGCCGACGGGGCAGGGCCGGCTGGCGAAGTGCTGGACGCCGATCTGACCGTCGCTTGCGGCACCGGCGCGGTCAAGCTGACGCGCTTGCAGAAAGCCGGCGGCAAGCCGCTCGATGTATCCGATTTTCTTCGCGGCACGCCCGTGGCGCCCGGCACGAGGCTCGCCTGATGCCGCGCTACCGGATGACCGTCGAATATGACGGCGGCCCCTATGTCGGATGGCAACGGCAGGACAACGGCCCGTCGGCGCAGGGCGCGATCGAGGCAGCTGTCCTCTCGCTCACGGGCGAGACCGTCTCTATCCGCGGCGCGGGCCGCACCGATTCCGGCGTGCATGCCATGGGGCAGGTGATCCACGCGGACCTTTCGAAGGAATGGCTGCCCTTCAAGCTGCAGAATGCGCTGAATGCGCATCTGAGGCTCGGCCGCCAGCGGGTTTCCATACTCAACGTCGAGGTGGTGACGGAGCATTTCGACGCGCGCTTTTCCGCACTCCGCCGGCACTACCTCTACCGCATCATTTCAAGGCAGGCGCCGCTCGCGATCGAGGCGGGCAAGGCGTGGTGGGTGCCGAAGGCGCTCGACCACGAGGCCATGCACGCCGCGGCGCAGACGCTGGTCGGAAGGCACGATTTTTCCACCTTCCGTTCGGTGCATTGCCAGGCCAACAGCCCGGTGCGCACGCTCGACAGGCTGGACGTTACCCGCAACGGCGAATTGATCGAGATCAGGGCAACGGCGCAGAGTTTTCTGCACAATCAGATCCGTTCCTTTGCCGGCACCCTGAAGCTTGCCGGCGAGGGCAAGTGGACTGTTGACGACGTGCGCAGCGCGCTCGAGGCGCGCGACCGCAAGGCCTGCGGTCCGGTGGCGCCGCCGGAAGGGCTCTACTTCATGCAGGTGGACTATCCGGACGTGATCACGGAGCGGCGGGTGAAGGTAGAGGAGGAAAGCGATGGCGACGACGATCTATCATAATCCCGCTTGCGGCACTTCGCGCAACGTGCTCGCGATGATCAGGCAATCGGGCGAGGAGCCGGTGGTCATCGAATATCTGAAGACACCGCCGTCGCGTGAACGGCTGATCGCGTTGATCGACGCGATGGGGGTACCCGTCCGCGATGTCCTGCGCCGGAAGGGAACGCCCTATGACGAGCTCGGCCTTGCCGATCCCTCGCTCAGCGACGATGCGTTGATCGATGCGATGATGGCGCACCCGATCCTGATCGAACGTCCGATCGTCGAAACCGAAAAGGGCGTGCGGCTCTGCCGGCCTTCCGAACGGGTCCTCGACATTCTGCCAAATCCGGCAATCGGCGCGTTCGTCAAGGAGGACGGCGAAGTGGTTGGAAAGCCAGTCTGATGGCAATCACCCGGGCGGGTAGATATCGAGAAACCGCTGCAGGAAGTCGGTGAGCATCATTGGCGGCACCAGGAGCACCAGCGTCAGCGCGCCGACGAAGAGGGGATAGCCGCCGCAGATCATCCGAAGAATACGGGCGAGGGAGAACACCAGGGCGAGCATCAGCGCCAGCCATAGGAGCGCGATCAAGCCCTCCGATCCCGGTACAAAGGCAACGAGCGCGATCAGCAGCGCATTCAGATAGGCGAGCGGCAGACCGAGCCAGTTCAGCACGACGACCACCGGCGCGAATTTTTCCCCGTAACGAAAGACGAGAAGCAGCAGGCCCGCCAGAATTGGCGGCACGACCCAGCTTGCAGCCTCCACCAGCCCCAGTCGGAAGAAGACGGCAAATCCCACCGACGTCTCAGGCGGCATTGCCGACAGATAGGCGCGTTGCCACCAGAGCCAGGACAGCCCGATCGGCGGAATGCACCAGAGGATCGACCAGAAGGAGCGCAGGAGGCCCCTGTCGGAAATGTCTAGATAGGAAAAGCCGCGCGGATCCATGCGGATCAGCAGCCAGAGCCCCGCCAGATAGTATTTTACTTCCCTAAAGGACGGCATTCGCGAACCAGCGTTCGATGAAGGTCTCGTAGATGGTCGTCAGGGTTTCGAGATCGGCGACTGCCACACGCTCATCGACCATATGCATCGTCTGGCCGACGAGGCCGAATTCCACCACCGGGCAATAGTCCTTGATGTAGCGGGCGTCCGAAGTGCCGCCGGTCGTCGACAGTTTCGGGGCGCGGCCGACCACCCTCTCGACCGCGGACGAGAGCGAGGCAATCAGGGAATTGCTGCGGGTGAGGAAGACGTGGCTCGGCCGCTCCGACCATACGAGGTCGTATTTCGCCGGCTCACGACCGGGTCTGAGCCTCTGGTCGGCGGCGGCCTTTTCAAGACGCGCGGCGATCGCCGCCTGCAAGGTCTCGGCGGTCCAGGTGTCGTTGAAGCGGATGTTGAAGCTAGCCGTCGCCTTGGCGGGGATGACGTTGACTGCGGCGTTGGCGACGTCGATTGTCGTCACCTCGAGGTTCGACGGCTGGAAATTCTCGGTGCCGTGGTCGTAGGGTTCGTCCATCAGTGCCCCGGTGAGCGCGATGATCGTGCGCACCGGATTGTCGGCGAGATGCGGATAGGCGGCATGGCCCTGAACGCCGTGCACCGTGATCTTGCCCGAAAGCGAGCCGCGTCGGCCGATCTTGATCATGTCGCCGAGGGCATCGGGATTGGTGGGCTCTCCGACCAGGGAGGCGTCCCAGCGCTCACCCTTCTCGGCCGCCCATTGCAAGAGCTTGACCGTCCCGTTGATCGAAGGCCCTTCCTCGTCGCCGGTAATCAGGAAGGAGATGGAACCGTCAGGCGCACCATGCTTCTCGACGTAGCGGGCGACGGCTGCCGCAAAGCAGGCGATGCCGCCCTTCATGTCGACAGCACCTCGGCCGAAGAGTTCGCCGCCGGCTATATCGGCGCCAAACGGCGGATGGCTCCATGCGGCCTCGTCGCCAACAGGCACCACGTCCGTATGGCCGGCAAACATCAGATGCGGGCCGTCCGTGCCGAGCCGGGCATAGAGGTTTTCGATGTCCGGCGTGCCGGCTTCGCGGGCGGTTACCCGGTCGACCTTGAAGCCGAGGGGAGCCAGCATCTTTTCCAGCGCGGAAAGAGCGCCGCCTTCCGCCGGGGTGACGGAGGGGCAGCGGATGAGGGTCTGAAGATTGGCGACTGGATTTGTGGTCATCGACGTAGTGTTCCGACGGGAAATGGCAAAGCGATGGCAGGGTGCGGCCGGGGCGAAGAAATATCTCGCCCCCGCGCCGAGCTGGACGCGCGGGGTGCGGTGAAGAGCGGCCCAATGAGCATCGAGCCGCCCGCCAGGCGGAGATCAGTCGCGCAGCAATTCGTTGATGCCGGTCTTCGAGCGTGTCTGCGCGTCGACATGCTTGACGATGACCGCGCAATAGAGGCTTGGCGCCACTAGGCCGTTCGGCATGGTCTTGTCCGACGGGAGCGAGCCGGCGACGACGACCGAGTAGGGCGGCACTTCGCCATAGGTGATTTCGCCGGTGGCGCGGTCGACGATCTTCGTAGACTTGCCGATGAAGACGCCCATGCCGAGCACGGAGCCTTCGCGGACGATGCAGCCTTCGACGACTTCAGAGCGGGCGCCGATGAAGCAGTTGTCCTCGATGATCGTCGGGCCTGCCTGCATCGGTTCCAGAACGCCGCCAATACCGACGCCGCCCGAAAGGTGCACATGCTTGCCGATCTGGGCACACGAGCCGACGGTCGCCCAGGTGTCCACCATCGTGCCTTCGCCGACATAGGCGCCGAGGTTGACGAAGGAAGGCATCAGGATGGCATTGGGCGCGATGAAGGCCGAGCGGCGGACGACGGCGCTCGGCACGGCGCGGAAGCCGGCTTCGCGGAAGCGGTTCTCGTCCCAGCCTTCGAACTTGGAGGGGACCTTGTCCCACCATGTAGAGCCGCCGGGGCCGCCCTCGACGATGCCCATGTCGTTGAGGCGGAAGGAAAGCAGCACGGCCTTCTTCAGCCACTGGTTAACCGTCCAGCTGCCGTCCGCGCCGCGCTCGGCGACGCGGGCCTTGCCGCCGTCGAGCAGGTTCAGCGCCGTTTCCACCGCATCGCGGATTTCTCCGCGTGTCGAGGTGTTGACGTTGTCGCGGTTGTCGAAAGCGGCTTCGATTGTCGCTGCGAGAGAGGTGAGATCGGCGGCGCTCATGAAAATTCCTTAAACTTCGATAGCTATCGTGGGACGGAAGATTGCGCGAATGCGGTCGCTAGCTCCTACAACATGAGCCCGGAAAATGGAATGTTTTTTCCGGTTGGGGTAGATCTGGATCGGGCAACGGCGCGACGCTTCAGCCCGGCTCCTTCGCGGACGGCGGGCACTTCGCCGGACGCCTTGAAATAGCGTTGAAAGGCATGGCAATGGGCAAGGGCAAAAACGGAAAGTGGCGGCGCAAGGACGGGGTGTGGGATCCTTTGAAGACGAGCTCCGCCGACCGCCAGCGCGCCGAGGCCGTGCCGAAAACGCCGCAGTCGCTGTCGCCCACCTATCGGCTCGCCTATGCGGATGAGGATTTTCTTTGCCGCGAGGAGCTGCGGCCGATCCGCCTGCAACTGGAGCTGATGAAGACCGAGATGGCGCTCGTCGAGCGCGGCATCAAATCGACCGTCGTCATGTTCGGCGGCGCGCGCATTCCCGCACCCGGCCAGGCGGCGTGGGCGGCACGCAACGAGGTGCAGCGCGTCAATCTCGAAGCGGCATCGGTCTACTATGAGGAGGCGCGCAAATTCGCCAGGCTCTGCGCTCGCTACTCCGCCAAGTTCGACTTCCATGAATATGTGATCGTCACCGGCGGCGGACCGGGGGTGATGGAGGCGGGAAATCGTGGCGCTGCCGAAGAGGGTGCCCCCTCGATCGGGCTCAATATCGTGCTCCCGCACGAGCAGGCGCCGAATGCCTATGTGACGCCTGAGCTCAGCTTCAATTTCCACTATTTCGCAATCCGCAAGATGCACTTCATGGTACGGGCGAAGGCAATCGCGGTCTTTCCGGGCGGTTTCGGCACGCTCGACGAATTCTTCGAATGCCTGACGCTCATCCAGACGGGTCGCATGGCGCGGCTGCCGCTCATTCTCTTCGGAGAGAAATTCTGGCGCGGCATCGTGAATTTCGCGGCCCTCGCCGAATTCGGGACAATCGCTCCTGATGACATCAATCTCATCAGCTTCGTCGATACGGCCGAGGCGGCGTGGAAGATCGTCACGGATTTCTACGAACATTCCGGCGAGCATTGATGGCGACGTTTACTAAAAAAAGAGAGCCCCGCCGTGGATGGGCGAGGCTCTCCGCGGATCGCTCGTCTTGTTATTCTGCGTTCCTCACGGCGCCATACTTCAAATCGAGAATGTTCTTAGACGAAGCGGATGTGCCATTCGGTTCAGACGTTGAGATTTTGGGCAGCCCGACCAAAATCCAAACCGGCTCTACAGCTAGCGCGTCATTCATGACGCGCTAGGGACACTGCAGCACTCTGAATTTGCACATAGCCCTTTCTTCAAATCGGACCCGATCTAAGGGGTAGGGCTAGAGGAACGGGCGATCCGGCATATCGTCAAGCGTGATGACGCCGTCCTTGTTGCGGTCCAGGCGATCGAACATGCGGTTTGCCGCATCCTCTGCTTCCTGCTTGCTGATCTGACCGCTCTCATCCTTGTCGACGCGGTGGAAGATCATCGCTGCACGCATCACGCGAGCCGGCTGCATCCAGTGGCCGCGCGGACCGCCACCTTTCCGGTCGCCCTGGTCGCTGTTCTGAGCCCGGTCCTGGCTCTGCGTATCGTCAGCCTTGGCGTCGTCGGTCTTCTTGTGCGCGTCGCGCCAGGCCTGCACGCGGGTGTCGTGATAGGCGCGCAGCTCGCCGGGCGTGATCTCGCCGTCCTTGTTTGTGTCGACCTCGTCGAAGATCTTGTCGATGCCGACCGACACCTCTTCCTTGGTGATCTTCATGTCACCGTTGGCGTCGAACTCCTTCAGCATCCTGATGTAGAGCACTTCAGGCTGCACGCGCGGGCGATGGGGGTGGCCGTGGCCAGGAGGCGGGCCGCCCGGAGCGGCGAAGCTCGCGGTCGCGGCTGCGCCGATCAGCAAGGTACAAGACAGTCCGGCCAAGAGAAGCTTTTTACTGTTCATCGCGGTCTACCTTTTGTTGCCGAGAATATCTGAAAGGGTAGGGCCGACTATCGCGAACGGCGAGTTAAACTCCTGTAATATAGATGAAATTCTTGTAACTTTGGCTCTCAGGCAAGCCCACGCAGGAAGGTCGCGAGGTCATCGGTGACGTAGTCGATATGGTCGTCGCCGTCGTTGTGCCGCTCCCACCACTCGGTCATCACGCCTTCGAGATTTTGCGGCACGAGCAACACGGTACGCATGCCGAGCGCCTTCGGTACCAGCAGATTGCGCGGCAGGTCTTCGAACATCACGGCGTTGCCGGTATCGACCCGGTTGAGGCTCGTGAACTTGTCGTAGGTGGCACCGGCCGGCTTCGGCACATAGTCGGCCGCGACGATGTCGAAGATATCGTCAAAATCATCGAGGATGCCGAGCGCACGCGCGGTCTTTTCCGCGTGGCCGACGCTGCCGTTGGTGAAGATGAACTTGCGGCCCGGTAGCGCCCGGATCGCCTCGCCGAGCGCCGGATCGGCAGGCACCACGCTGTAGTCGATGGCATGCGCCTTTTCGAGAAAATCGTTCGGGTCGACGCCATGATGGATCATCAGACCCTGCAGCGTCGTCCCATGCTCCAGATAATACTTCTTCTGTAGCGCGCGGGCGTCGTCGCGCTCGAGTTGCAAGAGCGCCTGCACATAGGCTGTCATGTTGCGGTCTATCTGGGCGAAAAGATCGACGCGATGCGGATAGAGCGTGTTGTCGAGGTCGAACACCCAGTCGTGGATGCCGGCGAAATCCGCTTTTTGCGGCATGGTCCTTATCTGTGTCATGGCGGCTCTTATGACATGACGGCGGACGGCAGGCAAAAGCGAAATAGCTCAGCGCATTCTTGATAGCGCGCGGTTGATTGAACGTGCCTGCGGGCGCTCTAGATGCGGGAGTTCGCCGCCGATGATTCGGGCGAGGAAAAATAGCGGCCCGTTTGCGTTTTGATGGAGAGAGGGTGATGGATCAGATTGAAAAGGCAAAGACGTTCGCAAGTCTGCACCGCAAGGGCGACCCGCTCGTCCTTTATAACATCTGGGATGCCGGCAGCGCGCGGGCAGTGGCCGAGGCGGGCGCCAAGGCGCTCGCGACGGGAAGCTGGTCGGTTGCCGCGGCACAAGGCTTTGGCGACGGCCAAAAAATTCCTCTGCCGCTGCTGACCGAGATCGCCCGGCTGATCGCGCAGGCAACGCCGCTGCCGCTCTCGGTCGATTTCGAGGGCGCCTATGCGCTCGCTCCCGAGGAAACCGCCGCGAACGTGGCGCTGCTTATCGAGGCGGGTGCCGTCGGCATCAATTTCGAGGACCAGGTGGTCGGCGGCAACGGCGTGCATCCGATCGATGTCCAGGCCGCCCGCATCAGGGCCATCCGCGCTATGGCCGAGAGGCGCGGTGTTCCGTTCTTCATCAACGCGCGCACCGACCTGTTTCTGCAGGCTCCAGACGCGAGCGAGCACGCCGCCTTGCTGGACGAGGCATGCCGAAGGGCCGAGGCTTTTGCAGTCGCCGGCGCCAGCGGCTTCTTTGCCCCCGGCATCGATGCTGACCTGATCGGGAGGCTCTACGAGCGTGTTACCCTTCCCGTCAACATCATGGCGCGTTCGACGACGCCGGACCTTGCCACCTTGAAGCGTCTCGGTGTTGCCCGCGTCAGCCACGGCCCCGGCCCATACCGGGCGATGATAGCAAGGCTGAAAAGCGAGGCCGAGGCGATCTACGGCGGCTGATCAGGGAACGATCAGCGTGCCGGCGCCACGCTCCGTGAAGATCTCGAGCAGGACCGCGTGGGCTGTCTTGCCGTTGAGGATGACCACGCCCTGGACGCCGGCCTGGATCGCCTCGATGCAGGTCTCGACCTTTGGGATCATGCCGCCGGAAATGGTGCCGTCCTTGATCAAGGACCGCGCTTCGGCAACCGAAAGTTCCTTGATGAGCTCGCCCTTCTTGTCGAGGACGCCGGGAACATCGGTGAGGAAGAGCAGGCGCGTCGCGCGGAGCGCGCCGGCAATGGCGCCGGCAAAGGTGTCGGCGTTGATGTTGTAGGTATGCCCGTCCCGGCCGGGCGCGACGGGCGCGATGACCGGGATCATTTCCGACTTGGCGAGCAGGTCGAGCAGCGTACGGTCGACCTCCACGACTTCGCCGACGAAGCCGAGGTCGAGAACGCGCTCAATGTTGGAATCCGGGTCGAGGACGGTCTTCTTCGCCTTTTGCGCAAAGACCATGTTGCCATCCTTGCCGCAGAGGCCAATTGCCCATTCGCCGGTCTGGTTGATGAGCGCCACGATCTCCTTGTTGATCGAGCCCGCCAGCACCATTTCGACGATCTCGACCGTCTTTTCGTCGGTGACCCGCAGGCCGCCTTCGAATTTCGATTCGATGCCCATCCTCGTCAGCATCGCGCCGATCTGCGGACCGCCGCCATGCACGACGATCGGATTGACGCCCGACTGCTTCAAAAGCGCGACGTCGGCGGCGAAAGCCTTGCCGAGCTCCGCATTGCCCATGGCATGGCCGCCGTATTTCACCACGATGGTTTTGTTTTCGTAGCGTTGCATGAAGGGCAGCGCCTGCGCCAGAAGATGCGCCTGCATTTGGCTTTCGGACTCGGTCATGGCTTACCTCGCGGGAATTGGATCGCGGCCTTTTATCGCAAGTCTTTGACAGATGGAATAACGCCTTTTCATTGCCCGCGCATCCACGGCCAAGGGGCCGGCATGCGCCATGCCTTGCTGACAGGCGCGGTTGCTCCATATCATCAAGCAGTCGCGACGGGGACATTGAATGGCAAGTGACGAAATCGCCGTCCTGATCGCTCGCATCGCGCTTCAGGACCGGAGCGCCTTTATCGACTTTTACAGGAAGACGAGCCCGAAACTCTTCGGCGTGTGCCTCCGTATTCTCAAGAACAGCACCGACGCCGAGGAGGCTCTTCAGGATGTCTATGTTC
Organism: Rhizobium sp. RAF56; assembly: GCF_052113965.1. NCBI lineage: Bacteria > Pseudomonadati > Pseudomonadota > Alphaproteobacteria > Hyphomicrobiales > Rhizobiaceae > Rhizobium > Rhizobium sp. RAF56. The sequence continues at coordinate 104,883 of NZ_JBFRDU010000013.1, forward strand.
GGATCTGGCAGCGTGCGGACCAGTTTGCCGCTTCCGACCGTCCCGCAATGCCGTGGCTCGTCGCGATCGCGCGCAATCAGGCGATCGACGTCATTCGCGCCCGCAAACCCGTGGCGGACGAAATCGACGCCGCCTACGACATCGAAGACGACGCGCCGAGCCCGGAAGACCGCGCCGATGCCTCAGGGCAGGCGAGGCGGATTGACAGCTGCATGGAAGAGTTGGAAGCTGATCGAGCCGAAGCCGTCCGCGGCGCCTACGTCGAGGGCCTAAGCTACCAGGAACTTGCCGACCGCTACGCAGTGCCTCTGAATACGATGCGCACCTGGCTGCGCCGAAGCCTGATCAGACTGAGAGAGTGCTTGGGCCGATGAGTTCACCCGATCAAAGCAAGGGAGGCCGGTCGCGCGACGAGGTGCTCGCCGGCGAATATGTGCTCGGCGTGCTCTCGCTGGAAGATCGGCAAAAGGTCGAGCGGCGCATGCGCAGCGATCGGCCGTTCGCGGCAATCGTGAGCCGCTGGGAGCAAAATCTCTCGGCTTTCAATGAAGAATACGAGGCTTCCCTGCCGTCGGCCTCGACGCTGCCTGCGATCGAGCGGCGCCTGTTCGGGGAACGGCCCGCGCGTCCGGGGCTCTGGCATTCGCTGCTGTTCTGGCGCTGGATCGCCTTCGTCTCGTTGGCGTTTGCAGCCTTCGTTGCGTTCTTCAATTCGGATTTCGTCCGCGAGCCCGTGCGTGGCAAGCCGCTGGTCGCCGACCTTGCAGCTCAGAACGGCACGATCAATCTCGTCGCGAGCTTCGACGCGGCGAGTGGGCGGTTGCGGCTGACGCCGGTCGCCGCCGGCAAGCCGGAAGAAAAATCTCTGGAACTCTGGCTGATCCGCGGCAGCGAGCCGCCAGAGGCACTCGGAGTTCTGCCTCAGACCGGCGAGGGCGAGATCGCGGTTGCGCCCAATCTGCGCGGGCGGATCGACGAGGGCGCCGTGCTTGCCGTCAGCGTGGAACCCTATGGCGGCTCGCCGAGCGGCAAACCCACCGGCCCGGTGATCGCCTCCGGCCCGGCGCGCATTCCCTGAACGATATTCCTCATCGCGCTGAAACTCTTTTGCGAACGGACCCGTATCCCTTTCATCCCCGCAGCTCACGGGCAGCCGCCCGGTGAGCTATCGGCCGGGGCGACACGAAAGGGATCGTCATGTCGAAGACCATTGCCCGCATCCTCGTTTTGTCCGCGGCACTTTCCGCCGGATTTGCCACAGCCTATGCGAAGAACCCCGTCGTCGGCGGCGCGCCGATGTATGCCAGCAAGAACATCGTGGAGAACGCCGTCAATTCAAAGGATCACACGACGCTCGTGGCGGCCGTGAAGGCGGCGGGGCTTGTCGGAACGCTTGAGGGCGCCGGGCCATACACGGTGTTTGCGCCGACCAACAAGGCGTTCGATGCGCTGCCGCCCGGCACCGTCGATACGCTGCTGAAGCCCGAAAACAAGGCCAAGCTGACGAAGATCCTGACCTGCCATGTGGTGGCCGGAGACGAGTTGTCGGCTGCCGTCAAGAAGATGGCGATGAGTGCCGGCGGCGAATATGACCTCAAGACCGTCGGCGGCTGCACGATCAAGGCGATCGACAAGGGCGGCAAGCTGACACTCACCGACGAGAACGGCGGCGTCGCGCACATCACCGTTGCCGACGTGAAGCAGTCGAACGGTGTCATCCACGTGGTCGACAAGGTGCTGTTGCCGAAAATGTAGAGCTTACGGCAACGCCGGCCGTCGCTCGTTTTCGGGCGGCGGCCCTCGGAAACTGCCTAGAGGGACGCGCCCACCGTATCGCGGATCGCCTGGCGCAGTTCCTCCAAGCCCTCGTTCTTCTCCGAGGAGGTCGCGATCACGATCGGGTAGGCGGCGGGGCGCTTGCGGATCTTCTCCGTCGTTTCAGCCAAGAGCTTTGGCAGTCCCGCTTCCTTGATCTTATCGGTTTTTGTCAGCACGACCTGGTAGGAGACCGCAGCCTTATCGAGCAGCGACAGCACCTCTTCATCGTTCTTCTTGATGCCGTGGCGCGAGTCGATCAGGACATAAACGCGCTTCAGCGTGGCGCGACCCCTCAGATAGTCGAAGACGAGCTTCGTCCAGGCGTCCACCTGCTCCTTCGGTGCCTGGGCATACCCGTAGCCGGGCATGTCGACCAGCGCCATCGGCGGCAGGTCGCCAGCTTCGCCGGAAAAGCCGTCCGGCACGAAATAGTTGAGTTCCTGGGTGCGGCCCGGTGTGTTGGAGGTCCGCGCCAGGCCCTTGTGACCGACGAGTGCGTTGATCAGGGACGACTTGCCGACGTTCGACCGCCCAGCGAAGGCCACTTCGAGCGGGCCTTCGGGCGGCAGGAACTTCATGGAAGGCACGCCGCGGATGAATATCCACGGGCGCCCGAAGAGGGGCTTGTCGTCTGCTGCTGTCAGTCCAGTCATGCCGTTGTCGTCTTTCGCTTCAATCGGCAATTGGCTTCGGGGTTTTGGGCAGGAATGTCAAGGCGTGGCGCCTGCGGCGCGCTGCTGGCGGCGGAATTCCGCGGTGAGGTAGGCAAACAGTGCGACGAGGATGAGACCCCCGCCGACGACAGCCTGGCCGTTCGGCACCTCGCCATGGATCACCGCAACCCAGAACGGGCCAAGCATGGTTTCCGCCGTGCCCAAAAGCGCGGCGAGCGCGGAAGGGATCAGGCGCGCCGGTCGCAAACAGCGCCATCCCAAGCCCGAGGTTGAACGTGCCGAAGATGAACAGGATGCCGAGTTCGCTCGCGGAAACGGCCAGTCCCGAGGCCTGCGTGGCAGCGATTGCGCTTGCCGTGAAACAGCCGAAGCAGACGGCAGGCGTCATGCGAACGCCCGGATAGCGGCGGGTGATCACCGTTGCGGTTGCGAAAGCAACCGCCGTCACCAGCGCCAGCGCATCGCCGAAAGGCGACAGGTTGCCGGTGAACGAGCCGGAAATCATGATCGCGACGCCGGCCATGACAGCCGCGATGGCAGCCCAGGTGAGCGGCGCGATGCGTTCGCCGTAAAGCAGCCAGACCATCAGCGCCGCAAACAGCGGAACACAGGCGCCGAGCAGAATGACGTTGGCAATGGTCGTATGGGCGATGGCGACGATGAAGCAGGTCGATGCCAATGCGAAGCAGAGGCCGACTGCCGTACCCGGCAGTCCCATGCCGCGGAAGAGCGCGACGGTGCCGCGCGGACCGTCGCGCACCAGCATGAAGGCAAGTAAGAAGAGAGCCGCGAAAAGCCCGCGCCAGAAGACGACGGTCCAGCTGTCGCCGATGTGGAGAAAGCGCGAAATCGCCCCGCCGAAGCTCCAGAAGAAGGCCGAGCCGAAAACCAGGATCGCGCCCAGGCGCTCCCCCGTCTGCACCACCCGGCCGGCCACCGCCCGATCGTCTGTCATATCCCCTCCCAAGGTGCTGCTTATTCTATCGCAATGCTGCTAGCTAGTCGCGGTAGCAGCCTCGCTTTGGCGCCGACAAGCAAAAGCCCCGCAAAACTGTCGTTTTGCGGGGCTTTTTTGACTTACTCGGAGGTTGCCGGTTTTCGTCGGAAGAGACCCCGAAGATTGCTGAAGAGTTCGACCTTGACGCCATGGCGCCTCATGATGATCGACTGCTGGATCACCGAGAGCGTGTTGTTCCAGGCCCAGTAGATCACGAGACCGGCCGGGAAGCTCGCCAGCATGAACATGAACACCAGCGGCATCCAGTTGAAGATCATCGCCTGGGTCGGATCCGGCGGCGTCGGGTTCATGCGCATCTGCACGAACATAGTGACACCCATGATCAGCGGCCAGACGCCGAGATGCAGGATGGTCGGCGCTGCGAACGGCAGCAGGCCGAACAGGTTGACGATCGAGGTCGGGTCCGGGGCGGAAAGGTCGCGGATCCAGCCGAAGAACGGCGCATGGCGCATCTCGATGGTGATGTAGATCACCTTATAGAGCGAGAAGAAGATCGGGATCTGCAGCGCGATCGGCCAGCAGCCGGCGAGCGGGTTGATCTTCTCGTCCTTGTAGAGCTGCATCGTTGCCTGCTGCAGCGCCATCTTGTCGTCGCCGAACTTGGCCTTCAGCTCTTCCATCTTCGGCTGCATGCGCTTCATGTTCGCCATCGAGGCGTACTGCTTGCTGGCAAGCGGGAAGAACAAGAGCTTGACCACGATCGTCGTCAGCAGGATGGCGATGCCGAAATTGCCGAAGAAGTGATAGAAGAAGTCCATCAGCTTAAACATCGGCTTGGTGATGAAGTAGAACCAGCCCCAGTCGATCAGGCGGTCGAAGCGCGGGATCGAATAGGTATCCTTGTAGGCGTCGACGAGCGGCACCACCTTGGCGCCCGCGAAGACGAGGTTCTTCACATCGACCGACTGGCCGGGCGCAACGGTGAAGGGCACGGCGCGATAGTCTGCCTGGAAGCGTGGCTGGCCGTCGGTGAAGTGCGAAAAGCGGGCGTCGAACGGCGTCGTCTGCGGGGGAATGAGCGTTGCCGCCCAATATTTGTCGGTGATGCCGAGCCAGCCGCCGGTCGACTGCGGCGCGGTGACATTTTCCTTTTCGACGGCGGCGTACTTGCTTTCCATCAGGCTGTTGTCGATGACGCCGATGAAGCCTTCATGCAGCACGTAGGTGGAGGGCGTCGCCGGCTTGTTGTTGCGCGTGATGCGCCCGTAGCTTGAAAGTGACACGGGCTGCTGGCCGGCATTGGTGATCTTGTCGTCGATCGAGAACATGTAGTTCTGGTCAACGGAGATCGTGCGCGAGAAAGTAACACCCTTGTCGTTGGTATAGGTGAGCGTGACCGGGGTCTTCTCGGTAAGCTTGTCGCCGCCGCTGAGCGTCCACTGCGTGGTCGGTCCAGGAGCCGAACCGGACGCGTCGCCGGCGATATAGCCGAGCTCGGCGAAATAGCCGTCCGTCGTGTCGGCGGGGTTGAGAAGCGCGATGATCGGGCTGTCCTTCTCGACCGTCTCGCGGTAGCGCTTCAGCCGCAGATCGTCGATGCGGCCGCTCGTCAGATCGATGGAGCCGGAAAGGGCCTCGGTTTCGATCGCGACGCGCTTGGACTGTTCAAGGGCTGCCTCGCGGCTGATCGTCGTCGGCGTCGCGCCGCCTGCCGGCAGTGCGCCGGCGGGGGCTGCGGTCTGGGCCGGTTGGCCGGGCTGCGCCTGCTTGGATTGCTCGGACTGCTGAACCTGCTGCGTCTGGGCGGCTTCTTGCGCCTTGCGCTGTGCCTCGATGCGCGGGTTCATGTAGAAAAACTGCCAGCCGAACACAATCAGCACCGATAGGGCAATCGCGATGAAGTAATTGCGGTTCTTTTCCATCATACTTTCCTGGAGCGGTCTGGTTGTGACCGCCGGTGTTTCGGCTTTCCTTCGACCCGGGCGGCGATCTCGCCAGCCAGCTGATCGAAGGGCGCTGTCAATACGTCGCGCCGCGCGACAACGACATAGTCGTGTCCGGGCTGCATTGCAAACCCGGCATGAAGCCGCACCGCCTCTTTTAGTCGGCGCCGCATGCGGTTTCGTTCCACCGCGTTCCCATGTTTCTTGGTAACGGTAAAACCGACGCGGGGTTCGGCGTCGGGAAGCTTGCGGTCGAGCACTTCGACAAGGAACAGGCTGCCCCTGCGTTTCTCGCCCTCGCGCACAGCAAGAAACTGCGGCCGGCTTTTCAGCCGCCCGACAGTTTTTTCTGGTCGATTGTTCGTCATTCGCCCGCCATCGCTATCGGGCAACGCGGCCTTAGGCCGACAGACGCTTGCGGCCACGGCCGCGGCGAGCGGTCAGGACCTTCTGGCCGCCCTTGGTGGCCATACGTGCACGGAACCCGTGCCGGCGCTTGCGGACAAGCTTGGATGGTTGATAGGTACGCTTCATTTATTTAAACACCGCGGAGTGCGGCCCTTCTTGAGTTTGCATATTGCAAGGAGCGTTGTTTTTCGCACGGCAAAACCCCGCTTTTGGCGGGTCGCATGGCCGAACGTGCGGCGGCTTATACGGACGAAGGCCGGCGGAGTCAATTCTTGCTCGCCAAAATCCCCTTGGAAGCCCTGCGTTCGCAGGCGCGCGCGATCGCATAGCCGACCATAAGAAACTCCACCCCATTTATATTCGAGCCAAAGCAACACGGAATTAACGGTTTACCCCGATCTTTAGCGATATCTAAGGTAGCCGTTTCCCCTCCATTCTTCCGTTTTGTGTGGCTGCCAGGAGGACCGAATTTGAAGATCCGCGGCAAAATCAATCTGCTTGTCGGCGTTATGAGCGCCGCAGCCTTAATTATCGGCGCCACGGCGCTCTACGCCATGCACCAATACGATGCCAAGCTGCAAGCTTACGAGCAGGCGGCAAGTCGCGCCTATATGGGCGAGCGACTGAACCGCTACGTCACCGCGACGGTCATGGAAGCACGCGGCATCTATGTGTCTGCGAGCACCGAAGCCGCCAAGCCGTTCGCCGACGGCCTGACCAAGGATCTCAGTGAAATCGATCAGGTGATCGCGGCCTGGGCGCCGCTCATCCCGGACGCGCAAGGCGCCGATTTCGAAAAGCTGAAGGCCCGCGCTCAGGAATTCCATGATTTCCGCACCGAGACGGCGCGTCTCGGCACCACGGAGACCATCGAAGCTGCCAACAAGCAGGGCAACAACGACGCAAACCGCGCCAACCGCAAAGCATTCCAGGGCGAGATCGACGCCATCGTGAAGGCGGACAAAGCCGAGCTTGCCATGGTCGCCGGTGATATTTCGGCATTTCGCGACACGGTCTTCTGGGTCGTGCTGGCAATCGTCGCGCTCGGTGTCGGCGCGGGCGTGAGCATGGGCTTCTATGTCGGAACCGCTCATCTTAGCCGTCCGATCAAGAAGGTTACCGAAGCCATCAAGGAAGTCGCCGGCGGCAATTTCGATGCGGACGTCCCGTTTGTCGGTCGCACCGACGAAATCGGCGACATGGCGGCAGCCGTCGAGGTGTTCAAGCAGAATGGCCTTGCCGTGAAGCGGATGAACGCGCAGGAGCAGGCGATGCGCGCCAAGAGCGACGATCTGCAGTCCAGCATGTCGCTCGTCGTGGCGGCGGCCGCGGCCGGCGACTTCAGCCAGCGCATCGAGAAGGACTACGAGGACGAAAGCCTCAACCGCTTTGCCCGCAACATCAACCAACTGCTGGTGGGTGTCGACGAGGGGGTCACGGAGACCCGTCGCGTCATAGCCAACCTTGCCGACGGCGATCTTACCCAATCCATGCGCGGTTCTTTCCAGGGGGGCTTCGCCGAACTCCAGCAGAACGTCAACACGACGCTCGCCACGCTGCAACAGACCATGCGCGAAGTCCGCGAGACGACGCAGACGATCAACGGCGGCACGAACGAGCTTCGTCACGCCAGCGACGATCTCTCCAAGCGCACCGAGCAGCAGGCCGCGGCGCTGGAGGAAACCTCCGCGGCGCTGGACGAGATCACCGCCGTGGTGCAGAACTCCACCGGGCGCGCCCAGGAGGCAAGCGTCATGGTCACCGAGGCAAAGGACAACGCCGCCCGCTCAGGCGTCGTCGTTCGCAGCGCCGTCGAGGCGATGGGCCGCATCGAGCAGGCCTCGCGCGAAATCAGCCAGATCATCAACGTCATCGACGAGATTGCCTTCCAGACCAATCTTTTGGCGCTGAATGCCGGGGTCGAGGCGGCCCGCGCCGGCGAGGCAGGCAAGGGTTTTGCCGTCGTCGCCCAGGAGGTGCGCGAGCTCGCCCAGCGTTCGGCAACGGCCGCCAAGGATATCAAGGGCCTCATCACCAAGTCTGGCAACGAGGTCAAGGTCGGCGTCAAGCTCGTCCAGGAGACCGGCGAGGCTCTGAACGAGATCGAGAGCCGCGTCCTGAAGATCAACGACCATATCCATTCGATCGCGACGGCTGCCCGCGAGCAATCGACCGGCCTGCAGGAAGTCAACACCGCGATCAACCAGATGGATCAGGTGACGCAGCAGAACGCCGCCATGGTGGAGGAGACCTCGGCTGCGACCCACAAGCTGTCGGCGGAAGCCGAAGGCCTCATGGGCCTTGTCTCACGCTTCCGCGTCGATGACAGGGCAGCCGCCAGCCCGCAATTGGCCCGTGCCGACACGCACCGCCCCGCCGCATCGCCCGCCCGGCGGATGATGGGCAGCGTCGCCCGTGCCTTTGCCGGCGGCAGCGCCGCGGCCGTCGCGCAAGATCAATGGGAAGAGTTCTGATCGCCAAAAACGGTTTCGAGCAAGGCAAAGGCGCCGCCCTCAGGGTGCGGCGCCTTTGTCGTTTCGAACCCGTGTCGCCGGCGATTGGAAAATCACCGGCGATCTTCTATGATAGGGTGCTTCTATTGACGACGACATGACGGCAACATCGCCGTGGCGTCGAAGCGGGACACCTGACATGGACGTTCGGCAGGACAAGACGGTCGGCGGCGAGGACCGGGCAACGCCCGGCGACCATGCCGTGCGCGCACCGCGTCCGACCGGCATTTTCGGCGGGCTTTCCGGCAAGCTGCTCATTCTCACAGTCATCTTCGTCATGCTCGCCGAAGTGCTGATCTTCGTGCCATCCGTCGCCAATATGCGCCTGCGCTGGCTGGTGGACCGGCTGAACACGGCTGCCGCCGCCGCGATCGTCATCGACGGCCTGCAGCCGGCCGAATTGCCCCGTTCGCTTCAAAAGGAAACGCTGATGGCGACGGGCACCCGCGCCATCGTGCTGCGCAAGGACGGCACCTCGCGGCTCCTGGCCACCGCGGAAATGCCTTCCTCCGTCGACGAACAATACGACCTGACGTCCGTGTCGCAACCGACGGCCATCCGCGACGCGCTCGATACGCTGCTTTTTGGCGGCGACCGTATCATCCGCGTCTTCGGTCCCGTCGGTGATTCCACCGCCGGCATCGAGGTGGTGCTTAAGGAAACGCGGCTGCGCAAGGCGATGCTCGCCTATTCCGTCAACGTCTTCTTTGTATCCATCCTCATCTCGCTGTTCACCGCGACGCTGATCTTCTTTGCCATCAACCGCATCATGATCCGTCCGATCCGGCGGCTGACGGACAGCATGCGGGCCTATGCGGAAGATCCGGAGGACCCGGCCCGCGTTCTCGTGCCCGATCGCGGACGCGACGAACTGGCCGTGGCTGGAAGCCACCTCGCCTCCATGCAGACCCAGCTTCAAAAGACGCTGAAGCAGCAGAAAAACCTCGCCGCCCTCGGCCTCGCCGTGTCGAAAATCAACCACGATATGCGCAACATCCTGTCGTCCGCGCAGCTGATGTCGGACCGGCTGGCCGACATCGACGATCCCATCGTCAAGCGCTTTGCGCCAAAACTCCTGCGCACCATCGACCGGGCGGTCGGCTACACGACCGAGGTGCTTTCCTACGGCCAGGCGACGGAATCGGCGCCGCGCCGCCGCCGTATTCCGCTGCAGGAACTGGTAGGCGAAGTTCGCGATATCCTGGCGATCGATCCCGACAGCGGTGTCGAGTTCGTGGTGCAGGTGCCGCCGGACCTGGTCGTGGATGCCGACGGCGAGCAGCTATTCCGCGTCGTGCACAACCTTTGCCGAAACGCCTATCAGGCGCTGATGGCCTCGGGCGAGACGGGGGCGGACGGTCTGCGGCGGATCACCGTCGCCGCCCATCGCGTCGGCAGCGTCGTCAGCATCACCGTCGACGACACCGGCCCAGGCATGCCGCAGAAAGCGCGGGAAAACCTGTTCACTGCCTTCCGCGGATCGGCACGTTCGGGAGGCACCGGCCTTGGTCTTGCGATCGCGCGTGAACTCGTGCTCGCCCACGGCGGCACGATAGCGCTGGTCGAAAAGCCCGCCGCGGGCACGCAGTTCCGCATCGAAATTCCGGACCGGCCGGTGTCGCTCGACGACTACCGCAACCGGACCCTTCACGAAAACTGAAAAAAATCAGAGACTTCTTCGGTTGCCGCCGGAAAATCGCGATTTTTTAGCAAAGACACTTGCATTCATGAAGAGGACCCTTTAGAGAACCGCCCACACGAGCGGTTCACCCGCTTCGGCACGCGCCCGTAGCTCAGCTGGATAGAGCACCAGACTACGAATCTGGGGGTCAGGAGTTCGAATCTCTTCGGGCGCGCCATTACTTAGCTTCATTTGAAGTCTCGCGTTTTGCGGGGCGTTTTGCAAAATCCGTTTCCAAGACGTTCTCCAATTTGGCTATCGCATTGTCAGCCATCGTGCTCGTGCGGGCGAGGTACTTGTCCAGAATCTCTTGAGCACGGCGAAGCGAATGGCCGGTGACCGAGACGATTTCGCCGAGATTGCATCCCGCCTGAAACAGCATGGTCACTGTCGTTCCGCGTATGTCGTGGAAGTGCAGATCGGTGATTCCCGCATCGGTGCACGTCTTTTCCCATAGCTCGGCGAAATAGCGCTTCTTGAAGGCCTTGCCGGTCTTGGTGGTCATGATCAGGGCAGACGTGCGTGTCAGGCCGTCCAGCGTCTGTTTCAGGGCCTTGGTGCACTTCACCGCGACATATCGCTTAGTCTTACCCTGCCGGAGCTTAATATGGGTACCGTCATAGTTCGACCATGCCAGTTTTAGCAGGTCGCCTTGACGCTGGCCGGTGTGAAGGGCCAGGACGATCGCGAGCTTCATTTCCTCGTTCGCCTTCTCCATGAAGGCGTCGACGTGTTCCGGCAGCCAGATCAGTTCAGACCGGTCGCCATCATACGCGCGTTCGAAACCATCCATGACGTTCCGGTTCAAAGGTCCGTCTTTCGTGGCCCATGATAGGACGCGGGCGAGGATCGTCACCCGGTTGTCAGCCTCGCGGGGCTTGTCCTCCGAAAACTCATCATGCCACTTCAGCACGTCGCGGCGGAACTGCTTATCCTCGAGGGCCGTATAGGGAACGGTCCCGTACTTGCCATCCCAGAAGGTCAGGACGCGCCGATATTCCTTCTTGGTGCTCTCTGCCAGCCGTCGCCATTGCTTCGTGCTGTCGAAGTCCCTGATCAATCCGGACAGTGTTCCTTCATGGCGGTTCTTCGATTTCGTCTCGGCGGTCGCCGAGATTGATGGTGACCAACCGCGCGCGGCCAGCCACCTCAGGCTGGTGCGACAGCCTGAAACATGAAAGGCGGCATCACTGCCGCCTTCTCTCTCCCTTACCCGTTGGGATTTTGAAATGGGGTACCCTTACTAAGCAGATGCGCGCCGTTTAACCTGCCAATACCGATCGACGATTCCGAAGCCGTCGAAAATCCGAGCTCGTGCCTCGCCTTTCGCCCCCTTGCTTCCAGCCCCAAGCCGCTTGCCGATAGCTTCAAGCGTCAGCCCATCGATGACTGCCCACTCAAAACCATCGAGGATCGACGGCACGTAGGCCAACTTGGCACGCATAACGGCCAACTCCCGCTTCGCGTCGATCGCTGCCAGCAGAGGCCAATCTCCATTCCACTTCTTAGGGACGGGGGCAGCCAGCTTCTTGCACTCGTCGCTCGCAATGATGGCCCTACGGGAGGGGGTGTCGATGTTTGCCTTTCGGCCAGTAACAACCTTGTGGCCCTTGTCCCGCCCGTCCTCGTCTTCGTTGTGCGCAACGTAAAGGTCTTGTGCTTCCCTTCCAACGAGCTGGCACGGCCGAGTGGCGGTATCATGCAGATCCCGATACCTTTGAGAAAGGGTAAGGCAATGCTCATTTCCCTCAGTGCGGAGGAGCTTTTGAAGCGGCCAGTCTTGGTTGTCGTTTGCCGCTTGGCCGCTGTAGTTGTTGGACGTCAATCGCGCTGCCTGCGCATCCAGTCTCCAACCTACATCAGGTCCATCGTTAGCCAGGCGGAACGAGACGCCCGGTAATTTCTTGCTGCGGGTTGGTGCCCAATCGCTGGGCGTATCCCTAATTTCAGGAAGTCTGTCTCGCCGGTCGAATACCGGCACGTCTTTAGTTTCCAAGAGGTCGCACCCTTCGGAAAGAGGAATGTGGCTTCTGAGAAATTTTCCGAGAAGCTGGCTAATGTGGTGATGGTCGCTGCAGTCTCTTTCTATAATAAAGTAACAAATTTGTCAAGTTATCTATTGACATGTAGATGAATTTGTGAATTTGAGCGCTCCGCTAGGTGGGCTTAGCATCCATTTTGATTAAAAAATCAAAGAACACAAAAAAATCGGCCGCCGCCGCCGTACCCGCGTCCCCCGCATGTGCGCACAATTTGCTCGGCAGCCACCCCCTCTAAGTCACGGTTCTGGTATCGCCTTCCTGACGACCATACCTTCCAAATACAACCGCTTGCCTTTTTCTGTCAGTGACAGGTATTCGTGAAGTACCCCTTGCACTGAAGTTCCTGTCTGCCCAGTGATGAGATCAAGCGCCATAAACTGGGCCTTTATCATCGCGACATCCATGTTGTTGACATCGTAAGGAGTATCGCCAGACGCCTCCCCGATCAGTTGCTTTAGAGCAATCGATATAGTCAGATCTGTTTTAGGAGTGGAGAGATCGGCTGCAACTCGTAAGAAAACGTCTTGTAGCCTAAGGTCCGTAGTGTGTGAGGTGTAGATCGACGAGCCGTGTCTCGGGGTAAACTGCGTCCTAAATCGCGCTCGAACGCTGTCATTGAGGTCGGCCAAGTTGTCATATCTTTGGGGCTGAACTGCTTTTAGCATTATGAGTTCTGCCCGAAGGGCGGCATTCTCCTCCAGGGCCTTGTTTGCTTGCTCCAGCACGTGGTCATTGGCTGCTGCGTTGCCGCGTATCCATCCAGTCTGCGGCATCTGGTTGAAGGCGTGCATCAGGGCTTTAAGGACAACCGACTCCAGGTTTTGCCTTGTGGTCCAAGTCCGAACCAGGCGGCCGGTCATCACCTTCTGTCGGAATGCTTGCAGGGCACCAGATGCGCTAGGATCGGTGTCGCTCTTTCCCAAGGGTATTTGGGTCGGATCATCATGAACAAACGCGAGGACAACTTTGCCGGTCTCTACGGCATAATCATATTCGCGCTCGGTAAAGCTGACGCCCTCGGCGTCCATTGAGCCGTACCTACCGCCAACCATCAAGAGGTAGTAGTCACACTCGTCTATGACCTTCTTGATGTAGCTTAGCTGCTCGACATCGGCAGCCGGGAAAAGCTCCATGCCGGCCGGTATGTGATTCAGGTCGAGAATATTCCTGATCGCATCTTGCCTTTCATCTACCAGATCCCGAAAGGTCGATGAGACAAACACCTGATACTTTTTCGTTGCCACGAATCGCTGCCCTCCTGTTCGAAGCGTGGGAAAAAGATAGCATTCCGCAGTTCGACCCGCTCAGCCTATGTGCGAGCAATCCACCATTGCTCATTTGGTCGCGCCGCCCTGGCCGCGCTCTCTTTTTTCGGGCGGCCGGTCAGTTCATCGGCTGGTCGACCAGCTCGGCAAGATGCTATATTCTGCGTCACTTCACCTATCATGCTGCACACGACACCTGCGTCACCCTTATAAAGGGGGTGACGCAAGTGACGCAGTGACGCAAAAGCAATGATTTCAATAACTTGCCACCTTGCGATTTTGAGGTGACGCAAGGTGACGCAAGGTGACGCAGATCAAGCGTCGCGAGCCCATTCGCCGACGACGATATGAGGCTTCATTTTGCGGTTGCTGTCCTCCTTTTCGACCTTACTCAGCGCGCCCGATTTGACCCAGATCTTCAGAAGCTCCTTGATCCTTGCTTTGGCCTTCTCGTCGGTCACGTCGAGCCCAAGAGCTTCCGCCACGGCCTTGCCAACCCAGTTGTCGGCCTGGACGTTCTCTTTGTAGTAACCGACATGAACTACCCGTTGCACGGCCAGCAAGTCGGAGACCTGAAGCCCCTCGGTTGCATTAGGCCACCTCCAAAGTGTGGCGACGCCGACGTTGTCGGAGGGCATGTCGTTCGTGGCGTTGCCCAGATCGTGACCAACCATCCGATACCACATCGATTTGTCGGATGGCGGGGCGAGGTTTGACTTGGCGTCCGTCTCGCGGAAGTGAAGGCGCCGGTTGTCAACACTCGCCTTGCCCGCTTCATCGGCCGTCATCGGATTCAACACGCGAGCCGCGCGCGCTGCGCCGATCAGCGATACGGCACCACGAGCGCTTTCGGCCGTGACCTCCTGTCCGCCAACCTTCTTTGCATGATGCACAAGATCAATAGAGCAGTTCGTTCTGTCGGCGATCGTCGCCCATGTCTGTTTCACCACGGCATCCATCGCCATGTTGTCATTTTCCGAGACCGCGTGCGATGACACGAACGGGTCGACAATCATAACGTCGATACCTTTGGACCTGATTTCTTCAACAAGGGCGTCGACAACAGGGACCGCTATCTGGGCGCCGTCTTTAGTCTGCTTCGCGGTGATTAGCGGCATAGTGCGGCCGCTATTTACGAAAAGCATACCATCGATCTCACGCCCGGCTATGCCGTGATGAATGCAAGCAGCAGCTAGACGGCGGTCTAGCTCTTCCTGCGGATCCTCACCGTTCCACAGCCAAACCCTTGACCGCTGAAAGACCTTCATCCCGAAAAGTTCGCGGCCTGTTGCCATGCAAAGCGCTTCCCCCATCCCGAGACTTGTCTTGCCCACGCCTCCCGGTGAAATCGTCACCGAGACGAACTTGCGGATATAGTGCTGACCGTATAACCATTGGCGCGGCGGTATCGACCTCGGGTCAGGGAGTTTCCATGGTGTTGCGGCGATCGGTCGAGAAGCATTGTTGTCATTTGCCGGTTCGAGCTTCTTAAAGGGCTCGGCCGGATCGTTGCGTACTGCCAGTTTCGGCAATGGTGCCATTATGCGGCCTCCCTATCTGCGAAGTCTTTTCCCTGTTCCGCCGGGGCAGTGAGTGTGACTTCACGGCCAGCAGCATGCCATCGTTCTCCGACGACATTGGCCGCTTGGATGCCAGCGCGGTCATGATCCGCGAAGACGGTCAGGGCCTCGACGTGAGGCAGCACGGGAAGGCCGGCAAGACCACCGGCAGTCAGTCCCGCCCAGATCGGGCGGAAGTCGGAAGCAAGGGCGGTTTCGATGCCCTCGGCGATGCCAAGGCCGAAAGGGGCCTCGAGCTCATAAAGGCGCACGACGGCGCCCTTGGCGCGGCCACGCATCTTCTTGTCAATCTTCCGGCCTTCAGCGTCCAGAAAGGTCCGGTGCACACCGCACGGTTCCCCTGTCATCGCATCGGTCATAAGCGCAACCATGGAACGGCAAGTGGGGCGGAACGCCAGCGCTTCGCCATCGTAGGACAGGCCACGCGACTCGAGATAGATTTCGGCAAGCGTGCCCTTAAGCGGCACAGTCGATTCCCAGATGCGGCGGGCGTCGTTGATGCGGCGCTGCACGTCGATCATGTCGGAGAAGTCAGACAGAGGGGTAACTTGCACCGAAGGGCGTGCGTCACTAAGATCGAGCCTGGCCTTCACGTGATCGCGGCAATCTCGGAAGTGGTCTTCGGCAAAACTATTTGTGGTGAATGTCCCGTCGGCATTGAAGGTGACGGAAAGCGATCGGTCGCGCTTGCTATGACCAGGCCCAGGGCAGGAGACACGATTCCTGCTGCCGCGAAGAACTTCGCCGCCTAACAGGATGGCTGCTTGTTTAATTCGATTTGCATAAGGGGCGACTGCCTCCATTGCTAGTAATGCCAATTCGTCGGCTACCGCCGGCGGGAATGTGATTGCCGCGCCGCCTGCAAACTGCGGCCCGTAGACGCGGAGGCCGGTTGACCCTCTCACCATTTTCAGGTCGTAGGCTTTGATGCCGAGCGGTAACTCAGCATCAAAGCGCGCAATGTACTTGCCTCCGGGCGGTGCCGGGCGGATGGATAGAATTTTCAAAATATCTCCGATTGGTTTGCTGGCATGGCGCTAACGCATATCGCGGTACCAAACCGTGACGGTGAGGCCCTGGTACATTTCGTTCGGATCGCCGACCGAGCAGACGGAAGGGGTCAGGGAGATGACCTCTTTGCCTTGATCGTCTAGCCAGTCGTTCACTTCTTCTTGTAGCTGTTGCAGGCCATCCCACCCCGATCCATAGAAAATCTTGATCGAGGTATTGTGTGTGGCGTCGGTCTTCGTCATGCAGTTTCCCTTCCTGTTGTGGGTCATAGACGCGCGGAAACACCCAACTCCGTTTTGCGGACGAGGGGGTAACCTGTTGATATGTGGGGTGGACAAAATGGGACGTTTTGCAGAAAAACGGGCCTAGAACAACGAATCCGGCCAGACTACGAATCTGGGGGTCAGGAGTTCGAATCTCTTCGGGCGCGCCATTTTTTCTTCTTTAAGATCAGTACTTTACGAGGCTGCCTTGTTAGAGGTGGCATTTCGTCGTTTCGGCAGTACCGTATAAGTACCGTTTTCTGTGTCCGGATATCCTCAGCCTGTTTCGTGAAAAATTGGTTGGATCTGCCGAGATCACCGCAGTCTCTCTCCACGGCGTTAACACCTCCCGCAAAACGGAAAACTTTACCCATGCCGCGGGATGTTCTGTCACCTATCGCTCAGGTCGGGCAATTTTGGAAACCGAAGGTCCCGGTAATTCCCTTGACGGGCGCCACTTTCACTACAGCAATCCGCCCGAAGCGGCCTTCGGGTAAATCGTCGCGCGAATGACCGCTTTGCCCGCATAGCCGCCGTGAGACGGAGTCTCCTTCGCGCCCAGAAGCGGTCGTGGGCGTCAGATTAAAAAGAAAGCCGGGGCATTTACCCCGGCCAAGCCGATTTTCGGCCGACGGGCTTTACTGCGGGTCGCCGCCGCCGCCGATGCCCAGACCGATATCCTTCTTGGGATATTTCACGAAGGTCGCAGCGTGAGCGCCCTGTAGCTGGAGAACAGGGCCGTAGAGCCATTCATAGTCGCCGTTGCTCCGGGTGACACGTTCCTTGGGGTCGCGATAGATATCGAAGATCCAGGGAGCGACGCCAACCGGCACGAAGGTCGACATGCTGATGTTGGCGAATGGCTGATCGTACTGAATGACCTTGAAGTAGGCTTTGAAGTTCTCCCAGCGCAGCGCCGAGAAGTCAGCCTGATTGTACGAGAACACCGCCTGCCGCGCCGTTTCGCCATTGTCGGCAAGCAGGAACCCAGTTTGGTCGATTCCGTCAATGTAACGCTCTGTCGGAATCTTGTCCTCGATGCCTCCGAGCTCGAGCGAAGTGTTGAACAGGTCCATCAGATCAAAGAGGCCGTCGCTCACGCGTCCCGCCTTAATCATGCCTGGCCAGTAAGCAATGGCCGGTACCCGGACGCCGCCTTCCCAGGTCGTTCCCTTGCCGGAGCGGAACGGCGTAAAGCCGGAGTCCGGGTAGGAGTCTTCCTCAGGGCCGTTGTCGGATGTGAAGAACACGAAGGTGTTGTCGGCCTGTCCAGTTTCCTGAAGCGTCTTCGTCAGGCGTCCGACGATGTCGTCGACCTCGACCACGGCGTCGCGGTAAGGCAGCTTGGCGGGGCTGCGCCCTTCGTAGCCGTCGCCTGCATAGTTGTCGAAGTGGACCTTGGCGAAGGCGTGGATCAGGTAAAAGGGCTTGTTCTCCTTGGCGGCGCGCTTGATGAAATCGACCGACCAGTTGGCGAAATCCTGGTCGACGTTCCCCATCTGCTTCGGCGTATCCAGAGGATAGACCACCTTCAGATCGCCGCCCTTCTTGCCTTCGACCACGCCGTTATACTCGCTGAGACTTTTGAAGGTCGCCAGACGTTCGGGATCGAGCACCAACTGCGAATACTTCCTGGGGTCCATATACTGCGTGTATTCACTGACCACGGACAGGAAGCCGTGGAATCGTCGTAGCCGACATCCTGCGGCTGCATCCCCTTGGCTTCGCCGATATGCCACTTGCCCGATAGCCCCGTAATGTAGCCATTCTGGCTAAGCAGCTTGGCCGCCGATACCTCGTCGGCCCAGGGGTTCTTGGTAGGGTGATCGCTGGCGAGAAGTGGGCGCGTGAGCCCGCTGCGCGCAGGAATGCGTCCCGTCATCATGGCGGCGCGCGATGGCGTGCAGACCGGCGTCGCGTAGGCCGATGTCAGCTTCAACCCGTCGGCAGCCAGATGATCGATATTCGGCGTCGGAGCACCGAGCATCGCTCCGCCGCCGAAGGCACCCGGATCGCCATAACCCAGGTCGTCGACAAGCATGATCAGGATGTTTGGCTTGCGGCCGGTCTTCGCCTCGAAATCCCGAAGCTTCTGCAAGGCTGCCTGCTGCTGCGCTTCATGCGGAATCGCGGGCTCGAGGTACTCCGCGGTCCTGACCGTACGGTCCCAGCCTTTTGCTTCCTGCGCATGTGATGTCGTTGCGGCCAACAGCGAGAACGACGCTGCCAACGAATAGGAAAGAATATGCTTGCACGCTATCATTTCTCATATCCTCACTGCAGGTTGGATTTGTGTGTAACATCCCGAAACGCGTGTTTCCTTGAGATAGGGAGTGCTATGTCGTCGTCAACGCATGGCGTCTCGCAATAGGTCGTTGTTCCATCAACCTAAAGTATGAGCTTGGAAATTCGGATCATTCGTCGCCAACCGAGCCCAGCGACATACTATCCCTGGCGCCGCGAAAAGATTGTCTGAGATTATGCAATCCGATCGAGAAAGGGAGAGGCCGCATGAGGACAATTCCGGGTGAGGCCGCGTCTCTCCTCAGTAATTTCGGTTGGTTGAGTCACATCCCCGAGGACTATCGCGATGACCTCCTGGATGTTTGCCGTTGCTACGATTTGAGGCCAGGCCAGGCGATTACGCATGGTGGCGACGAGACGGGCGGTTTGTTCGGTATCGTTTCCGGCTTTGCGGGTGTCTATTCGGCGATCGGGTCATCCGAAGGTCCTCTGATCCACATCGCCGGTACGGGATTTTGGTTCGGGCTCTTTCCAGTAACCATTGGCCGTGCCCGCATCCTATCGGTCTCGACACGAACCCCATGTGTGGTTGCTAGAATACCGAAAGTTGCCCTGCAGACTTGCTGGAGCGGAAGCCAGAGACGTGGCGTTGGTTAAATCTACTCTCGCTCGAGAGTGCGGCGCTTGCTGTACAGGCGCTCGCGGATATCCTCATAAACGACAACCAGCGGCGATGCGGCGCCGTGCTGCTCCGCGTTGCCGGGTGCCGCGAGTGCGGCGACGTGCCCGTCAGCGCCCACCTCACGCAGGATGACTTGGCCGCGCTGAGCAATCTTTCCCGACCCACCGTCAGCTTGGTCATCAGGCACCTGGCCGCCCACGGTTTTATTTCTCCGGGCTACAAGAGCATCATGATCGACAAGCCCGCTCAGCTCCGCCGATTTGTCGGATGAGACAACGCTCAAGCATTCGTCGTCGCGCGGCCGAACATCGCGCCGCCTCGCGTTCTGCTCGACAGCAGCTATTCCGCATCGACTGGAAGCCAGCTCACCATGTGGGATCGCGACCGTCGAGATCGTCGTCCGGAATGACCGATGGCTGGCGATGGAGACTGGTGTAGGGGGCCACGTGCGCCATGATGAATGCATCGGCCACCAAACTGGATATGGCGGCAAGCGATGCACCGATTTTGGGCCACGTAAAGCTTAGCCGCGACACATTGAGGCGACGGATGATGATCGGAGCGGCGGCGGGGATGTGGGTCATCGTGTCCTCCCGAACCGCAAGAGTGACACCGGTTCCCATTCAGGTCCTTGGCTCGGACCTGAAGAGTCCTGAACGGCCCTGAAGTTCGCCTTCAAGATCATCTTGGACTATCCTGCCCGCGAGGGATGGGACTTGGCCAATGGACTTGGAGTTTGGGAACTTTCGTTTGAAACGCGCCGAACGGCTGCTGCTTGGGCCGAATGGGCCGGCGGAGCTGTCGGCGCGATCCTTCGATATCCTCGCCCTGTTGCTGGAGAGGCCGGACGACGTCATCAGCAAGACCGAGCTCTTTGATGCGGTCTGGCCCGGGCTGGTGGTGGAGGAGAACACGCTGCAGGTCCACATTTCGGCGCTGCGAAAGCTGCTCCCCGCCGAAATGATCGTAACCGTGCATGGCCGCGGCTATAAATATGCCGGCCCCAGGCCCTTGGGAGCTATAGCAGACGCTCCGCCGCCCCACAGACCTTCCATTGCCGTTCTACCCTTCGACAATATGAGCGGAGACCCGGAGCAGGTCTATTTCAGCGATGGAACGACCGAAGACATCATCGCCGAGCTTGGAAAGTACAGGGAGTTTCTGGTCATTGCTCGCAACTCCTCCTTCCAGTTCCGCGGCAAGGCCAATGACGTGGCCGACGTGGCAAAGAAGCTTGGCGTCCAGTACGTGGTCGAAGGCAGCGTGCGGAAGATGGGCAACCGGGTCCGGGTCACCGTGCAGCTGATCGACGCGTCCTCGATGGCCCATATCTGGGGCGAGCACTACGACCGCGAACTCGGCGACATTTTTGCCATCCAGGACGAAATCACCCAGATCATTGCAGCCCGCCTGGCTCGCCAGGCCAGAACCGCGATTGCATCGCGCGCCAGGGCCCGTCCGACCGACAACATGTCTGCTTATGAGTACTACCTGCGGGCGCTGCAACTCGCCGCCGTCTATGACACGGCGCTCGAGGCGGAACCATTTCTGCGTCAGGCGGTCAAGCTCGATCCGCAGTTTTCCGCTGCCCACGCTATGCTCAGCTTTGTCGAGTCCATCAAGTTCTACTGGGATTACACCAATCCCGGCCATCTGCATTCCGGACTGGAGATCGCCAGAACCGCCTTGGGCCTCGACCCCGACGAGGCCTACGGGCATCTCGCCACCGGCTTCGCTCACTTGTTCCTGCGCCAATTCAGGCAAGCTGAAGTCAGTCTCGACCGGGCGGTTGCGCTCAATCCGAACGATCCGTTCATCCTTAGTATCCGCGCCCTTTTCCTCAATTACACGGACAGGCCGGACGAAGGGCTTGGTGAAATAACCGAAGCCCAGCGCCGCGACCCTTACGCCGTGGGATGGTATGAAGATTTTCGCGGGACCATACTGACCACGGCAGGACGATATCGCGAGGCAACGGCCTGCTTCGCAAAAATGGCGGCCGTACCACCGTGGTCGCTCGTTCGTCTTGCTATCTGCCATTCCGAACTCGGCGAAATCAGCCGAGCGCAAGACGTCCTGGCAAAAGTGAAGGTGCATTATCCTGGGATGCGCCTTGACGAGATCGTTGATACGGAAGTGGACTTCTATGAGAATCCTGCCGTGTGCAGCCGTTATCGTGCGATCCTGCAGCGCCTCGACAAGGGCGAATAAGCTTCGCCAGCCCACGGTTCGCAATGACCAGCGCGCCCATCTCTGCCGGCCTTGACCACCAGGGAAGTCGATATAGCTGAGGCTCATGGCTGGCGGTCAACGACAGCACCGCAAGCTGCGATTTCCGACGGGACCGGATGCGGTAGCGCTCTCACGCTCAGCGTAACCAGCGCGGCCTGCTTAAGCGACAGGCCGAGCCCGCTTGATGCGCGGGAGATCTCAAACTACCCTTTGACCGACGCAGGGGCATGACGCAACCGAGGCCGGCAGCGTCCCGGGCAATAACTTCGGCCTCCTGCTTGTGCTGACGATTGCAAGATCGTCATCCCGCCGATCTTGCTATGGGCGGTGTCACGATACGAAGCGAAGGATAGTCGATGGCAAATCACCTCTTTGACGCAATCCGCAATTCCATTCCTTCCCTCGATGCCGTGCTGATCGAAGCCGAAGGGGAGAGGATCTGGACCTATGGCGCCATGCTCGCGTGGTCGGCGCGTTTCGCCAATGTGCTCGTAGAGCTCGGTGTCGCGCCTGGCGATCGGGTGGCCGTGCAGGTGGAAAAGAGCGCCGAAGCGCTGATGCTCTACCTTGCCTGCGTGCGGGCTGGTGCGATCTACCTGCCGCTCAACACCGCCTATACCGCAACGGAACTGGAATATTTCATCGGCGACGCGACGCCGAGGCTCGTGGTCGTCGCGCCGGAGGCGGCCGAGCGCTTGGCTCCGGTGGCCGCCGATGTCGGCGCCAGCCTTGCAACGCTGGGTGACCGGGCCGACGGAACGCTGATGGAGCTTGCGGAAGCGCAAGCCGAGACATTCGCGGATGTTGAACGTCAGGCCGGCGACCTTGCGGCGATCCTCTATACGTCAGGCACGACCGGCCGATCGAAGGGCGCGATGCTGACCCACGAAAACCTGCTCTCCAACGCCGTGGTCCTCAAGGAATATTGGCGCTTCGGCAGGACCGACCGGCTGCTCCATGCGCTGCCGATCTTTCACACGCATGGCCTGTTCGTCGCCACCAACGTGACGCTGCTGGCCGGTGCGTCGATGCTGCTTTTGAGCAAATTCGATGTCGACAGGGTATTCGCGCTTCTGCCGCGCGCGACGACGATGATGGGGGTTCCCACCTTTTACACCCGGCTTTTGCAGGACGTTCGACTGAGCGAGCCTGCGGCAAAGCACATCCGCCTGTTCATTTCCGGCTCAGCACCTCTGCTGGCGGAGACGCACCGCTCGTTCCAGGAGCGCACCGGCCACGCCATTCTCGAGCGCTACGGCATGACCGAGACCAACATGATCACCTCCAACCCCTTTGACGGCGCTCGCGTGCCGGGCTCCGTCGGCTACGCGCTTCCCGGCGTCTCGGTGCGCGTCACCGACCCCGCGACGGGCGCCGCCCTTGCCGCCGGCGAACCCGGCATGATCGAGGTAAAGGGACCGAATGTGTTCGCCGGCTATTGGAACATGCCGGAGAAGACCAAGGAGGAATTCCGTGCCGACGGCCATTTCATCACCGGTGACATCGGCACCATGGAGCCCGACGGCCGCGTCGCAATCGTCGGGCGCGGCAAGGACCTCATCATTTCCGGCGGCTACAACATCTATCCGAAGGAAATCGAGAACGAGATCGACGCCATCGACGGCATTCTCGAAAGCGCGGTCATCGGCGTTCCGCATCGAGATTTCGGCGAAGGCGTCACCGCAGTCGTCGTCAGGCAGCCAAACGCCCAGATCGACGAGAAGAGGATCATGTCGAGCCTTGAGGGGCGGCTCGCGCGCTTCAAGCAGCCCAAGCACATCGTTTTCGTCGACGACTTGCCCCGCAACGCCATGGGCAAGGTCCAGAAGAACATCCTGAGAGATCAGTATAGCGGCCTTTTTGCCAAATAGTCGAAGGCGCTGGCTACCGGTCCAGGAAATGCGAGAAAATCGCGGTCGCTGGGTAGGCGTAGGCACCGCGGTCGACGAAGTTGTGGCGGTAGAGGCAGCCTCTGAGGGCTGAGATATACAACAGGCTACGCCTGTCCGGCGAGCCCCGCTGCCATGAAGCCGCTTCCGGTATGCACCAGCGCAAGGCCCGATTGAATTGCGGTTCGAACGCGGGATCCCCCGCCACGCGAAAACCGTGATAAGTCTGATAGTTAGAGGCAGGTTCCGCCGCCGATATGCAGGCCAAGCTCAATGCGGCACCAATGATAGAAATAGCTTTCATGCGCGCGCTCCTTCGTCTTCCCAAAGCATTGCCCGCAAATTAACGCGGCACGGCCGATTTTGTTCCGCGCAACGCTTAAAACTTGTCGAACGGCCGTGGGTGCCTCTGAAGCTCCCCCATGGCAGATTTGCCCGCCTTCCAGCGCTTTTGACTTTAGTGCCGAACTGCCGGACATTCTAGGGTGGCGTCTTGTCTGGGAGGTCTTGCCATGACCCATGAAGCACTGCGCAGTTCCTTGAGAGGCGAATTGATTGAACCGGGAAGCCCGTCCTATGACGCGGTGCGCGTCGTCTGGAACGGAATGATCGACCGGCGGCCGGCCCTGATAGCAAGATGCCGCAATGCCGCTGACGTGGCGGCTGCCGTGAACTACGCCCGCGACCAGAACCTTACAATTGCGGTCAGAAGCGGCGGACACAACGTGGCGGGGTATGCCGCCTGCGACGGCGGGTTGATGATTGACCTTTCGCTGATGAACGGCGTTCGGATCGCGCCCGACCTTGACCGCGCCCATATCGAGGGCGGAGCCACCTGGGGCGACGTCGATGCGGCCACGACGCCTTTCGGCCGCGCCACGCCCGGCGGGCTGATCTCGACAACGGGCGTGGCGGGGTTAAGTCTGGCCGGCGGCATCGGTTGGCTGCGCGGCACCTGCGGGCTCAGCTGCGACAACATCATGGCTGCCGACGTGGTAACCGCCGATGGCCGGCTCATCCATGCCAGCGCGAGCGAAAACGCCGACCTGCTCTGGGCCTTGAAAGGCGGTGGCGGAAATTTCGGCATCGTCGTGAATTTCGAGTTTCGCCTCCACCCGATCGGCGAGGAGATCATGTTCTGCGCGCCGGCCTACCCGGAAGAACGCGCCGCCGACATCTTGCCGCGGTGGCGCGACTATATGGCCGCCGCTCCCGACCAAGTGAGTGGGCTTGCGGAGTTTTCGACCGTACCCGAGGATACCGCTCTTCCGCAGGAAACGTGGGGCAGACGTGTCGTCGCGCTCGCAACCGTCTATCACGGTCCGCCCGACGACGGCGAACGCATCACGCGTCCCTTGCGCGACCTCGGCGAACCGTTGATCGATTTCAGCGGACGAATGCCCTACCGGGTATTGCAGGGCATCTACGACGAGCTGTTTCCTAAGGGGCGTGATCGTTGCTATTGGAAATCGACCTATCTCTCGCAACTCAGCGACAGCGTCATCGCCGAGATCGTCGGCCATCTGGCGCGGCGGCCGTCGGAAATGACTTTTGCCTCGATCTGGAACTTTGGCGGCGCGGTGCAGCGCGTCGGGGCCGACCAGACCGCTTTCGGCGACCGCTCCATGCCCTTCATGCTCAGCCTCGACGCCATCTGGTCCGATAAAGCCGCCGACGAGGAGAACATGGCGTGGGTCCGCGAGGTGTGGCACGACATGCAGCGCCACTCCACCGGTCGTCTCTATCTCAACTTTCCGGGGCTGGGCGAAGGTGACAACCTCGTTCGCGATGCCTACGGCGCTGAGACCTATGCGCGGCTGCAGGTCGTCAAGCGCAAGTACGATCCGCGCAATCTCTTCCGGATGAACCAGAATATCCTGCCTGAGTGAGGCGGTGAACGGCCGCGGTGCGGCGGCAGTGGTCGGTCGCCGCCACCTAATATCACCCTAGCGGTTCGACCCTCGCTCGGACGGGCCGCAGTCAGACACGACGTTGGTGCAGCCACCCGGCGTAACGCGGAGCGGGCTGTAAGGACCGACGTCTCCGCCTCTGTTGGGATTGGGGCGGTTGCCGCCGTTATCGGGCCGTGGGCCACCAGGGTTGCGGTCGACCTGCTGCCGGTCAGGATTGCGCTGCGGCTGACCGCCCCAATCGCGCCCGCGATCCGGCCGACGACCTGGCTGGCTATCCCAATACTGGTTTCGATCGTTGCGGCGCCAGTCCTGGTTCGGGCGGTTATCGCCATAGCCGTAGTCGCCACGCCTATAGGTGTCGTACCGCCAGCGATCGCGCTCCTGGTAGAAGTCACGGCCGCGATAGTATCTGCCCCAGTAGTTGTCGAGATTGAAGCCGATGGTGGGAATGCCGAGCGGCTCATAGTATTCAGGCCCGACATAGACCCGCCGGTCCTGATAGACCGCCTGCACATATCGGCCCGCAACCCAACCACGACCGCCGGCAAACGCGACATCGCACCACGGGGTTTCGGCGAGGCAGCCATTGATGTTCAAAGGTGCCCCGGCCGGAATGACCGTCACGGCAGGGTAGGCGGTGCTTGGACCGGACCGCATGTTGACGTTCGCCGTCGCGTATCCTTCCGCGGCTTCGGCGGTAAGCGGCAAGGCCAGCGCCGCGCCAAGCGCTACGGCACATAAGAGCCTCTTCATCATGGTATTTCTCCTGCTCGTCGGGGGCGGGGAGATTGGGCAATGCCATTCGTCCGCGCCGTTCGTCACCATATTTGGCGTTTTGCAAATGAATGGCGCTTGAACAGGATGGCCCTTGACGATCGCGGATGCGCTGCAC
This sequence comes from Rhizobium sp. RAF56, assembly GCF_052113965.1. Taxonomy (NCBI): domain Bacteria; kingdom Pseudomonadati; phylum Pseudomonadota; class Alphaproteobacteria; order Hyphomicrobiales; family Rhizobiaceae; genus Rhizobium; species Rhizobium sp. RAF56. The sequence goes on from NZ_JBFRDU010000013.1 coordinate 130,891, forward strand.
CACCCATTCGGGTTGTAGTGCGATCGACCGACAGATTGTAGCATGTGAAAGGGGAGGCGTGACCATGGCAGATGCAGAGGCCTTGCTCGGGACCTGGAAAATGGTCTCGTGGACGCGCAAGAACGTTGCGAGCGGGGAAATCACCGATGCGATGGGACCTGATCCGATCGGCTACATCGCCTATCACGCCGACGGGCGCATGATGGCGGTCGTCATCCGTCGCGACCGGCCAAAAGTGAACGGCAGGGCGCTGAGCGTCGCGGAAAAAGCCGAGCTCTTCGATACGATGCTTGCCTATTCGGCCGTCTACACGCTTGAGGGGGACGCGGTCGTCCATCACGTCGATGCCGCCTGGAACCCTTCCTGGCAGATCGATCTGATCCGCCCGTTCACCCTTGCCGGCGACACGCTGGAGATCAGCAACGCACCGGGCCGCGATCCGGTCACGGGTGAAGAGGTGATCTACCGGATTGAATTTCGAAAGATGCGATCGGCGCTCCCCGATTGAGGATCTCCCCGGCAATTCAAGAATGCCGCCCACCGTTCATGCTCGTCAGGAAGTAGGTGAGCGCCGCGATCACCAGCGCAAGCGCGGCGCCGAAACCCGCGAAATACAGATTGCCGTCCCAGGCAACGACTTCGCGCAGGAAGAACACCGAGAGAACCGCGATCACGACGCTCACGAGCGTGGCTTTCAGGTCGTCGAGATTGCGTAGTTCCAGCCATTTGGGAAGCTCGATCTTGTCGTCGACGAAGAGCGCGTAGAGCCCGAGGCTGATGATGTAGACGGCGATCGCGATGAGGAATACGTCGACGGCTTCGACCACGCCGACCGCGAAAACCTTGACCGCCTTTGACGAGATGACGCCCTCCCGCAATGTCTGGATGATCGACGAAATCAGCGCGATGGTTTCATAGACGATAAGGGCGAATGAGCCGAGAAGGGTAGCGATGACGGGGATGATCATGATGTAGCGGGTCGCCCCCAGAATTTGTCGCAGCATGGCGCAACGCCTTTCTCAGCACTGTTCGCCCCACGTTAACAGTCGGTTCCGTTGCCAGCAATCCCGCACGAGAACCGTGATAAATACAGCCTCAAATTGGGAAATCAGAAAGGATATGCCATTACGCTCCCTGGCGCGTGCCCCTATAATGAGATCGGGCGGCCCTTGTCGCCCATTGACGCGTCATTGCTTTATCATATTGAAACTCTAGCTTAATTGCTGCCGGGAACCCATGGAGGATATTGAATGAGGAAAGTTGCCAAGGCCATTTCTGCTTCGATTTTGAGTGTGATGCTCGCCGCTTTGTCGGTTGTGCCGGTCGACGCCATGCCGATCCAGGCACCGAGCGTGTCGGGCCGATCGGATATCATCCAGGTTCAGTCCCGCCGCCCGCCGCCGCCGCGTCGTTCGAGTTCCTCGCGGCCGCCGTCTCGCTCCGGCTACTGGAACGGCTATCGCGGCTCGCGATATAGCCGTCCCGGCTATCGCCGTCGCAACGATGGCTGGTGGTATCCGGCTGCAGCCTTCACGGCGGGTGCGATGATCGGTGCGGCGGCAAGCCGGCCACGCACAACGACGGTCGTGCATCACCACCACACCTCCACGCCGTCGCTTCAAAGCCGGCACGTCTCCTGGTGCATGAACCGGTTCCGCTCGTACCGTGTGTCGGACAATACCTTCCAGCCCTATAGCGGCGGGCGCCGACAGTGCGTTTCGCCTTATTCGGTGCATTGAGCTAAGACGGCATGCCCCGTGAGAGGCGGTATCTCACCCTTCACGGGGCAAAGACCGGGCGGCGCTCACGGGGTCGCTCCGCCATGCTGCACTGCAAGTCATGCTCAGTCTGCAATGCTGCAATGCAATAATTTATACTTTTCACCGCGCCCGACGCCGACTATCTATGTTCTCGAAGGCAGCGCACTCCTCCTCCCAGCGCTCCTTCGTCGGCTGGCGACATCTCCTCCTCCCAGTTGCCAGTCAAGATTAAGAGCCCGACGCCTCCTCCTCCCGCGTCGGGCTCTTTTCGTTTCCGGATCATTTCAGTTTTTCGATCATCTCTGTCGAGCGGCGTTGGCGAACCAATAAGCCGCGCGACCACGATCATTTGCGCTTCTTTTTCGCTTCGTCGTCCATGAGCTCGTACCACATGGCGTTGAGGACAGCGAAGGCGGCCGCCAGCGACAGGCCGAGAATCCAGGAAAAATACCACATCGTCGTCGTTCCTTTGCTTGAGCCCTTAGTAGGCGTGTCCGCCCTTGTCGTCGACGGATGCGGCGTCCACCTTGCCCCAGAGGACGTAGTAGACCCAACTCGTGTAGGCGAGGATGATCGGCAGGAAGATCACCGTCGCCACGAGCATGATGAACAGCGTCATGTGGCTCGACGAGGCGTCCCAGACGGTCAGACTTGCGCGCGGATCGAGCGAGGACGGCAGGATGAACGGAAACATCGAGACGCCGACGGTCGAGATGATGCCGAAGATCGAGAGCTTGCTGAAGAGAAGGCCCGCGATCTCGCGCCGCGCCCGCATCGCGCCCCAGGCCGCAAGCGCACCCGCAAAGCCGAGGATAGGCGCAAGCAGCATCCACGGATGTGCCGCATAGTTGGCGAACCACACGCCGGCTTGGCGCTCGACGGTCTTGAGGAGCGGGTTCGACGGCCCCATCGTGATGATCTCGCTGGTGATGCGATAGCCCTCGACCGCGGCCCAGAGAAACAGCCCACCGAGCGCGAAGAGCACGATTACGGCAAGCGCTGCCCTGCTGCCGTAGCTGCGCGCCCGATCCGCAACCGGCCCGGTCGCCTTCAGCTGCAGCCAGGCCGCGCCGTGCATCACGAGCATCGCGACGGAGAGCAGGCCGCATAGCAGCGCATAGGGATTGAGCAATCCGAAGAAGGAGCCCTCGTAGAAGATGTGCATGTCGTCGGAAAAGCGGAAGGGCACGCCCTGCAGCACGTTGCCGACTGCGACGCCGAAGATCAGCGACGGCACGAAGCCGCCGATAAAAAGCGCCCAGTCCCAACCAGCCTTCCACCGGGCCGAGTCACGCTTCGAGCGGTACTTGAAGCCGACGGGCCGCAGGATGAGCGCACAGAGGATTGCGAACATCGCCAGATAGAAACCGGAGAAGGAGACCGCGTAGAGCGGCGGCCAGGCGGCGAAGATGGCGCCGCCCCCGAGGATCAGCCAGACCTGATTGCCTTCCCAGACGGGGCCGATCGTGTTGATGGCGATGCGCCGTTCCGTATCCGTCTTGGCGACGAAGGGGAGCAGCGTCCCGACGCCAAGGTCGAAGCCGTCCATCACGGCGAAACCGATCAAAAGTACGCCGAGCAGCAGCCACCAGATGATGCGGAGCGTTTCGTAGTCGATGAGTTCGTGCAGGATCATGGCCGGTTACTCCGCAGCGGGCACAATGGTTTTTGAAATCAGCTCGGCTTCCGGCTCGTCGTCGGGTTCCGGTCCTTTGACGATCGCCTTCAGCATCAGGATCATTTCGATGACGATCAGCACGCTGTAGATCGCTGCAAAGCCGACGATGGTCAGAAGCACCGTGGCTGCGCCGTGGTTGGAGACGGCAACCGCCGTCGGCAACACACCCTCGATCGTCCACGGCTGACGGCCGTACTCGGCGACCACCCAACCGAACTCGATGGCGATCCATGGAAGAGGGATGGAAAAAAGTGCGATCTTAAGCAGCGGTCGGTAGCGGTCGAGCTGCCGGCGCGCTGAAAGCCAGAAGAAGATCGCCGTCAACAGAATGAAGAACATGCCGAGCCCGACCATGATTCGGAAGGACCAGAAGAGCACAGGGACGTTCGGGATCGTGTCGCGTGCGGCAAGGTCGATCTGTGCCTCCGTCGCCTGCCGCGGATCGTCGACATAGCGTTTCAGCAGCAGACCATAGCCGAGCGCATGGCCGAGATCCTCGAAGGAGGAGCGGACCTCCTGGGCCACGTCGTTCGGCGTCGGTGCCGCACGGATCTTCATCAGCGCGTCATAGGCCTTGATGCCGTCGCGGATGCGGGTCTTCGCCCTCTCCTCGAGATTGTTGATGCCGGGAATTTCGGTCGTCAGCGAGCGGGTGCCGATGAGGCCCATCACCCAGGGTACGCGGATCGCATAGTGGGTCTCGCGAGCCTGCAGGTCGGGAAAGCCGATGAGGGTGAAGGAGGCGGGCGCCGGTTCCGTCTCCCACATCGCCTCGAGCGAGGCGAGCTTCATCTTCTGCTGTTCGGTCGAGAGGTAGCCGCTTTCGTCGCCGAGCACGACGACCGACAGCGCCGCGGCAAGGCCGAAGGAGGCCGCCACCGTCATCGACCGCTTGGCAAGCTCCACATGCCGGCCTTTCAGGATATACCAGGCCGAGACGCCGAGCACGAAGATCGACGCGCAGACATAGCCGGCTGAGACCGTGTGGACGAACTTCGCCTGCGCGACCGGATTGAAGATCACGTCGTAGAAGCTTGTCACTTCCATGCGCATCGTTTGCGTGTTGAGGGCGGAGCCGACGGGGTTCTGCATCCAGCCGTTGGCGATCAGGATCCACAGAGCGGAGAAGTTCGAGCCGAGCGCGACCGCCCAGGTCGCCGCCAGGTGCCCGACCTTGGAGAGCTTGTCCCATCCGAAGAAGAACAGCCCGACAAAGGTCGCCTCGAGGAAGAAGGCCATCAGACCCTCTATCGCCAGCGGCGCGCCGAAGATGTCACCGACATAATAGCTGTAGTAGCTCCAGTTCATGCCGAACTGGAATTCCATGACGATGCCGGTTGCGACACCCATCACGAAGTTGATGCCGAACAGGACGCCCCAGAATTTCGTCATCTGACGCCAGATCTGCCGCCCGGTCATGACGTAGGTCGTCTCCATGATGGCAAGCAGCACGGAGAGACCGAGCGTCAACGGCACGAACAGAAAGTGATAGAGCGCCGTCATGGCGAACTGCAGGCGCGACAGCGCCACGATATCGAGTTCCATTATCTTACTCCCACGGTCCCACGGGGTCATTCGTAACCGCCACGCGTCCCGGCGCGGCGGGCATGCAGTTGCTCCTGCCCCTCAGTCCGGCCGCAGCCGGGCAAGAGCGTCATCGAATTCGGCGGTGCCGCGCCGCACGGCCGCGACCACGCGGCCGCGGTCGAGCACGACGATACGGTCGGCGAGGTTGGCCTCGCGGCGGATATGGGTGGCGATAACAAGCGTGACGCCGCGCGCGCGGGCGTCGAGCCGGCTAAGAACGTCAAAAGCGGTTTCGGCGTCGAGCCCGTCGGTCGGCTCATCGACCAGCCACAAGGGCGTGTCTCGCAGGAAGACGCGCGCCAGGGCCAGACGCCGCGATTGACCGCCGGAGAGGCCGAGACCGCCTTCGCCGAGCTCGGTATCGAGGCCGTTCGGCAGCGCTTCGACGGTCGGGCCGAGCCCGGCGGCCGCAAGGGCGTTGCGCAGGGCTTCATCGTCAGCCTGGCTGGCGGCCAGTCTTAGATTGTCACGAAGCGTATCCTGAAAGAGTTCGGTCCGCTGCGTCAGCGTCGTCGCCTTGCGACAGAGTAGCGTTCCGCTTTCCGGTGCAAGCTCTCCCGCAATCAGCGAAAGCAGCGTCGATTTTCCGGCGCCGCTTGCGCCGACCAGCGCCAGCCGCTCGCCCGCCACGATCGACAGCGTGACATCGCAAAGTGCCGGCCGCGCGGCGCTCGGATGACGGGCGAAGACATGGGTCAGCGCAACGTCAACACCTTCGGGCGGCGAGGGGATTTGAGCCGTCGCCTCGTCCACTGCGAGCGAAGGGGTAACGCGCCGTGCCGCCAGCAGCGTTCGCCCAAGCTCCAGCGCGCCGCGCCGAAGTGCGGCGAAGGGTTCGGTTGCGGCAAGGGCGGTGAGCAGCCCGAGCACGGCAACGGGTGTGCTGATCGTTCCGGCCTCGCAGAGTGCGGTGACCGCAAGCAGGCTGCCGGTCAACAGGATGGTTGCGGCGAAGCCGAAGGCGGCAGTGGCGGCACCGTCGATCCGGTTCAACGCATCGTCTGCTTGAACGAGCCGACAATCAGCCTCGACGATGGCGGCACGCTGAGCGCCAAGGCGCCCGACCATCAGGAGATCCGTCTGGCCGGCTACGAGGTCGATGGTCCGCGCGCGCAGAGCCTCGATCGCATGCGCCCGGCGGCGCGCTGGCTTCAACGCAAGCCTGCCGGCGACGCTGGGGATGGCGAGGCCGCTGACGATCAGCCAGCCGGCAACAACAGCGCCGAACAACGGATGCAGAAAACCAAGCATCAAGCCGACGAGGAGCGCCGAGAGGATTGCGACAACGGCGGGAATGAGGACGCGCAGATAGAGCGCGTCGAGAGCGTCGATGTCGGCGGTAAGGCGGAAGAGCAATCTCGCCGGCCGTCTGCGCAAAAGGGCAGCAGCGCCAGGGCGGGCCCAGCCGCGAAACAGCTGCTCCCGCAGTGAGGCAAGCACCCGCAACGTCGCGTCATGCGTGACGACGCGCTCACTGTAGCGGGCGGCCGTTCGGCCGATCGCAAGAAGGCGGATGCCGGCGGACGGCGCAAAGACGTCGAAGGTCGTGGCGGTTGCGACCGTTAGTCCGGCAAAGGCGGTTGCCGCGATGAACCAGCCGGAAAGGCCAAGCAGAGCGATCCCCGCAAGCACCGTGACGGCGGAAAGCAACGCGCCAAGAAGAAGCGTCCGACCGTGCTCCTTCAGAAACAGCCTGATGACCGGCGCAAGCGTCGCCGCGATGGATGTCATGCCGCATCCTCCCGATCTGCTTCGCCGAGGCGGATGATGCGATGCATGCGCGCTGCCAACAGCGGGTCGTGGGTGGCGACGACAAGGGTGCGCCCCTCGGCGAGCGAAAGCAGCGCATCGGTGATTGCCGCCGCCGTGTCGGCGTCGAGGTGGGCGGTCGGCTCGTCGGCAAGAATGATATCGGCCTTTTCGTCGGCCGCGATGCGGGCGAGTGCGAGCCGGAGCGCTTCGCCGCCGGAAAGCCCGAGGCCTGCTTCGCCGACAGCAGACGTACTGTCGGCGACCTTGTCGAGGTGCAGGCGGCTGATCGCTTCGGCCACCGCACGGTCCGAAACATCCGGCCTGCCGAGCTTGATGTTGCCCTTTATCGTGCCGGCGAAGATGTGCGGCTGCTGCCCCACCCACGCCATGCGGCCGCGAAGATCGAAGGCCGTTCCAGCGTCCAGCCTCCGGCCACCGACCATGATTGCGCCGGCCTCATGCGGGGCAAGCCCTGCGATCAGCGAAAGCAGCGTCGTCTTGCCGCTGCCGCTGGCGCCGAGCAATGCCACGTGCTCGCCCGGCGAGATCGCGAGGTTGAAGTCGTCGACGATCGCCCGCTCTCCGGGGGCATGGCGGAACCTGAGGCGGTCGATACGAATTGCGGCAGGGCCGCGTTCGGCCGATGCGTGGTTCAAAAACTCGTCGCCGCCGACCATGGCGGACGGCGACGCCGAGAGTTCCTCTAGCGCCTCAAGCGCTGCCTGACCCGCGGCCCGGTCGTGCCAAACGGCGGAAAGCTCACGCAGCGGCTCGAAGAAGGCGGGTGCGAGGAGGAGAATGAAGAGGCCTTCCACCAGCGACAACGGTGTGCCCCAGCTGCCAACCGTGATTGCGCCCAGCAGGCTGAAGCCCACGTAGACGGCGATCGCAGCCACGCCGAGCGCGGAAAAGAGTTCCAGCACCGCCGACGAGAGGAAAGCGACTTTCAACACTGCCATGATCCGTTGCCTGAGTGACGCCGCCTCCGCCTTCAGGCGGATTGCGGTCGTCTCGACGGCATCGAGGGCCCGGATGGTGGCGAGCCCCCTCAGGCGGTCGAGGAGGAATGCGTTGAGGTTGCCGCTCTCGCGCAGGTGTTTTTCGCTCGCCGCTTTGGCGCGCCAGCCGATCAGCGCCATGAAAAGCGGGATGAGAGGCGCCGTCAGCAGAAGCGTCAGCCCCGCGATCCAGGAGACCGGCAGGATACAAAGCAAGAGCACGGGCGGCACGATGCCGACCTTCAACCGCACCGGCTGGAAGCGGGCGAGATAGGGAACGATCGTCTCGGCCTGCTCGGCGATGAGCGAGGCGGCAAAACCGGAGGCTGGACGGCTCCTGTCGATCGGGGAGTAGCGGCTGAGCGCAAGGACCGCCCGCTCGCGGGATTTCGAAAGTTCGGCCCTTGCGTGGCGAAAGGCCATCCGCGCGCCAAGGGCATCAAGGCCGGCGCGCACGGCCCCGAGCGCGAGTACGAGAAGTGCCAGCGGAAGCACGGCTTTCATGCCGCCGCCGGCGCTCATCTCACCAACCGCGCGAGATATCAACGCAGCCTGCGGAACCCATATCAGCGATGCGGCGGACTGGACGAGGCCCGCGCGCAATAGCGGCGCGCCAAACGAGCGCCGTCTATTCCCAGCACCGTGTTCCACTGCTGCGGCTGAGGCGGCGGCTCGCACGTTGCCCGGCTGTTGATCCTCGAAGAAGACGGCGGTCATTGCGCTGCACTCCGGTTGTAGCCGAAGCGAACGGCGTCATCCGCAGCGTCTTGGGGTCTGACCTTGGCAATCGGCAGATTACGCATGCGTCAATCCACGCCGTTTCAGGAGTCGCGCCGGATGCGGCCGCAAACGCCTTTTTCGTTGAGCTTCATCAACTTATAGGCGGCAAGGTCGCATTGGGATTTGACTTGAGTCAAGTCAGGCGGATATTTTTGCGCGGCGCAGCGACGATTGTGCTGTCACATCGAATGCGTAAGAGTGTCAGGCATGGTGCGCGGGGATCTGACCGCTGCCACGCACGGGAGCGGCGATCAATGACAGTGCAGGCATAGTGGCGGGTATGCGAAAGAGAACCATCGGCTGCCTGACGATAGCCCTCATTCTGGCGCTTGCCGGTTGCGGCCGGCCGATTGGCGTGATGGAGCCCTTGTCGCCGACGGCGCTGGCCACCCCCGGAACCACCAAGGTCGATCTGCTCGTCGCCACGACCCGCAGGCCCGACACGAACGCGGCTATCCTGTTTTCCGGTGAGCGCGGCACCGGTCTGAAGACCGATGCCGTTACCGTTTCGATCCCGCCGAACCGGGAGATCGGGCAGGTGCAGTGGCCCTCGCGCATTCCGGGCGACCCTTCCCGCAATTTCGTAACCGCCGCCGTCACGCCGCTGCTCAGCCTCGCGGAAAACCGGAACTGGCTGAACGACAATCTGCCGAAGAGCAAACACGTGCTCGTCTTCGTCCACGGCTTCAACAATCGTTACGAGGAAGCGGTCTATCGCTTCGCCCAGATCGTCCACGATTCCCATGCGGACGTCGCGCCGATCGTCTTCACCTGGCCGTCGCGTGCGAGCGTCTTCAGCTATGTCTACGACCGCGAAAGCACCAATTTCAGCCGTGATGCGCTGGAGGAATTGCTGCGCCGCGTGGCGACCAACCCGTCTGTCGGCGAAGTGACTGTCATGGCACATTCGATGGGCGCCTGGCTTGCAATGGAATCCTTGCGGCAAATGGCGATCCGCGATGGCCGCGTCATGCCGAAGATCGACAATGTCATTCTGGCCTCGCCGGATCTCGACGTCGATGTCTTCGCATCCCAGTTCGCAGCGCTCGGCAAGGACAGGCCGCACCTTACCGTGTTCGTCTCACAGAACGACCGCGCGCTCGGCATGTCGCGCCGCCTCGCCGGCAGCGTCGACCGGCTCGGCCAGATCGATCCTTTCTCCGAGGCCAATAGCGCTGCGCTGGAAAATCTTGGCATTACCGTGATCGATCTTACCAGGCTTCGGGCGGGGGACCGCCTCAACCACGGCAAGTTTGCGGCAAGCCCTGAAGTGGTGCAACTGATCGGCACCCGCCTCCTGGCCGGCCAGACGATCACCGACAACGACATCGGGCTTGGCGAGGCGATCGGCGCGGTCGCGATGGGTGCTGCCGAAACCGTCGGTTCGGCGGCAAGCGTCGCCGTCAGCACGCCGATTGCCGTCTTCGACCGCCGAACGCGCGACAGCTACGGCGATCAGGTGCAGCGCCTCGGCCAATCCGTGGGCAATACCGTGGGTTCGGTCGGCGATTCCTTCGAAGCCACCCTTGGCGACAGGCCCGTGCCGGTCGGCAGTGGCGGTGTCCAATCGCCGCGTGCCCAGCCAAAAAATTGATAGGCAGCATCGCCAGTCTGATATATCACGCTCCGGTACATACGCGCCGCTTGGAGCGCGCCGCTGTTGGATGGACGGGTGAGAAGGATGGGCAAGGATAACAGGACGGTGATCGTCGTCGGCGCCGGTATTATCGGCGCGGCGATCGCCTTTGAACTGCAGCGGCGCGGGCGGCAAGTGACGCTTCTGGACAAAGGCGAGCCGGGGCAGGGCACGTCCTTCGGCAACATGGCAAGCATCGCGCTCGACTTTGCCGCTGGTTCCGGCCCGACGACCTGGCGGCGGATACCGCGCTGGCTGCTCGACCCGGAGGGTCCTGTCTGGCTGCGGCCGTCCTACGCGCCGAAAATGCTGCCGTGGTTCCTGCGCTTCGTCGCCGCCGGCCGGCCTTCCCGCCTCAAGGAGATCGAGGATGCCGGTATGAGTCTCTGCCGGCGCGGGCTCGACGACTTCAGGCCGATGCTCGACGCCATCGGCGCGCCGGATCTGATGACCGAGGAAGGTTGCCTGGCGATCTACGAGACCGAGGCGGAATTCGCCGGTGACCGCGGCCATATCGAGACGATGCTGCGCTACGGCTTCGAACACCGCGTGCTGAGCGGCGGAGAAATCCAGGACCACGAGCCGGCGCTGTCGCGGAAGGTCGCAAAGGCCGTGCTGCTCCCGAACAACAAATCGATCCGCGATCCCTATCATCTGGTGCTGAAACTGGTCGAGGCGGCCAAGGCCGCCGGCGCCAGCTTTGTTTCCGGCGAGGCGCAAGGGCTGGAGCGCAAGCCTGACGGATCCGTCTCGCTTCGTCTTTCCGACGGTCGCCGGCTGGAAGCCCATGACGTCGTGCTGGCGGCCGGCGTTCCCACCCGCACCCTTGCCGAGACGCTCGGCGAGCCGATCCCGCTCGAGACCGAGCGCGGCTATCATACGCAGATCATGAAGCCCGGCATTTCGATGCGGTATTCGATCATCTGGCCACATCGCGCCTTTATGGTCACGCAGACGGCCGGTGGCATTCGCGTCGGCGGCAATGTGGAGCTGGCGGGTCTTGATGCCGCACCGGACTACCGCCGACCCCGCGTCCTCGTGCGCCATGCGCAGCGCGTGCTGCCGAGGCTGAAAGTGGAGGACGCCAAGGACTGGATGGGCCATCGTCCCGCCTTGCCTGATACCATCCCGATCATCTCGCCGTCGTCGCGCATTCCGGGTGTCTGGTACGCAACCGGTCACGGCCACCTGGGGCTGACGCTTTCGGCCACGACAGCCCGGCTACTCGCCGATATGATGACCGGCGAAAAGCCGCCGGTCGATATGACCCCGTTCCGCATCAATCGCTACTAGGAACATCCGCATGAACTGCGTCCTTCCCGGTTATATCGACAGCCTGCACCACAAGCCGGAAGCCGCCAGCAAAGTGGGCGGGATCGCCAAGACCGCGGCCTTCCCGCTGTCGGACGGTGCAGGCTACATCACGGGCCAGAACATCCGCGTTGACGGCGGCATTACTCGCGACGTTTGATTGGAGATATCGAGATGAGATGGAAGCGCACGATCCAGCTTCTGGACGTTCATTGCGAAGGCGAGATCGGCAAGGTCGCGATCGGCGGCGTGCCGAAGATCCCCGGCAACACGATCGCCGAACAGCTCCACTGGATGAACACCGACCCGAAGGGAGAGGAGTTGCGGCGGCTGCTGGTGTTAGAACCGCGCGGCGCGCCGATCGGCTCCGTCAACCTGCTGCTGCCGGCCAAGCATCCGGACGCCGATGCCGGTTTCATCATCCTGCAGCCGGACCAGGCGCATGCGAGCTCCGGCTCGAATTCGATCTGCGTCACCACGGCGCTGCTCGAAGCCGGGATTGTCGAGATGAAGGAGCCGGAAACGGTCGTCACGCTCGACACGGCCGCCGGCCTCGTCAAGGCGACGGCCACCTGCCGGGATGGACGCTGCGAAAAGGTCAAGCTGACCATGGTGCCGTCCTTCGTGCACGAGCTCGATGTGGCGCTTGCCACCCCGGAGTGGGGGACGATCAAGGTCGACATCTGCTATGGCGGCATCTTCTATGCGCTGGTCGATGTCGGGCAGGTGGAGCTCACCATCGAGAAGGGCAACGCCGCCGCCCTCGTTAAGGCGGGGATGGTGCTGAAGGATCTCATCAACCGCACGATCCCGGTGGTGCATCCGCAGATCCCGGCGATCTCCGGCGTCGCCTATGTGATGTTCCGCGATATCGATCCCGACGGGGCGATCCGAACCTGCACGACCATGTGGCCCGGCCGCGCCGACCGCTCACCCTGCGGCACCGGCAATTCCGCAAATCTCGCGACGCTGCACGCCCGCGGCAAGGCCAAGGTCGGCGACATCTTCAAGTCGCGTTCCATCATCGGCTCGGAATTCGAGGTCGGTCTCGCGGCTGAAACCACGGTCGCGGGCAATCCGGCCATCATTCCGACGATCACCGGCCGGGGCTTCACGTTCGGTCTCTCGCAAGTGGCACTCGACCCCTTCGACCCGATGGCGGACGGCTTCGCGATGACCGACGTCTGGGGACCCTCTGCCGGCGAGATCGGGGCCAAATAGCTCGCCTAGACCAATAATCCGGGGTCCGCATAACCTGGTATCGCCTGTCGTCAGCGGCAACTGCTTAGCGAACTGGGTAGATGACGCCCTTGCGCAGGATGATGTTGCCGTAGAGGCGCGGCTCGCTCGTCTGGACGAGCGCATGCGCCTCTCGGACACGCTTGTAGAAATCCGCCGGCGCAAGCGGGATGACGCGGATATCGGGCACATGCCGGCCGCAAGCGGCGATCATCTCCTGATGCACTGGATCAAGTGCATCGATGTCCTGCTTGACTGTGGCGCGGAAGATGGCGTGCGACACGAAATCGTCGATCGGCAGCACTGATAGAATTGCTTCCAGCACGGGTATGACGCCGTGGCCGTCCAGCCGGATCAGGCGGCGGGCGTCGGTGAGGCCGGGGTAATTGCCATCGACGAGGGCGATCTCGTCGCCATGGCCCATGGCGCGGAGCGTCGCCAGCAGGTCCGGCGCCAGCAGCGGATCAATGCCCTTCAGCATGGTCGATCTCCTTGAAGAGGACGTTCTGGTCGATGAGATAGCGGGCGAAGATCGGCAGGCTCGCGCCGCCGATGGCGCGCGCCTGGGCGCCGACCGCACCCTCGATGATCTCAGGCAGGACGACGCCCTGCAGGTCGAGCGCGGAGACGGCTCTCGCGGTTGCCCGCACGACGCGTTCGCGCACCCAACCGGGGAAGCCGCCGTCGATCACGGCGGCGCTGAAGTCAATGATCGAGGCGGCGGCGACGATCGCCTGCGCCAGGGCCTTGGCGGTATCGTCGATCCAGGTCTCCAGCGGCGGGCCGAAATCGATCCAGTCGTCGGCCGAATACCAAAGCGGCTGCGGATCGATGCCGTGTTCCTTCAGCAGGTTTTCGAGCACGAAGATCGAAGCGATATCGAGCAGTTGTCGGGTTTCGCCGTCACGCCCGCGCACGGGCAGGGGACCGATCGCCCCAGCCGTTCCGGTTCGGCCCACGAATATCGCGGAATTGAGGACGATACCGCCGCCGATGAAGGATCCGAGAAAGAAATAGACGAAGTCCGGGTAGCGTGGCCCGACGCCAAAGACGAGCTCGGCGCCGCAGGCGCTCGTCGCGTCGTTCTGGAGGAAGACGGGATAGGAGGCGCGCTCGGCGACTTCCGCCTGGAGATCGAAGTCCCGCCACACGTCCATCGCGCCCTGGGGGGCGCCCACCTCTTCCGCCCAGTTCCACAGCTCGAAGGGAGCCGCAATGCCAATGCCCGCGACCCGTCCACGCTCGCTTTCGGAAAGCTGGCGCTCGAGCTGTCGAATGCCGTCGGTGATAAAGGCCATCAGCTCCTGCGGCAGCGGATAGCGGTAGGTCTTGTGAACCTGAAGCCGGATGCGGCCGACGAAATCCATCAGCACCAGGTCGGCGCTGCGTCGGCCGATCTTGACCCCGAAGGAAAGGACGGCGTCCGGATTGAGCCGCATGGGGACGGACGGCTGACCAACGCGGCCGCGGATCGGTGTCCCGCGCGCCAGCAGTCCTTCCTTCTCCAGCGCGCGCATGATGACGGAGACGGTTTGCGCCGACAGGCCGCTTCGCCGCGTAATCTCGGCCTTCGACTGCTCTCCGTGCCGCCGGACAAGCGAAAGCACGAGCCGCTCGTTATAGGCCCGCACGCGGATCTGGTTTGCTCCTCCGCTCGGATCGAGAATCTGAGGCCGGCCCGACGAGGGGCCCTCCAAGGACGACATTGGCCGATTCCTCCCGTACATGGCCATGCCCTATTTCCAGACAGCATGCCACATCCAATTATTAATTCAATTGGATTTATTTATTGACACAGGTTCGTGTTTGCGCTCTAAATTAGAGCTGTGGAGGATGCGACACGGCTTGGAGGAGCTGTCGGAAAGATTTCCCGAAGCGTTCGGTCGCGCCCTGCCCGGAACTGCCCGTTCCGGCCTTTTCAATCCTTGGGAGGATTACATGAAGATATCTGTTTTGACTGCCGCTTTCGCAGGCCTTGCCCTCGGCGTCGCCTTCGCGATGCCGGCCAACGCCGCCGACACCACGGTCTGCCTTATCACCAAGACCGATACCAACCCCTTCTTCGTCAAGATGAAGGAAGGTGCGACTGCAAAGGCGAAGGAACTCGGCGTGACGCTGAAGTCCTATGCCGGCAAGATCGACGGCGATAGCGAAAGCCAGGTGGCGGCCATTGAAAGCTGCATCGCTGAAGGCGCCAAGGGTATCCTGATCACTGCCTCTGATACGAAGGGCATTGTCCCGTCGGTCAAGAAGGCGCGCGACGCAGGCGTGCTCGTCATCGCGCTCGACACGCCGCTCGATCCGGCCGATTCGGCTGACGCCACCTTTGCAACCGACAACCTTCTCGCCGGCAAGCTTATCGGCCAGTGGGCGCTCGAAACCATGGGCGACGGCGCCAAGACCGCGAAAATCGGTTTCCTCGACCTGACACCCTCGCAGCCGACCGTGGACGTGCTGCGCGACCAGGGCTTCATGATGGGCTTCGGCATCGACGTGAAGGACCCGAACAAGATCGGCGACGAGAACGATCCGCGCATCGTCGGCCATGACGTGACCAACGGCAACGAGGAAGGCGGCCGAAAGGCCATGGAGAACCTCCTGCAGAAAGACCCGGGCATCAACGTCATCCACACCATCAACGAACCGGCCGCAGTCGGTGCTTATCAGGCTCTCAAGGCCGTCGGGATGGAGAAGAACGTTCTGATCGTGTCTGTCGACGGCGGTTGCCCGGGCGTCAAGTCGGTCAAGGAAGGCGTGATCGGTGCGACCTCTCAGCAATATCCGCTGATGATGGCCGCCCTCGGCGTCGAAGCGATCAAGAAGTTCGCCGACAGCGGTGAAAAGCCGAAGCCGACGGAAGGCAAGTCCTTCTACGACACCGGCGTCTCGCTGGTGACGGACAAGCCGGTCTCCGGCCTCAAGTCCATCGACACGAAAGAAGGCACTGACAAGTGCTGGGGCTGAGCCTCGTCGTGTAACGCTATGCCGGCCGGGGATTGATCCCCGGCCGGTTTCGACGGACGATCAGTTGCCGCCGGCGGCCCGGCCATCCAAAGCCCGTGGTCAGTAGAGGTGGTGGTTTCCGCGCGCGGTTCGGCGCGGACGCGGAGGAGGAAACATGACCGGAGCTCAGGAATTCGAACGAGTCCTTGACGGCAGCGACAAGGCAGTTGCGTCATTCGAACAGCAGCACACGTCCCTTTTGAAGCGCATACAGCATTTTCTGCATTCCACTCCGGCGGCGGTGCCCCTGATCGTGCTGGTCCTTTCGATCATCATTTTCGGTGTCGCGATCGGCGGGCGGTTCTTCTCGTCCTACACGCTGACCCTGATCCTGCAGCAGATCGCCATCGTCGGCATCCTCGGCGCGGCGCAGACGCTGGTCATCCTGACCGCCGGCATCGACCTGTCGATCGGTGTCATCATGGTAATCTCCGCCGTGATCATGGGCAATTGCGCGATCACCTATGGAATTCCCACGATCATCGCGGTCGCCATCGGCATGGCCGCCGGCACGCTGTTCGGGCTTCTCAACGGTTTCCTCGTCGCCTACATGAGGCTGCCGCCGTTCATCGTGACGCTCGGCACCTGGAACATCGTCATGGCGACGAACTTCATCTATTCGGCCAACGAAACCATCCGAGACACCGATGTCGACGCACAGGCGCCGTTGCTGCACCTGTTCGCGACAAGCTTCAGGCTCGGTAGCGCCGTACTGACCCTCGGCGTCATCGCCATGGTTCTGCTCGTCGTCGGGCTCTGGTACGTGCTCAATCATACCGCCTGGGGGCGCCACGTCTACGCGGTCGGCGACGATCCGGAAGCCGCCAAGCTTTCCGGTATCCAGACCAAGAAGGTGCTGCTCGCCGTCTATGGCATGTCCGGCCTGATCGCAGCCTTCGCCGCCTGGGTTTCCATTGGCCGCAACGGCTCGATCTCTCCATCGTCCGCCGTTACCGACTATAACCTGCAGGCGATTACCGCGACGGTCATCGGTGGCATCTCGCTGTTCGGCGGCCGTGGGTCCATCCTCGGAACGCTCTTCGGCGCCATGATCGTCGGCGTAGTTTCGATGGCGCTCAACATGCTGGGTGCCGATCCGCAATGGAAGGTCCTCTTGACGGGCGTGCTGATCATTGCTGCCGTCGCTATCGACCAATGGATCAGAAAGGTATCGGTGTAATCATGGCTGGCGAACCCCTTCTTGCAGCCCGCGGCCTCGTCAAGCGCTACGGTCGCGTTACCGCCCTCGATCACGCCGATTTCGATCTCTATCCGGGAGAGATCCTGGCTGTCATCGGCGACAACGGCGCCGGCAAGTCCTCGCTGATCAAGGCGATTTCCGGCGCGGTCATTCCCGATGAGGGAGAGATAACGCTCGAGGGCAAATCGGTGCTGTTCAAATCACCGATGGAGGCGCGCGAGGCCGGTATCGAGACGGTCTATCAGAACCTGGCGCTGTCGCCGGCCCTGTCGATCGCCGACAACATGTTCCTTGGTCGGGAAATCCGCAAACCGGGCATCCTGGGCTCTTGGCTGCGGATGCTCGACCGACCCGCGATGGAGAAGCGAGCCCGCGACAAGCTCACCGAACTCGGGCTGATGACCATCCAGAACATCAACCAGGCGGTGGAGACGCTCTCGGGCGGCCAGCGCCAGGGCGTGGCGGTGGCGCGTGCGGCGGCGTTCGGGTCGAAGGTCGTCATCATGGACGAGCCGACGGCGGCGCTCGGCGTCAAGGAGAGCCGGAAGGTCCTGGAACTGATCCTCGACGTCAAGGCGCGCGGTCTGCCGATCGTGCTGATCTCGCACAATATGCCGCACGTCTTCGAGGTGGCGGATCGCATTCATATCCACCGGCTTGGGCGGCGGCTGACCGTCATCAATCCCAAGGACTACACCATGTCGGACGCCGTCGCTTTCATGACGGGCGCAAAGGCCGTGCCGGCGGAGACCGTGGCTGCATGACGCAAGAGGTTCAAGGGCTGGCGCATCAGATCCTTGAACGCGCCGCCGATGCCCGGCGCTTCCTGATCGCCATCGCCGGTCCACCGGGGGCGGGCAAGTCAACGCTCGCCGACCGGCTGGCGGAGGCTTTGCGTGCCTCGGGCGAAAGCGCCGAGGTGCTGCCGATGGACGGCTTTCACATGGACAATGCCGTTCTGATCGAAAAGGGGCTGCTTGCCCGCAAGGGCGTGCCGGAAAGCTTCGACGTCCGAGCCTTTCTCGATATCGTCAAGGCGGTGCAACTGGCCGAGGAAGAGGTGCTGGTGCCGGTGTTCGACCGGTCGCGCGAGATCGCGATCGCCTCTGCCCGTGTCGTGTCGCCCGATCACCGCTTTATCATCGTCGAGGGCAACTATCTGCTTTTCAACCAGGGGCAATGGGCAAGACTCGACGGCGTCTTCGACTATTCGATCATGCTCGCGCCGCCGATGGAGGTGTTGGAAGAGCGGCTCTGGGCGCGCTGGCGCGGATACCGCCTCAGCGAGGACGAAGCGAGCGCCAAAGTCTACGGCAACGACCTTCCGAACGGCCGGCTCATCCTCGAAAACCGCCGCCGCGCCGATCTGACGCTTTCGATCGCCTGATCCCGGCAATTCCCGAGCATGTTGCAAGTGCCCGAGAATCGCGGCAATTTCTGCGCGTGTTCGAACTTCCGACGTGGGGCTCACATGAATTTCAGCGAAGCCGTATCATCTGTTTTTTCGAAGTATGCCGATTTCAGCGGGCGCGCCCGGCGCTCCGAATTCTGGTGGTTTTTCCTGTTCAACGTCGTTGCGTCGGGGGTCGCGGATATCCTCAGCAGGGCGATTTTCGGCAACGACGCGCTGGGTGCGCTCTATTCGCTCGCGCTGCTCATTCCGGCGGTCGCCGTCAGCGTGCGACGCCTGCACGATGTCGACCGCTCGGGCTGGTGGATCCTCATCGGCGCCATCCCGCTGATCGGGGCGATCGTCTTGATCTTCTGGTATGCGACGGAGGGAACGGCCGGCGAAAACCGCTACGGCCCGCGGGCCTGAGGATTGTCAGGAGCCTTGCGCGGATGGTAATGGCGGCGCGTGGGTGCCAACTGCCGAGGTATCCCCTCTGGAGATCGATTTCATGCAGAAGCTCACCATCCGCCGCCCCGACGACTGGCACCTGCACCTGCGCGACGGCGCCATGCTGGAGGGCGTGATCGGCGATAGCAGCCGGCATTTTGCCCGCGCGATCATCATGCCGAACCTCGTGCCGCCCGTCGTCACCACGGCCGATGCCGCCGCCTATCGCGAACGCATCCTGAAGGCATTGCCAAAGGGCGACCGCTTCGAGCCGCTGATGACGCTCTATCTGACGGAGAACACCAATCCCGACGACGTCGAGGAAGGCAAGAAGAGCGGCCTCATCACCGCCGTCAAGCTTTATCCCGCCGGCGCCACGACCAACAGCCACGGAGGCGTGCGCGACTTCAACAAGGCAATGCCCGTTCTGGAGCGCATGGCCAAGATCGGGCTGCCGCTTTGCGTCCATGGCGAGGTGACGAGCCCGGAAGTGGATATTTTCGACCGCGAGGCCGTCTTCATCGAAACCGTGCTCGATCCGCTTCGCCAGCGTCTTCCGGAGCTGAAGGTGACGATGGAGCATGTCACGACCGCCGACGGCATCGACTATATCAAGTCGGCCAGGGCCAACCTCGCCGGCTCGATCACCACGCACCACCTCATCATCAACCGCAACGCCATCCTGGTCGGCGGCATTCGCCCGCATTACTATTGCCTGCCGGTCGCCAAACGTGAAAGCCATCGGCTCGCGCTCCGTGCGGCGGCCACGAGCGGCGACGAGCGCTTCTTCCTCGGCACCGATTCGGCGCCGCATGTGGACCCATTGAAAGAGTGCGCCTGCGGCTGCGCCGGCATCTACACATCGATCAACACGATGAGCTGCCTTGGACATGTTTTCGAACAGGAGGGTGCGCTCGACAAGCTTGAAGCCTTCGCTTCGCTCAACGGGCCGGCCTGGTACGGCCTTCAGCCGAACGAGGAAACGATCACGCTCGTGCGGCGTCCGGAATCGGTTTCGTTTCCGGCAAGGATCGAGACCGGCGCCGGCCCGGTCACGGTCTTCGATCCGATGTTCCCGCTGCACTGGGACGTGCAGCCTTAGGCGAGCGCGTAAAGGCACCGCCGCCTTAGGGCGGCGCCTGATGTCATCCGGCGGTCCGCTCGCTCTGTTCGGGCACCGTCACATTGGCGGAGCGGGGAACCGCGCTGGCGAGCACCTGGTTGCGACCGGAATGCTTCGCGGCATAGAGCAGCTCGTCGGCAGCCGTCATCATCGTCTTCAGCGTCTCGTTTTCGGGATCGCCCTGGTAGACGCCGAAGCTCGCGGTCACCCTACCTGCGGGAATGGGCCCGACGCTCCTTGCGGACAGATCTATGCGCAGCCGCTCGGCAATGTTGGTCGCCTGCTCGAGGTTCGCGCCGGGCAGGACCACGCAGAATTCCTCGCCGCCGATGCGTGCGGCGATGTCGTAGGGCCTCAGGCCGTTCTGGATCGTCATGCCGGTCATCATCAACACCTGGTCGCCGACATCGTGGCCGAACTCGTCGTTGATCGTCTTGAAAAAGTCGAGGTCGAGGACGACGACGCTGAGCGAGCTCTTCTCACGGATGGCGCGGGCGACCTCCATCGTGCCGAGATCGGAGAGCCAGCGGCGGTTGCCGAGGCCCGTCAGCACGTCCGTGGTCGCCTGCCGGCGCAGCTGCGACAGCGTGGCGTCGAGTTCGACGATCAGTTTTGCAACGCCGTTGACGGCCGCCCCCGACGTATCCGTGCGCTTGCATGCCACGGACAAGACCTCACCGTTGTCGCGGTAATTCTCTATGGTCGCCGCGATCCGGTGAAGCGGCCGGATCAGCTGCCACACCGAAACCAGGCACAGCGCCGTTCCGAGCAGGGTGGCAACCAGCATCAGCGGCATAAGCGGCAGCGACGTCCCGGCATACTTGGCCCACAGACTGAGGACCAGAACCAGCAGCGGGATGTTCGTGGCGGCGATACAGATCGCCAACACCTTCAGCGCCAGCGACGACGCCAGTTTTTCACGTGCAACAGATATGGCAGGAATCATTCCGCTCTTCCTTCGGTTGCCTTGATTCGATGATGAAGGGTACGACCGAAGGAGAGACTGACTTCTTAATCGAAATACTTAAATTTTAACGATTTTAGGAAGAATTGCGCTGCACGACCTCAGTAACGCGGTGAAAATCTATAAATGGCAGATGTTGCGGAAGTTTGAATAGTCTGTGGACACTGGAAAGCGCGGGTTTGAGTCAGAGGCGACGGAACCCGCTTGCGCCACGCCCTGTCGCTGCGACGCCGTATTTCCGGTCTGGAAACATGCGGCGCGGACTGCTATTGCCCGATGATATCAAACCGCAAATGAGAGCGGTCTGAGGCGAGAATCATGCGCAGGTGAACCCTGCGCCCGTGAAAGCACGCTATAGTCCGAAGAGCCGAAGGAGAGCCCGATGATCCAGACAACATTTCCCGACCGCGCCGTGATGGCGGAGCTGGTGGCGAAGATGCTGTGGGAGATCAAGGCCGTGCATTTCAACGCCGCGACGCCTTATAAGTATGCCTCCGGCATTGCGAGCCCCGTCTATATCGATTGCCGCAAGCTGCTTTCGTTTCCGCGCATCCGCTCGACGGTGATGGACTTCGCCGCAAGCGTGCTGATGCAGGATGCCGGCTTTGAACAGTTCGATTGCGTGGCCGGCGGCGAAACTGCAGGCATTCCGTTTGCGGCTCTTCTGGCCGACCGTCTCGGCTTGCCCATGATCTATGTGCGCAAGCAGCCGAAGGGGCACGGCCGCAACGCCCAGATCGAGGGCGAGATGCCGACAGGCGCCCGCGTATTGGTCATCGAGGACCTGACGACGGCCGGCGGCAGCATGTTCAAGTTCATCGACGCGATCCGTGCAGCCGGCGGCGTGGTCGATCACGGCATCGCGCTCTTCTACTACGGCATCTTCTCCGAGGCGGAGGAGCGCTTTGCCGGGGGCAAGGTCAGACTTCACCACATCGCTACCTGGCGCGAGGTGCTTGAGGTCGCCAAGGCGCAACAGCTTTTCGACGACAACACGCTGAATGAGGTCGAGGCCTTCCTCAACGCGCCGCTCGCGTGGTCGGCCAGAAACGGCGGAGTGGCGGCGCTGTAGCCGCGGATCGCGGCTGCGGCTTTTGGGTGCTTTCTGCCGATCTTGTTTGTACTGCTTTGCTTTTGACGCAAACTTATCTAATCGATTTGAGTGTTCGGAAATAGAGACCCGCTCTTTGGGAGGCCGGAAATGATATTGTGCTGTGGCGAAGCTTTGATCGACATGCTGCCTCGCGAAACCACGCAGGGCGAGAAGGGCTTCGCGCCCTATGCCGGCGGCGCGATTTTCAACACCGCGATCGCGCTTGGCCGCCTCGGCGTTGCAACGGCCTTCTTCACCGGCCTTGCCGACGACATGATGGGCGAGATCCTGCGTGAGACGCTGACGGCGAGCAAGGTCGACCTCACCCCTTGCGCCATCGTTTCGCGGCCGAGCACGATCGCCTTCGTCAAGCTCGTCAACGGTCAGGCAACCTATGCCTTCTACGACGAGGGGACAGCCGGGCGCATGATCACCGAAGCCGATTTGCCTACGCTGGACGATCGTTGCGAGGCGCTGCATTTCGGCGCCATCAGCCTCATTCCCGAACCTTGCGGCTCCACCTACGAGGCGCTGATGGACCGCGAGCATGCGCGCCGCGTCATCTCGCTCGACCCGAACATCCGCCCCGGCTTCATCAAGGACAAGCAGGCTCACATGGCGCGTATCAGCCGCATGGCGGCGATGTCCGACATCCTGAAATTCTCCGATGAGGATCTGGCCTGGTTCGGGATCGAGGGCGATCACGACGCACTGGCGGCCCATTGGCTGAACCAGGGCGCCAAGCTCGTCGTCATCACCAAGGGCGCTGAAGGTGCCGAGGGCTACACCCGGTCGCTGAAGGTGACCGTGCCGAGCGAGCGTGTGAGCGTGGTCGACACGGTCGGAGCGGGCGATACCTTCGACGCCGGCATCCTTGCCTCGCTGAAAATGAACAACCTGCTGACGAAGGCCGCGGTCGCTTCACTCGACGAAAAAGCGCTCCGCGACGCGCTGGGGCTCGGCGCCAAGGCCGCAGCGGTCACCGTTTCCCGCGCGGGCGCAAATCCGCCCTGGGCGCATGAGATCGGGCTCTGAGCGGTTTTCCGCCTTTACCTCAAGAGAGCCGGTCGAGGAAAACGAGCACTTCGCGATTGAAGGCATCAGGCCGCTGCACCGGCGCAAAATGACTGACTTCCGGCAGTAGCACGAGTTCGGCGTCTGGAATGCTGCGCGCGAGATATGCCGCATGCTCCGGCTTGATGAATTCCTCCTTCTCGCCGATGACGACAGCGACCGGCACCCGGATTCCGGCGAGGTCGTCCGCCGAGTAGTTGGGCTCGCTCCCCATCATCTTGCCGACGTCGCGAACGAAGGCGTCGAACCCGTCCGGCGTCGGGGAGAGCGCCTGGTAGTCCTTGCGATGGCGGTTGAAACAGCGATCGATGACCGGGGTCGGCACGAATTCCCTGACGCCGCCGGGGTCCATGTTGCAGGCGAAGAAGAAAACGCCGCGGACGCGCTCAGGGTGCCGGTCGGCAAGGATCAGCGCGGTGCAAGCGCCGTCGCTCCAGCCGACGAGCGTGACCTTGCTGAGGCTAAGGCGGTCCATGACGGCAAGGACATCCGATGCCATCAGCTCGTATCGGTAGGGCTTTTCGTCGCGCGTGCTGCGCCCGTGGCCGCGGCTATCGATGACGACGACCTGCCTGCCGGATGCGACGAATGCCGGGACCTGATAGCCCCAATTGCCGCTGTTTCCGAGGCCTCCGTGCAGAAGCACGACTGCCGGCCCCGAGCCGTAGCTCGCAAACCAGATGCTGGCGCCGTCGTTCTCAACGAGGCCTTCCTCGCTGGCGGGCGGTAGGGCGGGGGCGCCGCGCTCATCGAAGATTTTCAGCTCGTCGTCGGTCATGATCGTTTCCGGTCCAATTCCTAGTCAGCCTCAGGTTTGACGTATGGCGGAGGATAATTTCGACAGCGGCGCAAACAAAAAATCCCCCGCCGTCGAAATGAGCAGCGGGGGATTGCGATCGTTCAAGCTTTACTTCGCCTGCTTGGTCAGCGCCGCGACCAGCCCTTGCGTCGAGGAATCGTGGGAGGCGGCGCTCTCCTTGCCTTCGACGACCGGCAGCAGCCCCGTCGCCAGTTCCTTGCCGAGTTCGACGCCCCACTGGTCGAAGGAGTTGATGCGGAAGAGGACGCCCTCGACAAAGACGCGGTGTTCGTAGAGTGCGATCAGCCGGCCGAGAGCGTATGGCGTCAGCTTCTCGTAGACGAAGGTGATCGAGGGGCGGTTTCCGGTGAAGACGCGATGCGGGGCGATGAAATCGGCCTGGGCGTCGTCCATGCCCTTGGCAGTCAGCTGGCCTTTCGCCTCGGCGAAGGTGCGGCCTTTCATGAGAGCTTCCGACTGCGCCAGGCAGTTTGCCATCAGCAGCTGGTGCTGGTGGCGCAGATCCGGCTCGAAGCCGTTGGCGGCGATCATGAATTCCGCGGGAATGACGCTCGTTCCCTGGTGGATGAGCTGGTAGAAGGCGTGCTGGCCATTGGTTCCGGGCTCACCCCAGGCCACAGGCCCGGAATTGCCGTCGACCGGCGTGCCATCGACGGTGACGCCCTTGCCGTTCGATTCCATATCGAGCTGCTGCAGGTAGGCGGGAAAGCGCAGTAGGCGCTGGTCGTAGGGCAGGATCGCTCGCGTCGGATAGCCGAGCACGTTACGGTGGTAGAAGCCGATGAGGCCGAGCAGCATCGGCAGGTTTTCCCTGGCCGGCGCGTGACGGAAATGGTTGTCCATGGCATGGGCGCCATCGAGGAATTTGCCGAAATTTTCCGGTCCGACGGCAATCATCAGCGGCAGTCCGATCGCCGACCAGATCGAGTAGCGGCCGCCGACCCAATCCCAGAAGCCGAAGACCCGGTCGCTGTCGATACCGAAGGCGGCGACCTTGTCGAGTGCCGTGGAAACGGCTGCGAAATGGTGCTTCACCGCCTGTTCGCCGAGCGCCTTGGCGATGAAGGCGCGTGCCGTCTGGGCGTTCGTCATGGTCTCGACGGTGGTGAAGGTCTTCGAGGCGATGATGAAGAGCGTGGTTTCCGGCGAGACGAGCTTCAGTGTCTCGGCGATGTGGGCGCCGTCGATGTTGGAGACGAAATGCGAGCGTGGTCCGTCATGGAAGGGGGCAAGCGCCAGCGTCGCCATGACAGGACCAAGGTCGGAGCCGCCGATGCCGATATTGACGACATCGGTGATCGCCTTGCCCGTCGCGCCCTTCAGCGTGCCCGAACGGATGCCGTCGGCAAACTTGCCCATGGCGGCAAGCACCGCGTTGACGTCCGGCATCACGTCCTTGCCGTCGACGAGCACGGGCGTATTGGTGCGGTTGCGCAGCGCGGTATGCAGCACGGCGCGGTTTTCGGTGAAGTTGATCGCCTTGCCGGCAAACATCTCGTCGCGCTTGCTCTCGACGCCGCGGGCGTGGGCGAGCTTCAGGAGGAGGTCGATGATCTCCTCGTTCACCGCCGTCTTCGAATAGTCCATCAGCAGATCGTCGAGCGATGCGCTGAAGCGGGAAAAGCGGCTGGCGTCTGCCGCGAAGGCAGCCCGTATGTCGGTTGCCTTTGTCGCTGCGGCACTGCTCTTCAGTTTTTCGACGATCGCCTGCATGGGAGCTCCTTGCGGTTCGGAGAGGGTGGCGGAAAGCTAGTCGCTATGACGAGCCCAAATCAAGGCCGCATACCCGCCAAATGCAAAAAAGCGGTCTGCAAAAAAGTTGGCAGCGTCGGATGGCGTAACGCCACCCGACGCTGCGATCCGACCGCGGCGGCGATCAGACGATGCGCAAGGCCTAGCCCCTCAGTTCCTTGCGCAAGATCTTGCCGACGTTCGATTTCGGCAGTTCGTTGCGAAACTCGACGAAACGCGGCCGCTTGTAATTGGTGAGGTTTGCCGTGCAGTGCGCCTTGACCTCGGCTTCGGTCAGGGCCGGATCCTTGCGCACGACAAAGAGCTTGACGGCTTCGCCGGAATGCTCGTCGGCAACGCCGACGGCGGCTGCTTCGAGGATGCCCGGATGCATGGCCGCCACTTCCTCGATCTCGTTCGGATAAACGTTGAAGCCGGAGACCAGGATCATATCCTTCTTGCGGTCGACGATCTTGGTGTAGCCTCGTTCGTCCATGAAGCCCATGTCGCCGGTGCGGAAGAAACCGTCGGAGGTCATGACGCGGGCGGTTTCGGCCGGTTGCTGCCAGTAGCCCGCCATGACCTGCGGCCCGCGGATGCAGATTTCGCCGACTTCGCCGAGCGGCAGCGAGGCGCCTTCCTCGTCGCGGATGTCGATATCCGTCGAAGGCATGGGCAGGCCGATCGTGCCGGTGAATTCCGGGGTGTCAAAGCGATTGGCGCTGGCGACGGGGGAGGTCTCGGAAAGCCCGTAGCCCTCTGTGATCCAGCCACCGGTCATCTTCTGCCAGCGCTCGGCGACCGGACGCTGCACCGCCATGCCGCCCGCCAGCGTGCTGACATGGCTGAGGTCGAGCTTGGCGAAATCCGGATTGTTCATCAGCGCGTTGAAGAGCGTGTTGAGGCCAGGGAAGATATCGAAGCGATGGTTGCCCAGTTCCTTGACGAAGGCCGGAATGTCGCGTGGATTTGCGATCAGCACGTTGTGAGCGCCAACCGACAGGCCCATCAGCGAGTTCACGGTGAGCGCAAAGATATGATAGAGCGGCAGCGCACACACGAAGGTCAGCACTTCAGGGCGCGGCTTGTTCTGGTAGGCCGAGTCGAACCAGAGCACGAGCTGCTGCTGATTGGCAAGTAGGTTCGCGTGCGTCAGTATCGCCCCTTTCGCCACGCCGGTCGTGCCGCCGGTATATTGCAGGAAGGCGATATCGCTGCCTGCGAGCTTCACCGGTTTCAGCGGCAGTCGCGCACCTTCGGCAAGCACGCGGCGGAAATTTTCATGGCCGGGGATCGACCATGCGGGCACGAGCTTCTTGACCTTGCGCACGACGAAATTGACGAGATGCCCCTTGGCTCCCAGCATGTCGCCAAGCGAGGTCACGACGACGTGGCGTATGTCGGTGTGGGCGAGAACCTGCTCCACGGTATGGGCGAAATTCTCAAGGACGAAGATTGCCTTGGCGCCGGAATCGCGCAGCTGATGCTCCAGCTCGCGTGGCGTATAGAGCGGGTTGACGTTCACCACCACCAAACCGGCCCTGAGAATGCCATAGGTGACGATGGGATTCTGCAGGATGTTGGGCATCATCACCGCGATGCGGTCGCCCTTGCTGAGCCCAAGGCTCTGCAGCCACGCGCCGATCTTGCGCGTTTCGAGCTCGAGTTTGCGATAGCTGATCGACTTACCCATGCTGGAGAAGGAGACGTGCTCGGCGTAGCGCTTGCAGCTTTGCTCGAAGAGCTCCGCAACCGAGGCGTGCGGGTGTGGCGGCAGTTCCGCCGGCACCGACGGCGGATAGGAGGCAAGCCAAATCCGGTCTGCAGCTCGGCGACCCGGTTGGATGGAGACGGTATTCATGCAGTGGTCCTCCCTGACGCGTTGCCACGGCCCCCTAGACGAGCTCCGTCGAAAAGTCCTCCAACCTTTCGCTGCGTGGCAGCTTATGCTCTTGCCCGAAGGGTTCAAGCAAGAAGAGATCTATAATGACTTTGACGTAAGCGTCAACAGTATGATTGCGCTATCAGGAGCGGATATCCCTCGAAAAAAACAGGAACCATCCAGGCGGCGACACGTTGGTTCAATGTGGAAATACCACGAAAACAACGAAGACAGGAGGTGCACCATGTTGCACGAGAATGCTGACGTCGCACGCCGCGACCCCTACGTAAAAGACACGCCAACCCTGATCGCCAGCGACCGGGTGGAAGGGACCCGCGTATTTGGTGCTGACGGCCGGCATATCGGCCATATCGAGCGCATCATCCTCGAAAAGCGCGGCGGCAAGGTCGCCTACGCGGTGTTGAGTTTCGGCGGCTTCCTGGGCGTGGGCGAGGACCACTACCCGTTGCCGTGGGAAAAGCTGCGCTACGACGAAGAGCTCGACGGTTACCGCGTCGATCTCACAAAGGAAGAGGTCCAAGGCGCTCCCCGTTTCACCGACGAAAGCGAGAACTGGTATCGAGACAACGGCCGCAAGGTCTACGACTATTACGGTATCTCGCCTTACTGGATCTAGATGGATTGTCATCCTCTTCGGCCCCGCTCGTCTGAGCGGGGCTCTTTCTTGGCCCGCGCATCGGAGCCGGAAAAATGGCACGCTTCAGCGGTCAACCTCAGAGGAGCGCAAGCCGATCCTCCGGGTGATCGCAGCCTCGATCTGGCCCATCGCATCATAGATGAGAACGGCCATGAGCCCCACGATCAGGCCGCCTTGCAGAATGAAGGCGGTGTTGTCGGAGATCAGCCCCGCGATGATGACCTCGCCCAATCCCTTGGCGGCGACGGTGGAGCCGATCGTCGCCGTGCCGATATTGATGACGGTCGCGATCTTCAGCCCTTCCAGGATCAGTGGCAGGGCAAGCGGAAGCTCGACGGAAAACAGCCGCTGGCGGCCGCTCATGCCCATGCCGTCGGCCGCGTCGAGAACGGCGGGCGGAACCTGCTGCACGCCGGCAACCGTATTCTCGAAAATCGGCAGCAGGCCGTAGAAGAACAGTGCGATCAGCGTCGGCGCCATGCCGAAGCCCGTCGCGGGCACGGCAATCGCCAGCACGGCCACCGGCGGAAAGGTCTGGCCGGCATTGGCGATCGCGCGGGAGAGGGGCAGAAATTCGGCGCCGCTCTTGCGCGTGACGAAGATGCCGGCGGCGACCGCGAGAATGGCGCTGCCGAGGATGGAAACGGCGACCAGCTCCAGGTGGCCCGCGGCAAGTGCGGCAAGGCTGTTCTGCGTATAGATCGGGGGGGCGTCGAAATTGGTGAGCGGCTTCAACAGCGGCGTAAGCCACTCGGTCCTAAACAGGAGCACGAAGAGCAGCGCCAGTCCCAGGAGACGGAAGATATAGGCTGCAAACCTCATGATCGCTTGCCCAGCTGCAGCAGGCGCCGCATCGAGATCGATCCAACAGGGGCTTTGGCTTCGTTCTCCACAGCTGCCTCGTCCACACCGTTCCAGATCATTTCCGCAAGCGCGTCACGGAGGCTGAGGTCCTGCGACAGGCTGCGGGCCAGACCAGGCCGGGCCGGTTCCATCGCCTGCTTCAGCGGCGACAACGACATCAGCTTCAATGCCCGGTCCGAAGTGCCGGTGAGTTGCTGCACGAAAGGATCGGCGGGCTCGGTGAGGATTTTTTCCGGCGTCGCATATTGGAGGAGCCGACCCCCACTCATGACTGCGATCATGTCGCCGAGGTGAAACGCCTCGTCCATGTCGTGGGTGACGAGGATGACCGTGGTTCCGAACTGCTTTTGGATGGCAAGGAGGTCGTCCTGCGCCTTGCCGCGAATGACAGGATCGAGCGCGCCGAACGGCTCGTCCATCACCAGCACCTCCGGCTCGGCCGCGAGCGCGCGGGCAACGCCGACGCGCTGCTGCTGGCCGCCTGAAAGCTCATGCGGGTACTTGCCGCGAAAAACCGCCGGATCGAGTTCGAAGAGGGTAAGCAGTTCGTCGACGCGGCTGTCGACGCGTGCCTTCTGCCAGCCGAGAAGCTGCGGCACCGTCGCGATGTTGGCCGCGACAGTCCGGTGCGGAAAGAGCCCGTGTCCCTGGATCGCATAGCCGATGCCGCGGCGCAATTCGGTTGCCGGCATGCTCATGATGTCGCGGCCACCGACGGAGATTTTTCCGCCCGTCATCGGTACGAGCCGGTTGACCGTCCTGACGAGAGTCGACTTGCCCGAACCGGAGGTGCCGACGATCACGGCGATCGCGCCCTTCGCAACCGACAGGCTGACATTTTCGACGACGACAGTCTCGCCGTAGCGTTTCGTCACGCCTTCTATTTCAATCATCGTCTCATGTGCGGTCATGGGTTCGATCCATGGAGGCTGTCGATGACCGCATCGAGGATGACGGCCGACGAGAAGGCTAGGAACACGGTTGGAACGGCGCCGAGGAGCACAAGGTCCATGGCGGTCTGGCCCAGCCCCTGGAAGATGAAGATGCCGAAGCCGTTGCCGCCGATGAGGGCCGCCACCGTCACGAGGCCGATCGCCTGCACAAGCACCACCCGGATGCCGGTAAGGATAACGGGGAAGGCGAGCGGCAGATCGATGCCGGTGAGAATCCGCCAGCGCGTCAGCCCCATTCCGGCCGCGGCATCCCGCACCGCAGGATCCACGCCGCCAAGCCCGACCACGGTATTCGCCACGATCGGGAGCAGCGAATAGAGGACGAGCGCAATGAGCGCCGGGGCTGTGCCGATGCCGCGAATGCCGAGACTTGCGGCGAGCGGCACATGCGTTGCGATATAGCTGAGCGGCAGCATCAGAAGGCCGAAGAGCGCAAGGCTCGGGATCGTCTGGATTAGGCTCAAGGTCGGCAGCACGACCGCGCGCAGCTTCGGCACCCAGAAGCAGAGAACGCCCAGCGGCAGCGCCAGCATGATCGCGATGGCGACCGATCCGAACGCAAGCAACAGGTGGCCGACCGCCTCGTTGCGAAACTGATCGGCACGCGTGGCGAATTCCTTCATGATCGACAGGCTGTCGAGCACGCCGGATACCAGAAAAGAAAAGAGCAGCGCGCCGTAAAAGACGAGGGCCGCGATCCGCATCCACGGTGTAAGCCGCAGCTTCACCAGTGCATCGGATGCGAGCAGACCAAGCACAGCGAGCAACGCCCAGAAAGCGCCACCGGGCGTTATGCGCGCCGCAGTGCTGCCGGGGGGCGTTGCCGCCGTGGAGACGAGACCGATCGTCAGCAGGAGCAGCGCTAGAGCGAGCGTTGCAACGGCGAGCCGCGCGCGGTCGCCACGCAAGAAGAGTGCCGCCAGCGCCGTCGCCATCAGCAGGACCAACAGAGCAAGGGCGACTGGCTGGCCGAGAAGTTGCGTAAGCAACATCGGCTTTCCGGCGACGATGCGATTTGCCTTGACGATGATGAAGGGCATGAAGGCGGTTGCGATGACGCCGGCGGCGGTTAGCACGACGCCGAGCCTGTCGATGGCGCGCGTGGCGCGCATATCTTGAATTGGGGAGAGTTCCATCGGTCGGCTTCCTGTTGCCTGCCGCCCCAATGCAGGGACGGCAGACGATTGCCAGGCCTATTTCAGGAAGCCCTTTTCCTTGAGGTAAGATTCTGCCACCGATTTCGCCGGTTCGCCATCGACCTGGATGCGGCCGTTCAGCTTGCGCAGCTCTTCTGCCGAAAGGCTCTTGAAGATGGGTGCCAGCACGGCCTCGATCTTCGGATTGTCCTTGAGCACCGCCTCGCGGATGATCGGGGTCGGGGCATAAACCGGCTGGACGCCCTTGTCGTCCTCAAGCACGGTGAGCTGGGCCGCTTCGATCGCGCCGTCGGTGCCGTAGACCATCGCGGTGTTGACGCCGTTGGTCTGCTCGGCGGCTGCCTTGATCGTCGCCGCCGTGTCGCCGCCGGAGAGCACGATCATCTGCTCAGGCTTCAGCTTGAAGCCGTAAGTGGTCTGGAAGGCAGGCAGGGCGGCTGCGGAGTTGACGAATTCCGAGGAGCCCGCCAGCACCACCTTGCCGCCGCCGGCAACCCATTTGCCGAAGTCGGACATGGTTTTCAGGTTGTTCGGGCCGGCAACGTCGCTGCGCACGCCGATCGCCCAGGTGTTGTTGGCCGGCGAAGGCGTTAGCCAGACGATCTTGTTGGCGTCGTAGTCGAGCTTCTTCGCCAGATCATAGCCGGCGTCCAGCTTCTTCCAGGCCGCATCCTCCGGCTTGTTGAAGAAGAAGCCGGCGTTGCCGGTATATTCCGGATAGATGTCGATTTCGCCGGCGGTGATCGCCTTGCGCAGCACGGGCGTCGTGCCGAGCGCGACCCGGTCCTGCGTCTTGATACCGTTGGCGTTAAGCGCCAGCACGATGACGTTGCCGAGCAGC
Organism: Rhizobium sp. RAF56; assembly: GCF_052113965.1. NCBI lineage: Bacteria > Pseudomonadati > Pseudomonadota > Alphaproteobacteria > Hyphomicrobiales > Rhizobiaceae > Rhizobium > Rhizobium sp. RAF56. Next base: position 162,836 of record NZ_JBFRDU010000013.1, read on the forward strand.
GTGCCTTCCGTATCGATCTTCGAAGAAACGACGACGTCGGCCGCATTGGCGCTGCCCGCGACGAAAACCGCGACGGAAGCGGCTATGGCGAAAGTCTTGAACATGATGCTTTCCTCAATCCCGATTAAAAAACTTTGCTGCGGCGGGGAGATAGCGCGGCGATCGCAAAAATCGATGCCGAGTTGGTCCATCCCTCCTCGCAGCGACGATCGCGAGTATGGCAAGGACGGTTGCCGGCTTCGCGAAAGACCATTGCTTTTTTGTGCACTGCAGCGGTTTGTTTTTGTTTTCTTTGCCGATTTCACGCTAAACCGGTTCGCCGTCGACGCGGGATATCTTTTTGTCCGCACACATCCTATCCTCCGCGGCGACGACACCCCGGCCGCTCGTCCGGCCATAACGAGGATGGCCCTATTGCATCTTGGCGCGTTGTTCGTTGCCGACAGGGTCTTCACCCTGAAGTCGATCCGCGGGACCGCCCGCGAGCTCTCTTGCTCGGCTTCCACCGTGTCGGACGCGCTCAGGCAGCTTGAGACGGCGCTTGCCCTGAAACTGGTGGAGCGCGCTTCGGGCGAGCTTGCGACCCTGCTGGCGAGCGCGAAGGTCAGAAAGGGCTTGCAGCCCATCCTTTCCGCCATGCGGGAGCTTGCCGGGCTCATCGCCGATCCGCCCGCGCCCGAGGCATATGCTTCATGGGCCTCGAGACTTTCCCTAAAGATTGCAACGATCGAGCGCTTCCTCGAGGTGGCCGACCAGCGCAGCATCAACCGCGCCGCACGCAGGCTTCGCCTCGGTCAGCCGCAGCTGTCGCTTCAGATCGCCAACCTGGAGGATCTGTTCGGCTGTCCCCTGTTCGAGAGGCGGGTCCAGGGCTCGGTGCTGACGGAAACGGGGCAAAAGGTCCAGACCGTCTTTGCTTCCATTCGCCTCGCCTGGAACGAGATGAAAGCGGCTGCCGACCAGCGCTTCCAGCGCACGGCACGCACGGTTCGCATCGGTTCGATAATTCCGACAGGCTCGGAAAGCTGGGTGGCGCGCTCGCTTGGCATGCTGGTCGCGCTCTGGGGCGCAGGCGGCAATCGCAGCTCGATTTCGTTGGTGTCGATGACGGCGGACGATCTGCGCGAAGCGTTGAAATCGGGCCACATCGACGTTGCCATTCTCGATTCGGTCTTCGGCCTGGATGCCTTCGGCCACGAGGAACTGGTCGCGACCGATATGGTGGCGATCGCACCGCTCGACAGCAAGGGGTTGGCCTTGGCCGAGCTCCTTATAAAACACCCGCTCTGCCTGCCGAGCGCCCGCACCGGCATCGGCGACGCCGCGATGGCTTTCAGCTATGGCCGCAGTCCCGAGCGGCGCGACATCACCGCTGCCGACTCGCTGCCTGTCATCGTCGATCTGGTCGCCAATCACGGCTACCTGTCATTTCTCGGACGCGTGAGCGCTCAGCCGATCGCGAACCGAGTGCGCATCGTCGATCTGGATCAGCCATTGCCGATCTCCTACTACATTGCGCATAACGGCCGCAAAGCCGCGGTCGATGCCGCCCGCCTCATGCGGGAGGCGGTATCGAACATACTGCGCCTCGATGACGCCATATCGAGCGCAATAGGCGCCGCTCCGGTCTAGGCCGGGAACAACCAAGCGGCCGGCACGTTACCACCTTGTCCATATCGCAGATGACGTAAACGTCAATCCTGTCCAAGCCGGCTCCTCCCGCCGGCACCAAGGAGAAGTACAATGAAAATTCTCATCACCGCGCTTGCCGCGGCAACCACGCTTTTGTCTTTCGCGCCGCTCGCCCAGGCAGATAACGACTGGCATCGCGATCATCGGTCAAGTTCCGGAGTTGTCATAGTTTTGGGGGATCATCACTATCGGGACCATGGCTGGAACCACAACCGTTACGCTCATCGCAGTGATTATTACCAGCATCGCGCCTACTACGGCCATCATCACCCGCGAGGGTACCATGACGACTGGCGCGACCGCCGCTGGTAACCCGCCGGCGGATGGAGCCAAAGCCATACCAGGTAAGCGGTGCCAAACTGATGGCGCCGCTTGCTATTAAGCAGTAAATACATGATTTGTAAGGATTATTTTGGTGGGATGGCATCCGCTCAAGCGCGAAAAGCAAGAGGCCGCCACTGCCCGCGCCGCTCTGTTGCGGCGGCCCCTTGCGCGGGAAGGTCCCAGCCCCGCGCCATCAATTTAGACAGTGCTAACCTTACGTCAACTAATCCGAAAGGATTATACTGGAAAAAACGTTAACACGGCATGGAAGCGCGGGTCGCATGCCGCGAATTCGAGCTGCGACGCCTGTCGAAATCGGCTATTCGGCGAGGCAGGGAAACTCTTTCCTGTAGGCTTGCGGCAGTAGAGCCGCGGCGGGCTGAGAGACCTTCGCGGGATTGCTCTCGAGCCAATTGCAGGCAACTTCGGTCGCGTGCGTAACCGACAGCTTACCGGGCAGGCAGAAGCTGCCCATGGCGTAAAAGCGCAACTCCTCGTTCTGCGAGGAGCGCTCCGGCCAGCGCCGCGACGCATCGACGATGCGCTGCTTCGTGCGTTCGGTGGCATCGTTGAAACCCATCACGTAGATGGCGGCGGCATCGCGATTGTTTTCGCACCATCCCCGCAACATTTCGCCGCTCACGAAAGTCTGAGCGTCATAGGCGCTTGCGGAAAGGGGAAAGGCGAGGGCTGCGACGAGAAGAAATGTCGGTTTCGGCATGAAGAGTTCTTGGCGCTGGCGTGAGTCCCGTGAAAGCATACAGCGTTTGCTAAAGAAGGCGAGGGGTGGTGGATGCACATCGCTCCCTCGGCCTAGACAGCGCGACGAAACCGTCCTTTGGATGCCGTGCTCCGAAGGGTCCATGAAAACGGGCGGCTAGCAATCACCGTCAGGCGCGATGAAAAACCTCATCCGTCATGAGCAAAAGGAAGTTCTCATCGTCGAGCCTGTTTGCGATCTGCCCGTCCTCGGTCATGTAGTCGAAGACCGGGACGCGGACCTGTGCCCCTGGTGCAATGGAAAGCCACTTCCTCTGCTCGATGACAACAAGGCGACGCCCCACGGCATTCTCGCAGTCTATCCTGCGAGTCTCTTCGTAGATTGTCATTGTATCTCACCCCCACTGATATGACCGCGATTTAAGGATGGGTTCTCTCCTCGCAGGTTCAATACTTCCATTGGGTGAGCCTGCCCCGTGAGCAAGGCGAGCGCGAAGTTGGAAGCTGCTTGGGAAAGACGTTTGAGCAGTTAGGCTCAGAAGACCCGCTCTGCACGCAACAGCCCCGACCACTGATCGTTGTTGATGGCGTCCCAGTTGGTATAGGAGACTTCCGGCTGGAGCATGAAGTCCTTCACCGGGGTCCATTGGAGGTTTGCAGTGGCGGCGAAAATCTTCGTGTCGGTATAGGCGAACTGGGCGTTTCCGGAAAGCTTGTCGGTGATCGGCGCGGTGAACCCGGTCCACAGAGCCCAATCGCCCCAGCCGCAGTCGGTGCGGTCGTCCGGGCAGGCGCTGCCGCTCAAATTCGTCCCGGCGTATTTATTGAGCTTGTCGCCGTCGGTGTTCCAGCCGCCCATGAAAAAGACCTTGAACTCGCCGAAGGCCATGTCGAGGCGAGCCTTGATCGCGCCCTCTTCGACCAGGGAATCATAGCCGCCGACCAGCTTCAAACCCCAAGCATCGGACTTGTAGCCAAGACCCGCCACAAAGTCCGGCGAATAATGGTCTTCCTTGGACGTCACCCAGTCATGGGTGGCCGCCCGGTCTTCATCGCCGAAATAGGTGGCATTGTCGCTGGAATTCGAATCCTCCAACGACAGCATGGCCGTGAAGCCGTTGCCGGCGTCGTAGGCATAGGTCATTTGGTTGAGTTCGTAGGGCCCGTCATAGATCACGTCGTCATTGGCGACGTTGCCGGCATAGTCCGTATAGGAAATGAACTGCGAATCGAGCTTTCCGACGGTAAATCCACCGAGCGAAATGTTCGCGAACAGCAACTTTTCGGTTGTGCTTTGGCCTTCCTCCCATTCCCACCGCAAGATGGCGTTGGTCTTGAGAGCGCCGTACTCCGTGTCAGTCCCCGTGTCGACATAGAGTTCCGCCCGGTCGCGCCGCAGCGTTCCGAAGTCAGAGGTTGGATCGTAGGGGTCGTACCACTGGGCTTCGGCGCGGACCTTGCCGCCCACCTTGAGGCAGGTCTCGGTGCCGGGGATGAGAAAGTAGCCCGTCCCGTAGCCCTGACATATCTGGACGTATTCGAGCGGCTCCGGTTCCGAGGCGATGACGGCATCAGCTGCGTGGGCGCCCGAGGCGGCCAGCAGGCTCGCCGAAACACCGAGAAGAAGGCGTTTGATGGTCATCGTCGCTCAACTCCATGCCGATCAGTCGTCTCGGGGCGAACCCTCTCGATTCTCAAAACAGAAGCAAGGCTTTCGCCGGAAAGTTTGAGCACGACGCGTGGGCGAGGCAAGCCAATCGTTCTATGCAACGCCAGAATATCTGTAAGTTCTAAATTAAAGTTACATAAAGGGCACAGGTTGGTCTTCTTGAAACCCGCCGTCGCGATCTCGCCTCGGAGGTCCAAATGCATGGCGGAAGAGCTATAGCGCCGCTGTTTCCTCCCTTAATTAGAGCCTGACCGAAAAAGAATTGAGTGAAATCAGCCAGTTGTGATTCCCTTGGATTTGCTTAGGATTCGAGGAAACTGCAATGGGCTGGACTGATTTCACCCGTCGCCAATATGGCCGACGGACAGGGCGTTACGCAAGTGATCTGA
>NZ_JBFRDU010000014.1:0-157862 GCF_052113965.1 Rhizobium sp. RAF56
GCACCCTGGCATGCGCGGTACCAGAGATCGCTACGCCCGCCGCCGAGCGTCTTGATCAGTCCGTGGCCGGCATGGGCATGGCTGTCGACGAAGCCCGGCATGATCGCCATGCCGCGCGCGTCGATGATCTCGCCCGCCTGATGGTCCCGCGCCACTTCATCCGAAGGACCGACGGCGACGATGCGGTCGCCCTTGATCGCCACCGCCCCATCGGGAATGATCCGCCGCTCGGGGTCGATGGGGATGACGGTGCCGTTTCTAATCAGGATATCTGCTTCCATGTCTCAAACGCTCGCTGCTACAGGCTCGTTGGAAAATATACGATCGAGCGACGGCGCCAGGCGCAGAAGCTCGCGCGTATACGCAAGCTGCGGGGCAGAAAACTGCGTTTCCGTGTCCGCCATTTCAACGCTCTCCCCCACCTTCATGACGGCAACACGGTCGCACATCTGTCGTATCACCGCCAGATCGTGGCTGATGGACAGGATCGAAGGCCGGAAGGAGGACGGGATCGCCGCCGCCGGGATCAGCCGGCAAACCTCGCGATGAGGCCGCCATCGATCTGCCAGTTGGCGCGCCGGTCCCGAACGACGCCTCATCGGAAATCAGAAGAAGCGCAATTTGCAATTTCCTGCGGCAATCGTTGATACTGAAACTGCGAAGCTAACTCGCGAAGGCCCGCCAAAGAGGAGCCGGGTGAATGAAACGAACCCTGCTGCCCGCGCTGGCATGCGGACTACTATCAGCAGTCCACGCGCAGGCGATGGATGTGACCTATCGCGGCGATCCCGCTGGTACGAAACGCACCATCGCGATGCAGGGCTCGATCGTACCCGGAGATGCCGATCGTGTGCGCGCGATGGTCAAGAATCTGCCCTCCGGCAAACGACTGATCGGCTTTTCGATCATCTCTGATGGCGGCGATGTCGCGACTGCGATGGCGCTGATGAACATCATCACCGAAGTCGGCCTTCCGCTCATGGTGATGGGCTGGTGCGCCTCGGCGTGCGGCTATCTAGCGGCGGACGCAGCGGCGCATGGGAACCTGTACCTGGCCCGCGAGGCGGACGTTCGCGTGCACCGCGATGCCGATGAAAACGGCAACGACGATCTCCTCGACAGTTTCGCTATCGCCGTGGTCTTGCACGGGCGGGGCGTGTCGAAAGCGATCGCGACGAAGATCATTGAGACGCCCTCCTCCAAGTTGGCGTCTATCACCGCCGATCTGATCGAAATGGGCGCGCAGAAATACTGAAATCTTTCGCATCCGGACGTCGACCCGTGGCGCAGGGCTACTTTTCGCCGAATGGTGGAATTGGCTGCGATCCGATCAAGAGAACCCGGCAACCGCGCGCGGTATATAATGTTCCTCCAATCGGAGAACGTCCTCCGGGCTAAGCTTGACGTCGAGCGAGGCGACCGCGTCGGCGATATGCTGGGGCTTGGAAGCGCCGACGATCGGTGCGGTGATCGCCGACTTGGCGGATACCCATGCCAGCGCAACCTGGGCCGGCGGAACGGCTTTCTCCCGCGCGATCGAAGCGACGGTCTCGACAATCCTGCGGTCGCCGTCCGCGGTGCGGTCGCTGTAGAGACTTTTGCCGTATTCGTCGCTCTCCGATCTCGCCGTCTGTTCGTCCCATGGCCGGGTTAGCCGGCCACGCGCCAGCGGACTCCACGGTATCACACCTATCCCTTCCGCAGCGCAGAGCGGCAACATCTCGCGCTCCTCTTCTCGATAGAGAAGATTGACGAAGTTCTGCATCGTGACGAACCGCGCCCAGCCGTTCGCCTTGGAAATGCTGAGCATCTTGGCGAACTGCCAAGCGTACATCGACGACGCGCCGACATAGCGCACCTTTCCGGCCCTGACGACGTCGTTCAGGGCTTCCAGCGTTTCCTCCATCGGCGTGGCGTAATCGAAGCGATGAATTTGATAGAGATCCACGTAGTCGGTCCCGAGCCTGAGGAGCGACGCGTCGAGCTCCTGCATGATCGCCTTCCGACTGAGGCCAGATCCGTTCGGACCCGCCCTCATTCTGCCATGCACCTTCGTGGCGATAACGACTTCCTCGCGACGGGTGAAGTCCTTCAAGGCGCGCCCGACGATCCCCTCCGACGAGCCGTCAGAATAGACGTTGGCTGTATCGAAGAAGTTGATGCCCGCTTCGATCGCCTGCTTGATCAACGGACGGCTCTTCTCCTCGTCGAGCGTCCAGGGATGTCCGCCGCGTTGCGGCTCCCCGTAGGTCATGCATCCCAGAACCACTCGGGACACGTCCAGTCCGGTATTGCCCAGCTTGATATATTCCATGTCATTCCCCTTTGAGTTCGGGAAGCCAATTGGCATCCTAGAAGAGACCGCATCTCGTTTACAGCCCTTAAACCGATGTATGCGTGCTGCGGATCGACGCGCCGCCAACTTCCACGATCTCCGACGCTTGCGGTCCGCCTGCCGGATGGCCATGTTCTTGAGGCAAGCCCCCTGACAAAGGTGGACCGCTCAGTCGGCTCTCGTTTTTTAGAAAAGCGCATACTTGATGTTCCATTTCATTCTTGGCCTCCCCTGGCTCGTCGTCCTCGTTCGCTTCCTCCTTCCCCTTCCCTGGATCCTGCCCGTTAAAATCCTGATCGCCGGCGTCCTTCTGGTCGCCTCACAGCATCTGGTGATCAATCGAATCTCGTCCGGTTCGGTGTTCGCACCCGAGTATCCGAGGCCGCTCATCATCATCTTCAACCTCCTTTTCGGCGCGACCGTCCTGCTCGCGGTCTTCCAGCTAGCGCTCGATGTCGTCTCGTTGGTCGTGATGCTGATCGGCGGTCGGTACCCTGCTCCTTCGCCCGAGGTTCGCTATGTGATTGGTGCGGCGGCCCTCTGCCTTGCCGCTTGGGGCGTCGTTCAGGCGGTGCGCGTACCTCCCGTGAAAGACATCGAGATTGCCATTGCAGGCCTTCCTCCGACGTTCGACGGATACCGGCTCCTGCAGTTGACCGATCTCCATATCAGCCGGCTATTCCCGGCATCGTGGACGGAAGCCGTCGTCTCCCGCTCGAACGCTCTCGATGTAGACCTCGTCGTCGTCACCGGGGATTTCATCGACGGGAGCCTTGAGAAGCGCCGAGGGGACGTCGCACCGCTCGCAAAGCTGCGTGCACGCGACGGCGTGTACGCAATCCCCGGAAACCACGAATACTTCTTCGGATACGAAAACTGGATGCGTCACTATGCCAGCCTTGGAATGCGGATGCTGACAAACCGCCATGCGGTCATCGAGCGCGACGACGCCCGGATCGTCCTCGCGGGCGTGACCGACCACGCGGCAGTCGGCCGGAAATTTCCTGCGCCGGATCTCGCCGCGGCGTTGAAGGAAGCGCCCGACGGAGCGCCTGTCGTCCTTCTCGACCACCAACCGCGGATGGCCCCACGCGCGGCAAAAGCGGGCGTCGCCCTTCAACTTTCCGGCCACACGCACGGAGGCATGGTCCTCGGCCTCGACCGCCTGGTCGCGCGAAGCAACAACGGCTTCGTGTCAGGCCTTTATGACGTGGATGGCATGCATCTCTACGTCAACAACGGTACTGGTTTGTGGCCCGGTTTCGCGCTTCGCCTGGGCAGGCCGTCCGAACTTACGGTCTTTACGCTTCGAAGGAAGGCTTGAGGAAGAGCCCTCCGTTCCGGGAAGAGGACTCAAGCTTCGATCAACTCGCTACATCTAACGATCTGTTGATGCGCTATATAAAACATGGCAATTTCACCATTCGCGCACCCTGAACGGCTGGAAGAGAACAATTGACGTGCGTCTCATGTCCCTGAACATCGCGCCCACCCCGCTCGCAATCCATGCGTCCGTTACGCGGACGGCAATCTCGCCTTCGTTTCCGGCCAGGGTCCAGTCATGGACGTCAAGGGCAAACCGGGCGCCCTGGTCAGCGAAGAGGACGTTATCAAGGCTGCCCCGCTCGCTGCCATCATTCTTCGATATTTCACGCTAGTGGTCTGCCCTTGATTTACTCAGCAATCGATTCTGCTCCGCTGAACCAATACGATGCTTGCGTTGTTGGCTCCGGCCCAGCGGGAATCGTATTCGCCCTTGAAATGGCCCGTCTTGGAAAGAGAACGTTGGTTCTTGAATCAGGTGGCCTCAAGGCGGACGGGCGGCAAGCTTCGCTGTCAGATGCTCAGATTGTAGATCCTTCAAAACACGACGACATGGCAATTGCGGTCTCCCGGCAGCTGGGAGGCACATCAAACCTGTGGGGTGGACGCTGCCAGCCCTTCGATCCTATTGATTTTCAAGCCAGGCGTGGACGGGTGGACGCGCAGTGGCCGTTTGCGCTCTCTGAACTGGAACCGTTCTATCAGATCGCTTGTCGCTATTTGTCCGCTGGAAATCCGGTTTTCAAGGAGGATGAAAACCGGCTGACGGAAACTGCTTTTGACGTTCGTCTTGAGCGTTTTTCAAATTCTCCAGCGGTTCAAAAGACGTTCTGGCGTGAGCTATCGTCGTCACAGCTTGTCGACATACGGCTGAACTCGACCGTTACATCAATGAGCTATCTCGAAGATGTCATCACCGACATCAAAGTTAAAGGGCCAGGCGATACGGAGACAGTTGTTCCGGTAAAGCGCCTCATAATTGCAAGCGGCGGGCTCGAGAGCACGCGACAGCTACTTATCTTACAAAGGAAGCATCCAGGCCTCTTCGGCGGATCTGACGGCCCGCTTGGAAAATATTACATGGGCCACCTGATCGGAGAAATTTCCGATATCGTGTTTAACGAGGAGGAATTAGCTAAGAAATTTGATTTCTTCCTTGATGGCAATGGATCCTATGCACGGCGACGTCTCATTCCTTCCGACAATACGCAGATAGCGGAAAATCTATTAAACGTATCTTTTTGGCCGGTAGTCCCGCCTGTAGCAGATGCACGTCATCACAGCGCGACGCTGTCTACCGTATGCTTGGCTCTTGGCTTTGCGCCACTGGGTCGCTTGTTGGTAGCCGAAGCAATCCGCAAGCGTCACATTCCGGAATCGATCGATTGGCGTAGCCATATCCGAAATGTTCTAGGAGGTCTGCCCGAGACCATAGCCTACATCCCGTGGTTTTTTTATCATCGATATTTTTCTGCGATGCGTCTCCCTGGGTTTTTCATAAAAAACGCGGGACGGCGTTATGGTTTATCCTATCATTGCGAGCACAGTCCAACCGCAGAAAGTCGGATTTGGCTGTCAGACGAAGCAGACCGAAATTCCATGCCCAAACTCGTTATTGATCTGCGGTTTTCTCGCAAGGATGCCGAGGCGTTACTGCGAGCACACGACAGATTGAACCAATGGCTGGTAGACACGCGTTTAGGAAGTATTGAGTACAGGCAGCCATTCGCGAATTCGGTGGATGCAATTTTGGCTCAAGCTTCGCATGGAACACACCAGATCGGCACTGCACGCATGGGCACGGATCGACACAACGGCGTTGTGGATCGTGATCTTTTGAGCTTCGATTGTTCGAACCTCTATGTCGCAAGCTCTGCAGTTTTCCCCACATCTGGCCAATGTAATCCGACTTTGACAATTGCGGCTCTTTCAGCGCGGCTAGCGCAGAAATTGGCAAGGGAATGCAGTTGACGTTGTCAGGTTGGACAGCTTCCAGCGCGCTGGCTATGATCCGCGATGCCGGGATCGAGCATGCACACCCCATCCTAGGCCTGCTGTGATACCACTCTAGCTTGGGCGAGATTGGCCCTGCTCCGTCCGGACATCTATCAATTCGGACCGAAAACCGGCCTCGCAATATTACAGATAATCGCAGCTCAAGACTCGACAACGGCATGTATTAACGATAGGATTTCAACTATAGATAGGGACGTGGTTTTGAGGCGGGAGCCGGCATGCCACCGGACTATATTGATCTTTTCCAAACGCACTATGAATTGCTGGTCGGCGCCAATCGGCAGGTGACGTTCAGCGAGCAGAACGCGGCGCGGGCGGAGTCCGCAGTCGCGATTAACCCGCTCAATCCTGCGAATATGACTTGCGCCTCGAAACGCTTCTACGACCGCGCGAACTATAAATCGTCGATCGGAATCTCGTTTACGAAGGACGGCGGGCAGAGTTGGACGGAAGTCCCATTGCCTCCAACCCCGAACCATCCAGAGTTTACGTGGCTGGTCGATCCGGATGTCGCGTTCGACGGCAAGGGCAACGCCTATCTTTGGGCGGAACCGGTCGATAAGCCGCCGGGGCTCGAGACGATCGCCATGGTCGCCTACCGCTCGACCGACGGCGGGGCGAGCTACACGGAGACGGCGCTCCTCCACAACGACAACGCCGACGACAAGGGATGGATTGCCGCCGACGAGCGACCCTTCGGCGCCCACGCCGGCACACTTTATGCAGTCTGGGGCGCTTCCACACCGCTGCGTTTTGCCAAATCGACGGATCACGGGTCGCACTGGACCGGTGTCGGCGGCGGCCCGGCTGGCGCGGATGTGTTTCCGCCCCATACTTGTTTCGCCCCCGCCATGGGGATCGACGGCGACGGCGTCGTCCATGTGGCGTGGCAGATCCCCGGCACCTCGACGCTCACATATACGCGCTCGAAGGATGGGGGACAAAGCTTCGAACCCTTCCGCACCGTCGCCAGCGGCATCGTTACCTTCTCTTCAGCGCTCAATAGTCTTGAGGGCTGGCCGGTGCTGCCGGGCGCCACATTCCGCCTGCTCACCATGGCGACGCTCGCGATCGACGGCGCGGGCCGGGTGATGGTGGCCTGGCCGGACATGCGGCAAGGGGTTGGGCGAATCTACATGGCTCTGTCGACCGACGGTGGCGACACCTGGCCTGTGGCGATGAGCAGCGTGCCGATCGATCCGACCTACCCGCTCGACCAAAACCACCAGTTCATGCCACAGCTTGCCTGCGCCGGTGGTGTCTTCGGTTGCGCCTATTACGAATTCGACGCCACGCTCAACCCGCGCCGCATCCACGTCAAGCTGACGCCGCTTTGGCCGGCCAAACCCCATTTCGACCCGCCGGTGATCGTCACGAGCCACCCATGGGACCCGGCTATCAATGCCCCGATCGCCCACAACACAACGTCGGTCACCTTCATCGGCGACTATTTCGGTATCGCAGCGGGCGATGATTTTTTCGAGTTGGTTTGGACCGACACCCGGACCGGCCTGCAGGAGCTTTTTTCCTGCAACGTCGAGGTCAAGGCACACACCCGCAGCGTGCCGGAGATCGTTGCTACCATCGTTGCCGGCGTGATCCAGGACGGCGGCGGCTGGGTGATAATCGGCGGTCATATCGTTCGCATCCCCCCGTGGGATCCAGGCATCGACATCCTTCACGGACTGGCGGCTGTGGAATCGGCAAAGCAGATCAAAGGTGCGGTCGGCCGGACGCTTGAGGCGCAGGCGCTGAAGGCAGTTGCAACCCTTGCCGCGAATGCCGCGAAAGTGGCGTCGGCGAAAGCGGCGGCACAAAACGTGGGCGGCCGATAGAGACTAGTATCGTCGAACTCCACCGTGGGCGATTGGTGGTCGGTCAACCGCACCGGCTATTTCGTCACCGCCGAGCCCTGCCGACCCGAGAACCGCGACGAGATCTTCACCTCCTAGCGATTTATTTTGGCCTGGCCGGAACCTTCCTCGTTTCAGCATCTTTTGCCTTCGCAGCAGGTGCGTCATGAAAGGAGATCCACATGCTTCGTCTACGTCCGAAGATCACAACAATTGCCATCGCATCTGCGGTTGCGCTTGGAAGCGCTGTTCCATCCTTCGCCATGCCGGCGCCCACGATGCCTGCCGGTGAGGGACAGGTTTCGACGAATGTCCAGCAGGTGGACTGGCATGGACACGGCGGCTACTACCACGGCGGATACGGCGGTTATCACCATCACGACGACTATTGGGGTGCGTTGGCCGGCTTCGGCGTTGGCGCGCTGGTCGGTGGCTTGATCGCCAACCAGCCTTACTACGGCGGCAATTACTACCAAGGCGGCTACTATGGTGGATATCCCACAACCGGATATTACACAGGGCCCAGGTATTATGGCCGCTACGTGACGCCCAGGTATTATGGGCCGCACCGAACCTATGTTTACCGTCGAACATATTACCATGGATACGGCTACTACCCTGCACATCGCCCCTACGGCTACTATCGCAATGGTTACCGTTATTGAAGTCTTCACTGGAGCGCCTGCTTGACGCGATCCGGCTCCTCCAGCTGAAGCCGCTCGACCTCTCGAAGTTGGCAAAGGTTAGTTACAAGAGCGAGTTTTTGCGGCCGGCGCCGGTCTACTCCTCGCGGAATGCGCGATTGAATTGGTCGGTCAATGGTTTGGAGAGAAACGACATCGCCGTTCTTTCCTCTGTCGAAACGAACACTTCCACGGGCATGCCTGGGACGAGCTTGTTGCTTCCGAGCTTTGAGAGTTCGTCGGACGGGACGACGATATCCGCTAGATAGAAGACTTGACCCGTCGAAGGATCACTGCTGGTTGCGGCCGACACATAGGCGACTTTGCCGTGGAGTTCTGGAGTCGCGCGTTGGTTGAACGCTGAAAAGCGCAGCTTTGCCGGTTGGCCGACGAAAATCTGATCTATATCCGTCGGCGACAATTTGGCCTGTATCTTCAAGGCCGCGTCGACGGGGACGAGCGTCACCAGCTTTTCGGCCGGCGTGATCACTCCACCGATGGTGTGAATGGACAGCTCGTTGACCGTGCCGGCCAGAGGCGCCCGAATATCGGTACGCGCCAGCCGGTCCTCGATCGCGACCCGGCGCTCCAAAAGCTCGGAGAGCTTCGGCTCGACGATGCCGAGTTCCCGTTGCGCCTCCGTGCGTGCGGTTTCGTCGATCGCGATGATCTGCAGCTGGATTTCGCTCATCCGGGCGCGGGCGCGGGCGATGTTGGCCTGAATTTCGCCGCGCTCTCCCACAAGCTTCGCCATCTCGCGGTCGATGATGTATTTGCGTGACGTGTCAATCAGTCGCTTGTCGGTCAATCCCTTGATCTTGTCGTGCTCGGCCTTCACCAGGGCGATCTCATCTGCTTTCGAATCGCGCTGCGAGCTGAGCCCCCTGATTTCTTCGTCCAGCTGCGATATTCCCAGTTCCAGCTGTTGCTTCTGGCTCTTGCGATTTTGGTGATCGCCTTCGAAGAGGCGGTTTTCGCCGAAGAAGATACGCGGGAATTCGTCGCGCTTCACGCTGAGCTCCGGCGAAAAATCGATTTTGTCCAGGCTGTCGCGCTCGGCCATCAGCCGAGCCTGGCGCGCCATCAGTTCAACGAGCTGCGTGCGCACGATCGACAGTTCCGCGCGGGTCTGGGCGTCGTCTAGCCGAAGCAGGATCTGACCCTTGTTGACGAAATCTCCTTCCTTGACGGCAATCTCGCTGACGATGCCGCCGTCGCGATGCTGTATTGCCTTCAAGTTCTGCTCGACCATCACCACGCCCGACGCAATGACTGCGCCGTTCAACCGCGTGGTGGCAGCCCATCCGCCGGCACCGGCGAAGAGGAGCAGACCAAGGGTGAGACCGGCGACAACGCGCGCGCCGACCGGAAAAGCATTGTCGTCTTCGCTGTCCCGTTCCAGGCGATGTATTTTTTGTTCTCTTTTGCCGAACATGTTTCGCTCCATCCGCCGTAACAATGCGGCTTCACTCAGGCGTTTTCGACAATCATCAACAAATGATGGCCGCTCAGATTGATGGTCATTTCAAAGTTCTCGTCTTGGTCCATGTCGACCTCCACCAACGTCTCCTCAAGGTCCCCCGTCGCCTGGTGCCGGACCCTGATCGGCAAGGTCTCTACCTTTGAATCCTCGCCGTAGGTTTCCTCGAAGCGGTCCGCCAGGCTGTCTAATGCCTCTTCGAAGATCCGGTATTTCGACATCTCGATCCGATCGCCGACCATGAAGTCGAGGATCTGATGGATGACCTCCGCACCGGAACTGCCTTTCGGGATCTGGAATTCGAATGTATCCGCGCCATCCCCGCCGGAAAGGACGACCGCCGCCGTTCCGACCAGCACCGCGTCGTCGCCAGACCCACCGACGAATTCCTCGAAGCCAGCGATGACGTCTCGGCCGACATCGAAGCCGGTCGCCGTGCCGGTCGTCAGGTCGATGAGAACGCCGTGCGCTGCTGCCGAATAGTCCAGCGTATCGAACCCCGCCTCGCCCCGGTAGCAGTCATCCGCACCATCGGCCGCCGCCAGCACCATGTCGTTGCCAGCGCCACCCCACACGTCGTCGGCGCCTTGACCATCACTTAGGGTGTCGTTTCCGGCACCGCCCGACAGGGTATCGGCGCCGGATTGGCCGCTGATGGTATCGTCTCCGCCACCCCCGACAAGAGTATCGTCCGTGGCACCGCCGCTGATCGCATCGGCGCCTTCGCCCCCCTTGATCACCTCGAAATTCGTGATGGTGTCGGCGCCTATCTCAGAGCCGCTGGCGCTGGCCGCAACAAGGTCGATGACGACA
Source organism: Rhizobium sp. RAF56 (assembly GCF_052113965.1). NCBI lineage: Bacteria > Pseudomonadati > Pseudomonadota > Alphaproteobacteria > Hyphomicrobiales > Rhizobiaceae > Rhizobium > Rhizobium sp. RAF56. The sequence continues at coordinate 10,504 of NZ_JBFRDU010000014.1, forward strand.
GACATCAAGGATGCCGAATAGTCGAGCGTATCCACGCCTTCGCCGCCGTCATAGATATCGGCGGCTGAATCCGCGTCGCCTGCGACCGTATCGTTGCCCTCACCGCCACGTATAATGTCCTGCTCTGCTCCTCCGGCCAGAAAATCGTCGCCCGTACCACCATCGAGAATGTCGGCACCGGCCTCGCCAAGGACAATGTCGTTGCCGTCGCCGCCATCGAGCCTGTCGTCGCCATCATCGCCGTGGAGAAGGTCGTTGCCCGCCTCCCCGGCGATGATGTCTGCGCCCGCGCCCCCGAAAAGCATGTCGTCGTCGTCACCGCCGCTGATTGTATCGTCACCGCCGTCGCCGAAAATGATGTCCCGGCCGGCATCGCCAAACAGGCGATCATTTCCGGCGCCGCCCCATATCTGGTCGTCGCCCAAGCCGCCAAGGACGATGTCGTTGCCGCTGCCGGCGAAAATGACGTCGTTGCCGCTGCCGGCGATGATATGATCGTCACCGGCGCCGCCATTCACCGTATCGTGGCCGCCGCGGCTGTCGATATTATCGTTGCCATCGCGTGCATCGATGTCATCGGTGCATTCTGTGCCAAGCATGACGTCGTCCGCGGTGGTGCCGACGATCGGCGGGTTCCTGAGCACGTTGAACATCGCGGTCTGAAATACCGAAAATTCGCCATCGGTGATCTGGTAGGTGATTGTGACCGCGCCAAGCATTGAAGGATCGAATAGCCAGCCGTCCGCCGCCTGCGTGAGTGCCCCCGACGACACCGTGATGTTCTGTACACGAAGGGGGTCGCCATCCGGGTCCGAAGCGCCGCGCAACAGGTCGGCCAAACCGATCAGAGTGATCGCACATCCATAGACATCCATGAGATAGACCGGACCGCTCGTCCTGCATGCGCGGTTTGCTGGCTTGTCGCCGTCCGGATCCCGCTCATCGATATCATCATCCTCGGCCCCGTCCTCGTCCTCAGGGGTGGTCTCAACGGCGCTCTCACGATCTGGCGCTGCGCCCGGAGCGCCGCCCGAACCGCCTCCGCGATTTCCTCTCCTCCCTGCTGTCCACGCGTTGTCGTTGGCGGCAGGAAACGAAACCGATATCCCGCCCATTTCCTTCAGCAGAGCGAAGCTCGGGAGGTTCAGATGCTGGAATTCGATCGCGGGCGAATCGCTGAGCATGAAGTCGGACGAATCCCGATAGGCGAACAGTCGCTGGCCTGAGCGCATTGGCCGATCCGCTTCCCGCTCGGCGGCTTCGACATCCGCGCCAGCATCAGGGTCGCTCGCCGGAACTGCATCCGACGAACTTGGCGTCGGCTTTTCAGCAGCATCCGACGCCTCTTCCTCCGACACCGCTCTGGTCAAACTCGGAAACGCGCTTTTAAGATAGAGTGCCAATCCAGTGAGAAGCATCGTGAAGAAGAGCGGTGCGCTCGAACGCTTGTCCTGGCTCTTCAGAACATAGTGCTCGTGGGACTCGTCCGTCTCCGGCTTAGGGGTTTTGGTTCCCTTGACATCAATCATTCTGACACCCTCGCTACGATGCGCTGCGCGTGTTGCGCGGCCGGTGCGGGTCGGTTGAATGTTTCGGCGGGAGCGGCCGATTTCAGGATTTCATCCTTTGGTCCGAACGCGATCATCTTCCCGTTCTGGATGACGGCAACCAGATCGACGGCCGTAAGCGCACTTGGCCGGTGTGCGACCACAATGGCTATTCCGCCACGCTCCCGAACAGCCTTGATCGTCTGGGTAAGCGCCATCTCGCCCTCGGCATCCAAGTTCGAGTTGGGCTCGTCCATGACCACGATGAACGGATTGCGATAGAGCGCACGCGCCAATCCAATACGCTGGCGCTGGCCGGCCGAGAGCGATGCACCCTGCGGCCCCAAGGGTGTGCGGTAACCATCGGGCATGCGGACGATCATTTCATGAATGCCGGTGATTTGCGCAGCCTCGACGATGGCACGGGGGTCGGCCTGCGGCTCGAGCCGCGAGATATTTTCTTCGACCGTTGCGTCGAGCAGTGCCACGTCCTGCGGGAGGTAGCCGATAAACTGGCCGAGATTGCTGTCGGTCCATTGCGTCAACTCGGCATTGTCGAGCCTGACGCTGCCGCGCAGCGTCGGCCAGATGCCGGTGAGCGCCCGGGCCAGTGTCGTCTTTCCCCCGCCGCTTGGCCCAATGATCCCCAGTGCCTGGCCGGCCTTGATCTCAAAACTGACCTCGCTGATGAGAACACGGCCCGATCCGGGCGCTGCGACAGTGATCTTCTCCACTTTCAAGGAATCGACGGGTGGGGGCAGAAGCAATGGCGAGTCGGTACCCGAAAGGGCAATGACCGTTTCCTTCAGCCGTTGGAAGGCAGTGCGCGCAGCCACGACGCTCTTCCAGTTGCCGATCGCAAGATCGACGGGGGCAAGTGCACGGGCCGATGCCACCGACGCCGCGATGATAGAGCCGGCGGAGAGCTCGCCCTTTATCGTAAGCCAGGCGCCAAGGCCAAGGACTGCCGATTGCAGGATCATACGAAGCACCCGGGACAAGGCGCCGAACGTGCCGCTGATGTCATTGGTGCGCGTTTGCAACGCCAGATGGTCCTGGTTGGCCTGCCGGAAGCGATCGACCGCCCTTCCCGCAAATCCCATCGCCTTCAATATGTCGGCGTTCCGCGCATTCGAATCCGCGATGGCGTTGCGTGCGATGGCCGCCTGATGCGTGGCGCTTGCCAGCCGGCGCGTCATGAGTTCCGTCACGATCGTCAGCATGGACAGAACGAATGCGCCAGCGAAGGTGAGCGCGCCCAGATAGGGATGGAGCATATAGACGAATATCAGGTAGAGCGGCATCCAGGGCAGGTCGAACAGAGCAACCGGCCCCTGACTGCCGAGAAAGCCGCGAACCGTATCGACGTCTCGACCGCGCTCGAGTGCCTCCGCCGTAGAGAAGCCGAAGCGGGGCATGTCGATCGCCACCTGATGCGCCATCGGGGAAATTTTGCGGTCGAGACGCGCGCCGACACGGACGAGCACCTGCGAACGGATGATGTCGAATAGACCTTGAAATAAGTAAAGCCCGATCGCCAGGAGCGACAGGCCGAGCAATGTCGGTACGCTGCCGCTTGCCAGAGCGCGATCATAGATCTGCAGCATGTAGAAGGAGCCGGTCAAAGCCAGAATGTTGATGAGGCCGGAGGTGATGAAGAGAAACACGAATATTCCTCGAAATCCTCGCGTCAGCTTTTCCGCATTCTTTCGCTTAGTGCCGGTCAAAGGAGCTTTGGAACGCATTTTCGGTCACCGATTCTGCTGTTGAACGACTGGGCGAGCCGGCAAGCCGGCCCGCCCCGCATTTCGGACTAGAGATTGAAATCCGCACTTGTGAGATTGTGCGTGCCCTTGATGCTCAGTCGCAGTTCCGCCGTGTTGTCCCCGTCGACGCTGCCCTGCACGACCGTATAGTCACCGTCTTCACGCGTTTCATGGGTGACGATCAGTTGCGCCGCACTGCTCAGCGTCGATGCCGCGACCAGCGTGAAGGACTGGTTTCCGGCGGCGCTGTCATTGGCATCGATGCCGCTGAAGTCGATCTTGTCTCCTGGCTGGAACCCAACGATCGTATCGCCGTTAGCATCCGCTTCGGAAAGGAAGCGGAAGGTGTCATTGCCGGCGCCGCCGTCGATGACATTCACCGCGCCGTTTGCGGTGATCGTATCGGCTCCGGAGCCGGTGACGACGTTTTCGACATTCCACAACGTGTCGCTGCCGGACTGACTGCTCGATGCGCTTCCCCTCCCCATGAAGCCATTGCCGAGATCGACCGTCAGGTTGGCGGTGATCGCTGCCATGTCGAGAGTGTCGCTGCCAGCGTCTCCGTAATAGGTGTCGTCGCCGTCACCGGCCTCAGCGACGAACAGGTCGTCGCCCTCTCCACCATAGGCGGTGTCGTTGCCGGCACCGGTGTGGATCAGGTCGTTCCCCGCGTCGCCGAAGACGCGATCGGACCCGGCGTCGCCATAGAGCATGTCGTTGCCGGCACCGCCTAAAAGGTCATCATTGCCCGCGCCCCCGAAGACCATGTCGTTTCCGCCTTCGGCACTCATGAAGTCGTCACCGTCCTCGCCGCGCATGACGTCCGCGCCGCCGCCGCCGATAGCTGTGTCGTTGCCGCCAAGCGCGATGATCGTCTCACCATTTGCCGTGCCGAGCAGCACGTCGGCGTTGGCGGTGCCGACGATGGCAGCGCCTGCCGTGGCACCAGGGACCGGCACCGGCACATCGCCGCCGTCGGGCTGATTGTCGTTGCCGTCGGGCTGATTATCGCAGCCATCCGGCTCACCATCGTCACCGCCGGGTGCGTCATCTTCGCCGCCGACTTGCGGCATGCCGCCGGAAGCGGTGAACGTGATGCTGTGTCCCCCACTGGTCATGGTCGTCACGCCGTTTTCCGTCGTCGTCGTGTAGTCTGCCGCAGTCTTTCCATCCGGCAGTTGGATCACGTCCTCCGGTCGCAGCGTTCCGACGATAGTGTCGTTGCCGCCATTCGACTTGAAGACGATCCGATGGGCGGAGGTCAGCGCCGAGATATCGATCGTATCGTCGCCCACATCGCCGTCGATGGTGATGGTATTGAGACGCAGGCTGGTCGCCGAGAAATTGCCGATGACCTCGAAGTTGTCGTTGCCTGCTGTGCCAGTACCTGAAGGATCAACTGCATTGACGCGGATTTCTTCGATCTCCGTAAGTTCGGCGATGACCGAGGAAGCACCGGTACCGTTGCGGGTAACGACAATCTCCGTCGCCGCAGCCAGCGGAACCGCACCGTTACCGACCACGGCGAGGAACGCAGCCCTTGTATAAATTCTGAACGCCTCGGCGGTGGCATTGCCGTTGATGACAAAGGTGTCGCCCAACGCCCCTTCGGTTCCGCCATTGACCAGATCGCGGCCGTCTGTCGGTCCCGTCGCATTGGCATTCCAGATGATCGTATCGTCCCCGGCATCGCCGTTGATGGTGTCGACGCCGGTATTGTTGGTCGGTGCGGTGAAGGTGACGGCAACATTGTCCACCGAGATGATCTCGTTAGCGTTGTTGACGCCAGTAACCCTAAACTGGATCGCCGAGTTCGGGCCGAGGGCCCCTGTCAGAGGCAGGTTGCGGGTGACCGCGGCATCGCCGGTGACGGTGTCTATCTGGACGAACGTAGCGCCGTCTGCGGCGAACCACACAGTCAGGTTCTCACCGGCATCCAGGTTATCCGGATTGGCAGTGTAGCTGAGCGTGGCGGTCGTTGCCCCCGTCAGGTTGATCCCGCGTGTCAGCGTCGCTCCATTGGCATCGTTGGTGACGCCGCCGAACCTTAGATTGTCGGTGTTGCCACCGATGATCTGTATAGCGCCACTTGTGGCCGGATTATTGACCACGTCGCTGGCTTCAACCCAGGCAGTGGTCCACGGCACGGTGCCGTCGTTGTTGGTATAAGCCTGCGCGTTGAAATTGTCGGCGGCAGCGCCAGTAGTGCTGCCGGCACCGCCGGTTAGCGTGTCGTTGCCATCGCCGCCATTCAGCGTATCGGCACCTTCTCCACCGATGATGACATCGTCCCCGCCAGCACCGCTGAGCGTGTCGTTACCACCCTGGCCGTCGATAAGGTTAGCCGCTGCGTTGCCAGTAATGGTGTTGGCGGCGTTAGTTGCGGCGCCGAATGGGGCGGGTGCAGCACCTGCGAGGATGTAGTCGGTGGCATCGATATTGGCATTCGTTATGCCGTTGACCTGGATCGTGCCGATCGTCGCCAGCGAGGCGTCCCTAACGGTCAGGATGGTATTTCCGCCGACCGTCGACTCGATCACCCGCGTGGCTAGGTTGGCGGCAGTGATCCCGAATGCACTAAGGTTGATCAGGTCCTGCGTCGCAGCGGTTCCGCCCGTTGCGTCGAAGTTGGTGATGATATCGGCGCCGAACCCTGCGGCGTTGTAGATGATGACGTCATTGCCGCTGCCGACATCGATGGTGTCGTTGCCGCCGCCACCGATGATGGTGTCGACGTCGCCGCCAGCGCCACCGCTGAGTGTGTCGTTGCCGTCACCACCATCGACGAGATCGGTTCCGTCGCCGCCGTCGATGGTATCGTTACCGCCACCGCCGAAGAGCTGGTTGGCTCCGCCATTGCCGTTGATGACGTTGTTGAGGGCATTGCCGGTGCCGATCACCGCAGCGCCGTTGAGATCGAGATTTTCGAGGTTGGCGCCGAGTGTGTAGTCGATGTCGGATTCGACCCGATCGGTGCCGCCCATCAGGAGATCAGCATTTGTCTCTGTCACGACGTCGCCGACTTCATCGACAATGAAGACGTCGTTGCCGTCGCCGCCAATCATTGTGTCGCCGCCAAGGCCACCATCCAGCGTGTCGTTGCCGGCCAAGCCGCTCAGCGTATCAACGAGATCACCACCGGTGATGATGTTGCCGAGCGCGTTGCCCGTACCGACGAACTGGTCGGCATCGACGCCGGTGTAGGTCAGGTTTTCGACATTGGCCATGGCCTCGATCGAAAGGGCTGCCAACAGAGTTTCCACCTCATCGGTGCCGGCATTGAGGTCTTCCACCACCACATCGAGCACATCGTCGACGATATAGGTGTCGTTGCCGGCAAGACCGACCATGGTGTCGGCGCCAAGGCCGCCGTCGATGACGTCATTGTCGCCTGCACCCGAACCACCGACGATGAGATCATCGCCGTCGCCGCCGGTCAGGACGTTGTCGCCCGTGCCGCCGAAGATAAGGTCGTTCCCGAGGCCGCCGGTAATCTGATCATTGGTACCGTTCTCGCCGGCGATGAAGTTGTTGGCGAGCGACGCGGTGAGGTCAATCACGCGGTTGTTGTTGGGATCGGCCTTATTGATCAGGTAGTCCGTGCCCCCCAACAGATAGCCAGCATATACAGCACCGTTGAAGTTGATGCGTTCAACACCGTTCTGGGCATTGGCCGGGGAATACTGGTTGTTGACGGTGATGGTCTGCGTCACGTTCACGGCGCCATTGGGCAGCGTGTAGTTGATGACGAGGCCGCCATTGCCGGTGCCCGTATTGTTGTCGAAGGCATTGAGCCCGGTCAGCGTCGTGATGGGCAGCAGGGTGACCGGGTCGATGCCTGTGGTCGGCGCGGCGATCGAAATGAGATCACCAAGCAGGCCCGGCGTCGCATCCGCGCCTTCGTTGATGATGTCGGTCCCGTCGCCAAGGCTAAATGAGTAGATATCGTCCCCAGCACCGCCGTTCAGGGTGTCCCCGGCAGGCGTGTTGGTGATGGTTGTGGTCGTGTAGCTGATAGACAGATCGTCAATTGCGACAGTGTCACCAGCTTCCATAGTCGATGCAACGAAGCGAATCGCGGCGTTGGCCGTGAACGCACCAGTACCGAACAGTGTCAAATCGATAGCGCGTGGGGGTGGATTGTTGGTGGTGCTGTTGATGACGTCAACCTGAACGAAGGTAACGCCGTCGCGAGAGAAAAACACCGTCACGGTGTCATTGTCGGCACCTGCATCCAGGCCGGTCTCAACGATAGAGTAACGCAGAATGGGGTTGGTCGCCCCGGCCAGGTTAACGGTGCGCTGGATCTGCGCGCCGTCACCAGTGACGAAACCGAGGACATTGGCGATGTCGTCATCGATCTGAATCTGACCATTGTTCGGGCTGTTGTTGTCGCCCGTCTCCGCCCAATCAGGTCCCCAATTGGCTCCTCCTGTGGAGTTGCCGAAGTTTTGGGTGTTGAAATTGTCGGCGAACGTGGTCGTCGTCGTCGTTGACGTCGCTGAGGTGCCATCTGCGCCGCCGACGAGGACGTCGTTGCCGGCTCCGCCGTTGAGCACGTCACTGCCGGCAAGACCAAGGATGAGATCATTGCCTGCCGCGCCATTGAGCGCCGGCTGGTTCAGTGGGGGCGCGCCCTGGGTTGGCAGGCCATTGTCGCTGAACTGCGTGCCGGTGATGATATTGAGCGTGCCGGCAGCACCAGGATCGGCAAACTGCAGCTTTTCGATGTTGCGCAGCGTGTCCACGCCATCGACTGGCGCGAGACCGCCGGTGTGCGAGACCCTCAGCGCGCCATCCGAAGCGGTCGAGAAGGAATAGTTGGCCATCACGTCGGAGAACTGGGCCGTATCAATGTCCGCTACGTTGTCTTTGATGTCGACGATGTCGCGGACGATCTTGAGCTGTCCGGGGTTGATCAGGCCAGACATGACCTTGTTGACCAGGGTGGTCATGCTGTCGTGCCATTCAAGGACGGTATTGCCCGTCGGTCCATTGGCATCGAAAGTCGACATCACGGCGATGCGCACGCGCAGCCATTTGTCGCCGTCGATGATGTCGTCACCGGCCCGGCCCTCGAAGAGGTCGCTGCCGTCGCCGCCGAGCAGGATGTTGCCGCCGACAAAGCTGCCATTGGCATCAAACGACTCCGGCCCGACACCCGCCAGCAACGCCTGCAGGCCGGTGATCAGCGCAATGCCTTCCGCGTCGAGGGCACTGCCCCGGAAGCCCTCGGTCGGTACGTCCGCGGCGGTTACGTCGGAACCGCGGATGACGTCGTTATGGGTGGAGCCGGACGCGCCTTCGACCTGGGTGAAGCTGTCGAGCGCCACATTGGCCGGGAGCACCGGGATGCCAGGCAGGATCTGGCGGTTTAGGTCTACGTCGACGGCGAACTTCATGCCGTCATAGGTCGTCCAGTCGTAGCCGGACATGCCGTCGAACTTGCCGCGGCCGAGGCTGCCGAACCAGATATCGTCGCCGCCTTCGCCGATGAACTCATCGAAGCCGCCGTCGCCATGGAACACGTCGTGTCCCTTGACCGCGTCGGCCTGGAACTGATCGTCGAAGTTGTCGCCGACCGCACCGGTCCAGGCACCGACTTCGATCCAGTCATCGCCTTCGCCGCCGAGTGTCTGTTCAGTCGTCTTGCTGCCCAGCACGAAGTCGTTGCCGACACCGCCAAAGGCCTCGTCCAGGGTATCTGCGCCGAGGATGATGAAGTCCTGCCCCTCGTCGGCGACGATCAGATCGACGCCTTGGCCGGCGTTGATCGCATCATGGCCCGAGCCCGAGCGGATGATATCGTCACCAAACAGGTCGGTGATGATGTCATCGCCAGCGCCGCCAAAGTACTGGTCGTTGCCGGCCCCACCTTCGAGCCGATCGTTGCCGGCATCACCGTAGAACGTATCGTCGCCCTCACTGCCAATTAGGATATCGTTGGCAGCGGAACCGCCGAGCAGCACGTGGTCAGCGCCGGTATAACGAAGGTAGTTCGTGTCCGGCCCTGCGGTGCCGGGATTGTCGCGGATGACCAGCGGGGTCAGGATGGTGCCGCCGGTTGGATCCGCCCCATCGAGGCCGGGGTTCCACTGATGGCTCTGGTCCACCTCGAGGATGAGGCCCGGCGTGGAGAAGACGTCGGAGGGCAGATGGCCCGCGTCGGCGTTGAGGCTGATGATCTTGGCGAAGGTGTTGTTTTCCATTTCCGAGAGGAAATGCAAACCGTCGAGACGCTGCAGATAGTAGAAGCGGTCGCCGTCCTGGAGCTTTTCAAGCTGGACTTCGAACACGAAGTTGAAGGTCGAGCCGAGCATGCCGCCAAACGGCATGGTCTTTTCAGCGAGGCCGCCGATCCACAGATCGATGTTGTCGAGACCTGTTGTCGTTATGCCACTGGGCAGGTTTGCCCATGCGCCGGTACCGTTGAGGAAGTCCAGGCGGTCGGTCGGTGCGAGGTCAACGATACCATCGCCGTTGATGTCCATGTCGCCGAAGATCAGCAGCATGGCTGCGTCGCGCTTATCCTCGATAGTGGTTTTCGAGGTGATCGAGCCATGCAGACCATAGGCGGCCATGAAGTTGATGACCGATGCCTCGTTCTTGAGGTTGCCGGCGAATTCGACCCAGCTGTCATACGGCTTCAGTTCCGGCGCATGGTTGCTGGCCTCGAAGAAATCGCGGCGAGCTGCGTTTAGTGAGGGCACGCCGGTATCGCGACCGCGAGCCAGGTTGATGGTCGCCAGGTCGAGCGGTAGGCCCAGCAAGTTGTTGCGCAGGGCACTGGTTACGAACTCGTCGATCTCGTTGCCAACCTGGCGCGTCATGCCACGGATGATGTCGCCCGCTGCGATGCTGTCGGCAACAGTATGGCCTTGGTCGAACTCGAACGGATTGAGGAACCCCTGAATGAGGCTAATCTGGTCGTTGGTGAAGGAGGCGTCGAGCCGATCGATCTGCTCGGTCAGCATCGAGTGGCCGAAGCGATAGACCACGTGGGCGAACTCGGCCACGATGCTCGGATTGATGTCGGCGTGGTAGCCATCGGGAACCACGAAGAAATCGATATTCGGCTGAACCTTGCGGGCAAAATCCTCGAACACGGTGTGCTGGTATTGCATTTCCGTGCCGAACTTGGCTGCCTGGAACAGGCGCTCGCCGTCCCAGATCAGGGTGTTGGCATAGGCTGCAAGGGCCACCTGATCCGTCGGAATGGCCGCGACCTGGGCGGCGGTCAGGTCGACGTCCAGCCACTCGTTGATGAAGGCCATGTCCTTGGTGGCGAGCACGATTTCCTTGGTGTGCTCGACCAGCCGGTTGTGCTCCGAGTGGAAGATGTGGTGAACGGCGGTCAGGCCGATATTTTCATTGGCGCGGCCATCGCCGGCGATGAAGTGGGCATCGAGCAACTCGTTGTCATAGACCAGCGGATTGTTGCCGGGATTGGCCAGGCCGATTTCGATGTCGCCGTCCGCGATGCCGTTCGGCACGGCGTCGTGAGCGATATCGGCGAGGAAGGCCGCATTGATGCGCGCCGCGCCAGCCAGGCCGATCGGCGCAGCTGACGTACCAGACATGACGATATCGTCCGCCGTGTTCGGAATGCCATCGGCACCAACGCCGGTGATGATCTGGGCGAAGCCCGCGGCGTTGGGGATGAAATTGCCGTAGGCATCGGTGCGCAGCAGTGGAACCGCGCCAACATCCTGGTCGGTCAAGAGAATGCCAAGCATCTTGGCCTGTTCCTTGACCTCGCCCCAGGTAGCCATGCCACCTGCGCCGGGGCCGGTTCCGTCCGGTCCGGTGCCGCGACCTTCAATCAGCTTGCCCGTGGCGTGCGGAACGCCGTTTGCGTCGAGCACATACTGGCGCAGGAAGACCTGGTGCGAAGGATGGGACGTATAGGTCTGGTTCTGGTCGACAAACGGCGTCGTCGTGTTGACAGGCCGTATGTCATCGGCAGTTCCCATGACGCCGTCCGTGCCGGGCAGGACTGTCGCACGTGTCAACACCATGAAGTTTGTGTGGCTACCCTCCACATACAGCGGATCGTCGGGCTGCAGTGGGATGAAGACCGTGCCGCTGCCACCCTTATTCACCAGATCTAGTCCGTGATCGAAGAACTGGCCGAACAGCGTGAACCAGGAATTGAACGGCGCCGACAGGCCAACGTCCGTCGAGACGTTCAGGACCTGAACGTTGTCGCCGTCCATCGCTATGCCGAACGGTTCGAGGGCCGCATTGCGAACGACGCGTGCGGCCTCCAGATCGGCAACTGTGACATCGTGCGCGGCCGTCGCAGTGGCAAGCGTCTCGAGCGCCGCCTGGTACGCCGCATCTTGTTCCGGGGTTTGCGGGGTATTCGGATTCCCATCCACATCGCTCAGGCCATTCGCGGCAACCCGGGCATTATCCATGACCACGCGCGCCTGGTACTCTGCATCCGATGCTGGCTTGAACGCGGCGTAGATCGCCTGGACCAAGGCCACGTTGGCCAGGTCTGCGGCGACAACGCCAGCTATTTGCAGACCCTTGATGATCGCGGCCGGATTTCCAAGCGTCTGATCGACGATTAGGTTGGAAATCGTGCGCAGACTGGAGTCGAATACCATCGAGCCAGGGTTGTTGGATGGGTTGTAGTTGGTTGGAACAGGCGGACCGGGAGGGCCAAATCCCGGCGGGATATTTTCGGCCGGCCGGAAGGCCGGATCCAGCAGTTCCGGGAATTGCAGATCGGCTGCGCCCCAGAGTTCCTGACCGGGCAGCAAGTTGTTGTAGGAGCCATCCACCGTGCGCAGACCCATGCTCAGCGTATAGGCGGGCACCGAACCAATCTGGCCAGCTGCGCCAACCCCATACAGCGGCGCTGCGTTCGGATCGTTTGGATTGGCGATATAGGCGGCATGCTTTTCAGCGATCTTGATCTGATCGAGAATGAATTCCAGATCGGAACGAATGTAGTTGGCCATGTTACTCTCCCTTGGATCCCCACGACTTGCTGCTGCACCGCACAACAAGTCTCCGATATGCTTAGTATTTTCCCATGCGCTGCGGCCTCTGTTCTTGGACACGCTGTAAACAGCCGCATATCTCAAGAAAAACGAAGCGGACTTGCAGATGATGCGATAATGTCGCGAAGGCACGCCGACGGGATAGTTCCAAAGGTCGGGCGAAATGATTGGACCTTCGTCGTCGGAAAGGAGGGACTTTGTACCCCAAGGAGAGCGGGACCTATGTCCGTGATGACGAAACCACCGACAGCCAAGGCACCTGGGGTCTGCGTTTCTGGCACAACCTTGATCTGACGACCCAATTCCTGGTCGTAGCCACCTTGATAGTCTGCGGATCGATGGCAATCCTCGGCGAGTGGCTGAGTTCGCAGATCGCTGCGAACCAGCTGCGCAGCCGAGCAGAGTCAGGTGCGCTCTACATGGAGGGTTTCCTCGCCGGTCATATAGATGAAGGTCCCGACGGTCCGCGGGTCTCTGACGAGCGTCAGAGAGAATTGGATAGGCTGCTGATCGGCACGGACCTCGCGACGCGGGTGGAGGGTTTCCGCATATGGGAGCGGGACGGAACGGTTCTCTACAGCACTGACAAATTGCTCATGGGCAAACGCCTACCATCAAAAGATATAGAGCAGGCCTTTTCCGGCCGGGTCGTGGCCCAACTGGAAAATGGACACAATGATGACGATGGCGGCGGACAGCGTGAGCAGCGACCGCTCATTGAAATCTATGGCCCGATTTATCGTTCCAACGTCCATGAAGTGATGGCGGTCGGAGAACTCTATGAAGAAGCCGGCGAGTTCATTGCACAGCGCGACCGGGTTCAACGACGGACTTGGGCGATTGTCGGAGCAACCACAGTCGCCATCATGGGGCTCCTCTTCCTTATCGTTCGGCGCGCCAGCAACGTCATCCGACGCCAGAGCGTGACGCTAAAGGCCCAACTGGCCGGTGCGCAGGCGCTGGCGGAGCAGAACAAGCAACTGCGCAAGGCCGCCGATCGGGCACGCATGGATGCCAGCAAGTCGAACGAAACGCTGTTGAACCGCATCGGGTCGGATTTGCATGACGGACCGGTGCAGCTGCTCAGCCTGCTGATCCTCAGATTGGGCACTCCGGCACCGCGGGCGCCTGTCGACTTGGCAGCTCCTGTCGGCCAGTCGAATGTCACGCAAGCCGATATCTCGCCATCGCGCCTGGCCAACCAGTTGCTGACCGAGTTGCGGGAGCTCTCGACGGGCCTGGTGCTTCCGGAGCTCGAAAACATCTCTTTGGAGGCAGCGCTTCGCATTGCCGTCGATCGACATGAACACACCACCGGATCGATGGTAAACTCCCGTTACAGCGGACTTCCGAACCGCACACCCCACCCGCTGAAAATCTGTCTTTACCGCGTCGTTCAGGAAGGCCTCAACAACGCGTTTCAACACGCAGCCGGCCGCGATCAACGCGTCATCGCCATCGCGGACGAAAAATTCATCACTATCGTGATCAGCGACGGCGGGCCAGGCGTCACGCAAACACCTCCGAGCAAACCGCACGGCAGACCACTAGGCCTGCAAGGAATTCGCAACAGGGTTGAGGCGTTCGGCGGCTGGGTCCAGATCCGGAAGCGGGGCAAAGCCGGTACGCAACTCGTAGCCCGCGTGCCGATGGAGAACAACAGCGCTTAGATGGTGACAAACCGCGCGAAGTATTTAATGCGACATGCTTTAGTGTCGCAGCGCTGGCCCCCAGTCGTGGTGATCGTCGACCTCAAGCTTCTGCGCCGCAATCAGCACCTCGAGGCGATTTCGAGCATGCAGCTTCTGCATCAGGATGGTCATGTAGTTCTTGACGGTCTTTTCGCCGATCTGCAAATCGGCGGCGATCTGCTTGTTTGTGGCCCCGCGCAGAAGCATGGCGACAATTTGCCCCTCGCGCGTGCTGAGCTTAACGGCGCCCGTCGCCGTCTTCCGCAGCGAAGCAATCTTCAGCTCCTCTATGACCTTGCAGGCAAAGGCTGGCGTAATGAAGGTCTCGCCGTTGTGCACAGCTCTAACGCCCTGGATGAGCTCTCCGGCGTCGCTGCCCTTCAGGACATAACCGCTCGCACCGACGTTGAGTGCGCGGACGGCAAAATCGCTTCTTGCCAGGGCCGTGAAGGCGAGGAATTTTGTCTTTAGCGAGGTCGCGACCGTCTTTGCGATGACCTCGAATATGTTTCCAGGCATCATCAGGTCGACCACGAATACGTCTGGCGCGACGTCCGTGCTGATCTTGAGAACGTCGCTGGCCTTGGTGCCGGTTGCCGCGACCGTGAAATCGTCGCTCAATCTAAACAAATCAACCAAACCTGCCAGCATCAACGGATGGTCGTCAATCAAAGCGACGGATATCGATCCCATTCTGACGGTCCTACCCAATACTACTGTCCAGGCGTCACTATGGTGCGATTTCCCCAAAACTGTCCATCTAGTGAAACGAAGTAGCAACTGCCAGTTACTACTTCCACTGCGGCAGAGCTGCGCAGAAAGGTTATTTAGTAAGGGGAGTGGTCTGCAGGCCGACGGCAACATACGCGCGCCCGGAAGCCAACTCGAGCGGGCCGTCGGCCGCACGATTGCCCGCAAGATGACCGGCTGAACGCTCAGGGTGATGCCGCGGGTTGCTATCGCGTGAGCGGCGCCACCGGTTCGTTTGGAAAACCCGCGGCGTCGAGGGCCTGCCGGACGATACCTGAGGCTTTGGCTTCGTTCAGGAACGCGCTGGCAAAGGTGAGAGCTGCTGGTCTCTCTAACCCGACAGCGATCGCGATGCCTGTCGATTGGAAACCGCCGTCGAGAACGCGGGCACCGGGCAATCGCGGCAGCAATGTCTGGAAGGCGTCGCGGGAAAGCGCGAGTGCGTCCGCCTGTCCTGTCAGCAGCAGATCGACCGCATCGGCGATCGACTCCTTCGGCGTGGGCACCGTTTCTTTCAGTGTGCGCGCAGCACTGCGGATGGTCGTCGTGTTTGCAATGCCGATGACACGCACCGTCTCGTGATCTACGTCCGCAAGGCTGCTGATGCCGGACGCGCCGGTGACAAGATAGGTGCTCTCGATGATGTAGTAGGCCGGGCCGAAGGCTACTTTCTTGCGTCGTTCCGCGTCCACCGGCATGAAGCTCATATCGATCGCCCCTAGCGCCAGCGCTTCCGTGCAAGCCCCGGAGTTCGGGAAATTGACGATCTCCAGGGGCACATCCAGGCGCAGAGCAAGCGCGGTTGCGATGTCGACGGGCACGCCGTGGTAGTCGCCGGTTTCGCCATCGAAGGCCACGAACAACGCCGACTTTGCCGGAGCCGCGATGACCCCGACCCGAAGCGCACCCGTCGGAACCAGTTCGCGACGGGCGGCAGCCCGGTCTACAGGGTCGGATAAGCTCGTCGCGCTTTCGGCATCAGGGGTCATGCAAGCCTTCTCCATCCGTTTCAATTCAAACCGGAGTTCCCACCCCGAGCAAGGCTTCGCCCTGGTTGACCGACAGGCTCGTCAGCCCGTAGAGGATGAAGCCATCCTTCTCCGAATGGATGCTTGCCAGGACCTCGCCGAAGACATTTCTGATCTCGCCGAGAAGATCTCCCTTGGCGACGGCTTCCGAGAGTTCTTTACGCGGATACCACAATCCTGTGCGCGATGCGGTCGGAACCCACATGGTCACCACCTCAAGCGGCTTTTGCGGCGCCTCTTCGACGTCGCCGGCCACCATGCCGAGTGTCCGCATCACCCGACGAATGCCGTCCGTCAACAGCGAAACGGTGTCCTCGCTCCACAGGCCGTTTCCGCTTACTTCCGGTAAAATGCTGGGAATGCCGAGCCGATGGGCGGCGTCGATCGTGTAGCCGGAGCCGCCCGCTGCGACGGCCACAGGAATGCCGAAGACGGCGGCGAGTGCCTGGGACTTTTCGCAGCCGGCCGGGAAGATAGTGAATGGTGCAAGGCCCTCGTCGAGGTCGCCGCCATGAAGGTCGATATAGGCGTCTGCCAGCGGATAGACGCTGGTGACAAGCCAGTGCGCCAGCCGCTCGCCCGTGGTTCCGTCAGGCTTGCCTGGGAACATGCGGTTTAGGTTCTTCCCGTCCTGCGGCATGACGTAAATGCTGCGCTTGTGAAAACCCTCCACGTTGAGGATCGGCAGGATCAGGAGTGTCCCCTTGATCTCGGCAGGGTTCGTCTGCATCAGCCGGACCGCCGCCTCGATCGAACAGAACTCCGACCCGTGGACGCCAGCCGTGACGAGCAGGCAAGGTCCAGGTTCAGAACCCTCGATTATAGCGAATGGGATTTCCAGTTCGTCTATAGGGTGAACACGGCCGAACTCGGCGCGGGCCTGCCCTGTGCGGAGCGCCGGTAGAATGTTCATCGATCGAGGTCCTTCCTTGAGAAGATCGGCAACGCCATCTCGACGGCGCGGCCTACCGGATTTGAAAGCGGTGAGCCCTTTGTTTTCTTAGGCGGCAGCGAGCCGCTCCAACAGCAGCGCCCAGGCGGTCAGCCCGATGCGGAAATTCGCAAGCCGGAAGAACTCGTTCGGCGCGTGATAATCCTCGTCGGAGGTGGAAAAGGAGAAGAAGAACGCCTCGGTGCCGAGATGCTTGCGAAAGGACGCGCCGATCGGAATCGTTGCCCCCATCGCGACACGCAGCGGCTCTCGCCCCAAGAGATCGGCGAGCACTCCTTCGGCCACCTTCAGCGCCGGCAGGTCGGGATCGACGAAAAAGGCGCTGCTTCCGGGTCCATGCTGGTGAACCTTGAGCGCGAAGCCGCGCGGCAAGCGTGCTTCCAGATGCCGCTTGACCACGGCGACCACGTGATCGGGCTCCTGTCCGGCAACAAGTCGGCAGGTGATCTTGGCGCTCGCCGTCGCCGGGATGACGGTTTTCGTGCCCCTGCCCTGGTAGCCGCCGGAGATTCCATTGAATTCCAGCGTCGGCTCCAGCCATTGGCGGATCAGCAGCTCGCGCCCGTTGTCGATCGGATCCGGCTTATTCGAGCCGATCTCCCCGTAGTAGGCCGAGGCATCGAAGTCCGCCGCTTCGATCGCCGCTATGATGCGGGCATCAGGTGGGCTCGTGCCGTCGAGGAACCCTTCCACAGATACACGGCCGTCTTCGCCGTGAAGCGAGGTGAGAAGCGCGGCAAGTGCCGCGATCGCATTGGGTGCGCTGCCTCCGTGGCGGCCAGAATGAAGATCCTTCGATGCGCCATCGACCGTGACCTCGAAAGCGACAAGGCCACGGCTGGCCACCGTCATCGACGGTCGGTCCGGTCGCCACATGGCGCCGTCGGCAGAAATGACAAGATCGCATGCAAGCCGCTCGCGATGGGTTTGCAGCGTGGCGTCGAAATGCGGGCTGCCGGATTCCTCTTCGCCCTCAATGAGGACCTTGAGATTAACCGGCAGGCGACCCGCCATCTTCATGTAAGCTTCGGCCACTATGATCGGGATGAGCAACGGGCCTTTGTCGTCGGAGACGCCGCGGGCATAGAGCCGGCCGTCGCGCTCGTCCGGCTCGAAAGGTGGTGTCACCCATTTTTCAAGCGGGTCCGGCGGCTGCACGTCGTAGTGCCCATATACGAGAAAGGTCGGCAGCGTCGTATCGCTGATGAGCTCGCCGTAGACGGCGGGATGGCCACCGGTTTCCAGCAGTTCCACGGATGCAAAGCCCGCGCGCTGCAGCCTCTCGGCGACGAAATTCGCAGCCGCAACTGTGTCTTCGGCAAAAGCGGGATCGGTGCTGACGCTCGGAATGCGGCAGAAGGCCTTCAGGTCTTCGAGCGCCTCATTAAAATGCGCGTCCAAATAGCTCTGAACGTTGCTCATTTGCCGCCGTCCACGCTGATGACCTGGCCAGAGACCCAGCCCGCAAAGTCGGACGCGAAGAACATCACCATCGCCGCGATGTCGTCAGCGTGACCGAGACGCTTGAGCGCGATGTTCTGCAGAAGCTTCGCCTGCCCCTCTTCGCCCATCGCCTCCCACTGCTTCTCCGTCGACGGATTGGATCGCACGAAACCGGGGGCAACATTGTTGACGGTGATGTTCCAGGGACCGAGCTCATGGGCAAGCTGCCGCGTCAGACCAATCTGACCGGCCTTGGCGCTGGCATAGGCCTGGATCCCAGTCAGCGAAATGCCAAGACCGGCTCCACTGGAGATGTTGATGATGCGGCCGAACTTGCGCTGCTTCATCGACGGCGCGACGGCCTGCGCCATGAAAAAGGTGCCGGAGAGATTGACGTCGAAGATCGTGTGCCAATCTTCCTCGGAAATCTCCTCGATGGGCCGGCCGACCTGGCCGCGCACACCACCGGCATTGTTGACGAGAATATCGACCGCGCCGGACTGGGCCTCGATCGCGGCGACAACCGTCTGGACAGCGGCTCGATCGCCGACATCGAGCAGATGCGCCAGCGTGCCCGCGCCGCAAAGCGTTGCGGTCTCCTTCAAACCCGCTTCGTTGACGTCGCAGATGTGAACGTTGGCGCCCCGGCTCGCGAAGCCCAAAGCGATGGCGCGACCGAAGCCATGGGCCGCGCCGGTGACGATGACTGTCTTGCCGTCGAAGCCGATGTTCATGCCGCGCTCCTCGCGAGATCGTCAAGGTTGGCAAGGTCGAGCCGCCGCTTGCCGTCCTCGATCTCGTGGATCATGGCGACAAGCCGCGCCGTCAACGGCGTCGGTACACCAAGCGAACTGCCGATCTCGACGACGGGCAGCACCTGCGCATCTACCTCGGTCTTGCGCTTGCGGATGGCAAGGTCGCGCCAGATGCCCGAATGGGATTTCAGCGACTTTCGATTGTGGGCAACCATGTCGTCGAAGGACCGCGTCGTTTCGGAAACTTGTGCTGTCGGCGCGAACGCCGTTGGATCGAAGCCGTCGAAGGCCTGCAGTACGACGTTGTTGGCGCCGGCGACCTTGCCGACCTCCAGTGCAAGGCGCGTCAGAACCGGGCGATAGGTCTGGTTGGCGAGCACGTCGGCGATGCTGTCATTGGTCAGCGCCGTGCCGAACAGAAGGGCGCCGTAGATGAGCTTGCCCCAGAGATAGCCCCAGATATTATCCGTCAGGATCGCCTTCGGCTCGAATTCGCGCATCATTGCATAGATGTCTTCGATGCGGGCTGTCCGCTTGCCGTCCAACTCGCCGACCACGACGGCACCGTGGCCGCTGTAGTGGACGACGCCGGGTTCCAAATAGTCGGCGCCGAAATTCACGAAGCATCCGACTACGCGGCTATCGCCGACGATTGGGGCGATCACCCGCTCGTTGAGCCCGTTTTGCGCCGACACGACATAGCCATGGGAAGCAAGGTGGCCGGCGAGCGCGTTGCTCGCAGCCTCGGTGTGATGCGCCTTGACGCACAGGAACATGCGCTCGAACGTCCCTTGAAGGTCCTGCGGCAGGAAGGCTTTCGCCTTCACGGTATCCTGGAAGATCGGTCCTTCGATTCTCAAGCCGTTGGCGTTGATCGCTGCCACATGGTCGGCGGCGTTGTCGACGAAGATCACCTCATGCCCAGCACGGATGAAGGCGGCGCCGAGGGTGCCGCCGATCGCGCCGGCGCCCCAGATGACGATGGGGCGGCTCATGCCCAGTCTCCTTCGAGAAGCGCGCGGGTTTCCTTCACCGCGACGTCCCAGATCGCCTGCATGTCCTCGTCCGGCCGTTCATAGTATCCGCCGAAATTGCCGTCGCCGAGATAGGCTTTCACGGCGTCTGGGTCCATGACCCGCATGCGGGCAAGGTCGACCATAGGCTTCTGTTGGGTGGGGAGTGCTATGTTCGGAAGGCGCGTCCAGGGAAAATTCTCCATCCACGACGCGTGCGATGCGACGGTGTCGATTTCCTGTACCTTGGCGAAGGTTTTGGGCGAATTCCACCAGTTGTGAAACTTGACCGCCGTGCCGGGGTTGTCCGCCATCCATTCGATCGCGAGGCTGCCGGCCGGCTGGTTGCCGCCGTGGCCGTTGACGATCAGAATGCGGCGAAAGCCCTGCCTCTTCAGGCCGTCGAGGATGTCGCGTACGATCCGGACATAAGTCTCGATGCGCAGGCTGATCGTGCCGGGATAGGCGAGGAAGTAGGGTGTGACGCCATAGGCGACGACGGGGAAAACCGGGATGCCGAGCGGCTCAGCCGCGTCCAGCGCCACCTTTTCCGCAAGGATCGAGTCCACCGACAGCGACAGCTGCGCATGCTGCTCGGTGCTTCCGAGCGGGAGGATCGCCCGGTCATCGGTCTTCAGATAGGCCTCGATCTGCTGCCAGTTCGTATCGGAAATTCTCACGACGTCTCCCTCTCCTGATTGACGTTCAGTTTGCCGCGGGCGACCGACCGTCTCGGTGTCGGGCCGTCTGCCGGCTGCGGCGGGACACCCGCCGCGCGAATGATCGGAACAATGACCCGCTCGATATCGCCCGTGTCAGGCGCGTGGCGGTATTCGATAGCCTGAACCCCTTCGGGGAGCAGTGCGAGAACGCTCTCTGCGCCGGAGGCGTAGATCACGACGCTCGCGTTGGCGATCAGCTGCTCAAGGCCCGGCGTTTCCACCGATGTCGCCGCGATCTCGCGCACATGCGGCGCAAAGCGCTGCACGCCGCTCTTCATGACCGGTAGAAATTCCGGGAACCGCGACACCACGGCCACGGACGCAAGTGAGTCGAGTAGAGCCAGCGCCATGCGGGTCTCTTCCGCCGGCGTGAAACTGATGGTTACGACCTTCGTATTCGGCACCAGCGCGGCGACCTCGCGGTGACGATTGGCGAAAGTGACGACCAGGTCAGCGGAGTTTGCACGCGCCTTGGCGGCATCCTCCCGTTCCAGCGCCGCAACGGTCAGCGGTTCGGCGGTTACCGCCGAGCCAAGCCGGGCCGCGATGAAGCGGGCGTAGCTGGAGGTTGCCTCAGGAAAGAGCCCGACCACGACGATATGAAATCGCGGCCCAATACTGTCGCGATAGAACACCCTGGCGCTGATCAGCGCCACGAGTTCCGTCGAGCGAATGCCGAGCGCATGGCTGTCATCGATCAACTGGTCGATATGGCGATGCAAGCCACTGGCATCGGCGCGATTGGCGAGGCGTGCCTGCAGGCTGTCGGTGACAAAGGTGCCGGAGCCCGGGCGCGCATCGATCAACCCAGCCGCCTTCAGGTCGGCATAGACCTGACTGACCGTCACCGGAGCGACGCCGATCTTTTCGGCCAACTCGCGCACGGAGGGGAGCGTTTCACCCGGCGTGAGCTCCCCGCAAGCGATGCCGTATTCGATGAGGCCTTGAAGCTGAGTGCGGAGCGGCACCGGCAGCTCCCGATCGATGAAAAATTCCATGAATCGTTCGATCTAGCTGTTATAGTAAACCATGACGGTTATCCTGCATCTGTCGTTTTTGCATGTCAATCGACTTATTTCGCCGCCAAGCAGCTAAGAAACAACCCCTGAAAAATAAGTTGACTCTCTCGGAATCGCGTGAAATCGTTATGGTCAATAATAACACTTAGAACGTTCACAGGAACAAGGGGATACCAATGAAAACGATCGCCAAAGCGGCTTTCGCCGCAGCGCTTCTTCTGGGTACAAGCGCGTCCGTCTATGCCGTCGAGCGCGGCGGCACGATGACCTACGGTCGCTACGCTGACAGCCTTTTCCTCGACCCGGTTCTTAACGACGCCAACGTCGACATCTGGATCCTCTCAAACATTTACGACACGTTGCTGCTGCCCACCGATGACGGCAAGGGCGTTCAGGCCGGCCTCGCCAGCGCCTGGAAGGTGGCCGACGACGGCCTGAGCGTGACATTGACCCTCCGCGACGGCATCAAGTTCTCCGACGGTTCTCCGATCACGCCGGCGGACGTCGTCTGGTCGCTGAAACGCGCGGCTAAGGCCGACAACGGCATCTGGAGCTTCATTGTCGGCTCTATCCAGGACGTTACGGCGGAAGGCGACAAGACCGTCATCGTCAAACTGAAGAACACCGACCCGACAATCCTTTCGGCGCTTACCGTGTTCAACACCGGCATCATGCCCTCAAAGGCGTTTGAGGCTGCGGCTGGCGCCACCGACGCCGAAAAAGCCAAGGCGTTTGGCGAGCATCCGATCAGCTCCGGTCCCTTCGTGCTGCAGTCCTGGGATCGCGGCTCGACCATGAAGCTGGTGCGCAATCCAAACTATTGGGGCCAGGGTGAAGACGGCAAGCCGCTTCCCTATCTCGATGGCATCACATTCGAGGTGATCCCTGATGACGCAACGCGCATCCTGAAGCTCAATTCAGGTGAACTCGACGGCGCGGAATTCATCCCCTATTCGCGCGTCGACGAACTAAAATCGGCCGGCAACCTCGATATGAAGCTGTTCCCGTCGACCCGCGTCGAAGGCATCACGCTTAACGTGCGCCCGCAGCTTGGCGGCAAGGACAATCCGCTTGCCAATCCGAAGGTGCGCCAGGCGATGAACTACGCCCTCAACAAGGATGCGATCATCCAGATCGTCACCCACGGTGTCGGCTCTCCCCTCACCTCCTACATGTCCTCGGCAACCCCGCTGCACAGCGGCGACAAGCCACTTTTCCCGTACGATCTCGAAAAGGCCAAGGGCCTGATGAAGGAAGCCGGCTTGGAGAACGGCTTCTCGACCAGCGTGCTCGTGCTCGCCGGCAACCAGGACGAAATCGGCATCGCCACCGCACTGCAGCAGATGTGGGGCCAGATCGGCATCAAGCTCGAGCTTCAGCAGGTCGACAATGCGAGCCGCACCCAGCAATATCGCGACGGCACGTTCACTATGCGTGAAAGCGCCTGGACCGACGACATCGCCGACCCAAGTGAAATCACGTCCTATTTCGTCTACTCCCCGACGATCGGGGCGCTGCATACCGGCTGGAAGAACGATGAGGCGGATAAGCTGTTTGAAGCATCGCAGAAGGAAATGGACACGACCAAGCGCGCTGCGGACTATGCGCGCATTCAGGAGATCTACAACGCCGACGGCCCGTTCGTCCCGCTCTACGAGACGCCTTATCCCGTTGCGCTGAGCAAGAAGGTCAACGGCTTCCTGCAGATCCCGCTCGGCAACAACATCTTCTCCAAGACGTGGCTTGCCAAGTAGTATCGGGATCGACGCGGGGCTGCATCCGGCAGCTCCGCGCAGGAGCCGGACGGTATTGGGTCGGATCGACCTGAAGCCGAGCCCGGCTCTGGAGCAATGAAATAGAGCATGATGTCGACCTCTGCCGCTTCACACTGTTCGGCATCATGCCCTAGCACCTGATATCTCCAGGAATTCGGGGGCCATGATTTGCAGCTTTTCAGTTTTGTAATCCGTCGCGTCGCGCAGATGATACCGACCGTCGTCTTCATCCTCGTCGTGACCTTCGTCCTGATTCGGCTTCTGCCCGGGGACCCCGCGAGCGCCATGCTTGGGGACCGCGCCCTCGATGCCGACGTTGTCCGCATTAACGCCAGCCTTGGCCTCGACAAGCCGGTGATCGTCCAGTTTTTCTATTTCGTCCGTCGCGTTTTCAGCGGCGACCTCGGCAATTCCATCACGCTCAAGCTTCCTGTCGTCACGCTGATCGCACAGCGACTGCCGGTCACTCTGATGCTGACCGGAATGGCGGCACTGATCGCGCTCGTGCTTGCAGTACCGCTGGCCTTCGTCGCGGCATTGAAGCGGGAGCGCGCGCCCGACGCCGTCATACGCGGAGCATTCCAGGTCGGGCTGTCGATGCCGGTCTTCTATATCGGCATCCTGCTCCTCACCCTTTTCGGAGCCATATTGAAATGGTTCCCGGTTGGCGGCTACGGCGAGACGTTCGGCGCGCGGATCTATCATTTGTTTCTTCCAGCGCTGACGCTGGCATTGAGCCTCGCCGCCGTGCTGATGCGCAACCTGCGCGCTGCGATCATCGGCGTCATCAATGCCGAATATGTCGACTTCGCCCGCTCCAAGGGCCTGCGGTCGCATATCATCCTGTTCAGGCATGTGCTGCGCAACGCGCTGATTTCGACGGTCACGTTGTTTGGCCTGCAGATCGGCACGCTATTGGGCGGCGCGGTGATTACTGAGACGGTCTTTGCCGTGCCCGGTGCGGGAAGGCTGATGATCGACAGTATCTACGGCCGCGACTATCCCGTGCTGCAAGGCCTCACGATCGCGCTCGCCATCCTCGTCTCTCTCACCTTCCTTTTGACCGATATCGTTCAGGCCTGGCTCGACCCGAGGATCGCCCGATGACTGCGATCGCAACCGAAACCCCTGCTCGAAAGTCACCTTTCAGGCGTGCCGCCCTACCGAGGACGCTGATATACGGCGGCATCATCCTCGCCTTGAGCCTGCTGCTCGCCTTCTTTCCCACGCTGTTTGCTCCCTACGACCCTGGCGCGTTCGACTATAACGCGCTGCTCAAGGGGCCGAGCCTCGCGCATCCCTTCGGTACCGACAGCTTCGGCCGCGACGTGTTTTCCCGCGTCATCCACGCCTATACGGTCAACATGCAGATTGCCGTGTTTGCGACGATCGGCCCGTTCATCATCGGCACCCTCATCGGCGCCTGGGTCGGTTATGCCGAGGGCATCGTGGAGGCGATATTCGGCCGCATCGTCGATGCCGTCGTCACTTTCCCGTTCCTGGTGCTGGTGATCGCCGTCGTGTCGGTGCTCGGCCCTGGTCTCGGCAATATGTATTTTGCGATCGGCGTCGTCGGATGGGTTTTTTACGCGCGGCTGGTCGCGGCTGAGATCAAAGTGCAGAAGCGCCTCGACTATGCCGATGCCGGCCGGGTCATGGGCTATACCCCGACACGGATCATCTTCCGGCATCTTTTGCCGAACGCCATTACCCCGGCGGTGGTCTACTGGATGACGGACATGGCTCTGGCCATCCTGCTCGGATCGAGCCTCGGCTACCTCGGTCTCGGCGCGCAGCCGCCGACGGCGGAGTGGGGCGTTCAGATCGCCGACGGCAAGAACTACATGAATACCGCCTGGTGGATCTCCGTCTTCCCGGGCTTCGCGATCGTGCTCACCGGGCTCGGCTTCAGCCTGGCCGGCGACGGCGTCGCCGAACTTCTGAGGGTGCGCCGATGACGTTGGCGACAAGGGACACTACCGGCCTCGTCGTGCGCGGCCTGACGACGACCTTCGAGACGCCGCGCGGCACGGCAATTGCCGCGGCCGACGTCGATTTCGATGTGGCGCCTGGCGAAGTGGTCGGACTGGTCGGCGAATCGGGATCCGGCAAAAGCGTCACGCTGCGGTCCATCATGCGATTGATCCGCGAACCAGGACACGTGAGCGGACGTGTCGAGTGGCATGGCCGCGATCTCGTCGCCATGCCGGAGGAAGAGCTTCGGCGCATCCGCGGCGGCGAGATAGCGATGATTTTCCAGGAGCCGATGACGGCACTCAATCCGGTGCTCCCGGTCGGCATGCAGATCGAGGAGAATCTGATAGCGCATACCAGCCTCAATCGCCGCGAACGCCGGGCTCGGGCGCTGGAGCTTATGAACATCGTCGGCATTCCCGCCGCCGAACGGCGCCTCGGCGAATATCCGCACCAGTTTTCAGGCGGCATGCGCCAGCGGGCGATGATCGCGATCGCACTTGCCTGCTCGCCGAAGCTGCTGCTCGCCGACGAGCCGACGACGGCGCTCGACGTGACGATCCAGGACCAGATCCTGAAGCTGCTGCTCGATCTGCGCGACCGGCTTTCCATGGGTGTCGTACTCGTTACGCACGATCTAGGCGTCGTAGCCGCCACCTGCGACCGCATGGCTGTGATGTATGCCGGACGGATCGTGGAGACCGGCACCGTCGCCGATATTTTCGCGCAGCCCCGTCATCCTTACACGAGGGGCCTGCTCGGCTCGGTTCCACGCGGTCGCGCCGTCCGCACCATGCTGTCGTCGATCGATGGCACGCCACCGAGCCTAACCGCACTTCCCACGGGCTGCGCCTTTCATCCGCGCTGCAGCTTCGCGACCGACCAGTGCCGGCGCGAGCGCCCGGCGCTGCAAGGCGTTGGCGAGGGCCGGATGACGGCCTGCTTCCATCAGCAACAGGTGGCTGCCATGGAGGCGATCGTATGAGCGTCGCAACCCCGATCATATCCGTCGATGGCGTCACCAAGCGCTTCGCCGGTCCCTATTCCCTGATGCGGCGCATTTCCGGCCAGCCGCAGCTTGCAGTCCACGCGCTGAATGACGTCACCTTGGATGTTCATCGCGGTGAAACGTTGGGCATCGTCGGAGAGTCCGGTTGCGGCAAGTCCACACTTGCCCGTTGCCTGGTGCGCCTACTTGATCCGGACGGTGGCACAATCCGCTTCGAAGGCAGGGATATCGCCGCGCTGAAGCCCTCCGAACGTCGCGGATTCAACCGGCGCGTCCAGATGATCTTTCAAGACCCGTATGGTTCGCTCAATCCACGCATGACGGTGAGCCAGATCCTCGGGGAGGCGCTGGGTGTCCACAAGATGCGCCCGAAGGACCAGATACCGGGACGCATCGCCGAGCTGCTCGAACTCGTCCGCCTGCCACAGGACGCGGCCAGCCGCTATCCGCACGAATTTTCCGGCGGCCAGCGCCAACGTATCGGTATTGCCCGCGCGCTTGCCGTCGAGCCTGACGTGATCGTCGCAGATGAACTCGTCTCCGCCCTCGATGTCTCGGTTCAGGCGCAGGTGGTCAACCTTCTCCTGCAACTGCAGGAACAACTGCATCTGACGGTGATCTTCGTGGCCCATGATCTGAGGCTCGTGCGTCACATCTCGCATCGCGTCGCCGTGATGTATCTCGGACAAGTGATGGAGATCAGCCCTTCCGAGGCGCTGTTCACCTCGCCGCGTCACCCTTACTCGAAGGCGCTGCTGGATGCCGCGCCCGAACTCGACCCCTCGCGCCGCAGCCGCGCTGCGGCGACGCGAGGCGAGTTGCCAAGTCCGCTTAACCTGCCGAAAGGCTGCCCCTTCGCGGGCCGCTGTCCGCACGTTTTCGAGCGCTGCCTCGTCGAGCGGCCGGTGCTGACGCTTCGCGGCGCCGACCAGAGCGCCGCCTGCCATCTGACCGAGTTCGGCGCGCCGAGCCTCGCCGCATCATCATAAAAGGCATTCCTCATGAGCTTCGCCGCATTCGAATCCGAAATCGCCAAGGTCAACGACATCTTGTGCGCTGTTAACATGCTGACCTGGGATGCCCGCACGATGATGCCGGTGGCCGGAACCGAGGCGCGCGGCAAGCAGATATCGACGCTCGTCGGGCTTGCCCGCGATCTGGCAACGGGCGATGCTATGCAGCGGGCGATCGAAACCGCTCGCGCCGAGCTAAAGGGATTGCCGGCAAGCGATGAGCGCTGCGTTGCGGTCGAACAGGCAGACGCGGCGATCGGCACGCTGTCGCGTATTCCAGCGTCGATCGTCGCAGCTGCCGCCGAGCTGAAGACACGGGCTCACGCCGCCTGGGGGGCCGCGCGTGCCGCCAACGATTTCGCCGCCTTCGCACCGCTTCTCGAACGCACGATGGAAATGCAGCGCGAGATCGCCGGCGCCATCGGGTATAAAGAGCATCCCTACGACGCGCTGGTCGCGACCTACGAGCCTGGCATGACGTGGTCGCGGCTGTCGCTACTCTACGGCGACTTGCAGCGGTCGCTCCGCCCGCTTCTCGACGCGGCTAAACAAGCCCGCGTCCGCAGCGATATTCTCGAGCGCGCCTACCCAGTCGAAAAGCAACGAGCCTTTTCGAGCGCCATGTCGGCGCGCTTCGGCTACGACTTCGACCGCGGTCGCCTGGACGATACTGTCCATCCCTTCGAGATTTCCTTTACGCGCGCGGACGTACGCATCACCGGCCGTTTCCGCGAAACCTGGCTGCCCGCCGGCCTTTTCGCCGTCTGGCACGAGGCGGGCCACGGCATCTACGAACAGGGCGTTTCCGAACGCTTCTCACGCTCGACCTTCGCCACCGATTTCGTCAATCTCTATGCTGTCGGGGGCACAAGCTTCGGTATGCACGAGTCGCAGTCGCGACTCTGGGAGAACCGCGTCGGCCGCTCGCGGCGATTCTGGGAACTGCATTTCGATGAGTTGGCGGCCGCGTTTCCAGATCAGCTTTCCGACGTGTCGATCGATGACTTCTGGCGGGTCGTCAATGCGGCGCGGCCGAGCCACATCCGCGTCGAAGCCGACGAGTTGACCTATGATTTTCACATAATGCTACGTTCCGAAATCGAGGCCGGTCTAATGGCCGGCGACATCCGCGTCAACGACCTGCCGGCGGTCTGGCGCGAGAAAATGCAATCCTATCTCGGTCTCGACGTGCCGAACGACACGCTTGGCGTGCTGCAGGACATACATTGGTCCTCAGGCATGGTCGGCTCCTTTCCGACGTACACGGTGGGCAACATCATGTCGTCGCAACTGTTCGCTACCGCCCGGAAGGACCCATCGATCGCAAACGGCCTGGACGCAGGCGACTACCAGCCACTGAAATCTTGGCTGAACGACAAGGTCCACCAATATGGCCGTTCGAAGAGTCCAAGCGAAATCCTCATCGCAGCCACCGGCGCGGACCTGTCGACCGACGCCTACATCGCCGACCTGACGCAAAAAGTCGCCGAGCTGGGTGCATAGGAACGAATTTGACCGGCTACTTCGCCGCGACGATGGGCTGACCTCAGCCCATCAAAGATGCAATATCTACAGCGAACAAATGGTGACGATGAAGAGCGGTCAGGAAAAAGAACGCGGCCCCATTGGTGGTCAGTATTCCCGAAGCCCGCGTGCCTGGGCCTGGAGCTGTTTGAAGGCATCGTAGCGCTTTGCGTGAAGGGTGGCGATCCCGCCGCCGGCGGGCAGGTAAGTGCGGTCGAGGGTCGAAAGCGCCGCCATGGCCTCGCCAACGTTCGGGAACAGCCCGGCAGCGACGGCGCCCAGGATAGCCGCTCCGAGCAGCACGGGCTCCTCCGCCTTTGACGCAACCACCGGCTTGCCGCTCGTGTCGGCAAGAAGCTGGCGGACGAAATCATGCTGACCGGCGCCGCCACTGATCGCGACCTTTTCGATTTCAACACCGGTGTCGGCCTGCGTATCGATGATCTGTCTCAGCCCGTAGCCGATGCCGCAGACGCCGGCGACATAGAGCGAAACCAGGCTGTCGAGGTCTCTTTCCATGCCGAGGCCGACGATGACCGCGCGGGCATTGGGATCGGCGAAAGGGGCGCGATTGCCAAGGAACTCCGGGACGACGTGAAGGCCGGTCACAAGCCTCACCGCTTCTGAAGCACTGCCAGCCTTTTTCGCGGCCATGTCCGCGAGCAGAACAGGCAGCGCTACCCCCATGCGCTTCGAGGCTTCTCGCGCCTCACCGGCAGCGGGATGGAAGGACAGAAGATGATCTATCGCTGCGCCGGCAGCGCTCTGGCCGCCCTCGTTCAACCACATGCCCGGCACCATCGCCGAATAGTAGGGTCCCCACACTCCGGGAACGAATGCGGGTTCCATCGTCGACGTCATCGTGCACGACGAGGTTCCGAAGACGTAGGCAAGATTGCTTTGTGGTCCGGCTTCGATGCCGACCGTGCCGATCCCTCCTGCATGGGCGTCGATCAATCCTGCCGCAACGGCAGTGCCTGGATTAAGTCCAAGCTCACCGGCGGCGGCCGATGTGAGGCCCTGACCGACCGACGTGCCCGGCTCGACGATAACCTGCCCGATGCGGACGAAATCCTCGTCGGCCAGAGCGCCGAGACCGATCTGGTGGAAATAGTCGGCGTCCCAACGCCTCTCGTGGGCGAGATAGGTCCATTTGCACGTCACCGTGCAGGTCGAGCGGGCAAGATCGCCGGTCGCCCGCCAGGTCAGGAAGTCGGCGAGATCGAAGAACTGCCAGGCGGCGGCGAATATCTCCGGACGGTTTTCCTTCAGCCAGAGAAGCTTGGGCGTCTCCATCTCCGGCGAGATGCGACCGCCGACATAGCGGAGCACCTCGTGCCCGAGCGCGTTGATACGTTCCGCCTGGGGGACAGCACGGTGGTCCATCCACACGATGATGTTGCGCTCCGCATCTTCCGATGGTCCGACCGGAAGTGATGTGCCGCCCTTCCCGAGTACGACGAGCGAACAAGTGGCATCGAAGCCGAGACCTACCACCGAGGCCGGATCGACACCGGTCTTGAGCAGGACTTCACGCACCGCCGCGCACACCGCTGCCCAGATTTCCTCGCTCGACTGTTCGACCATCGCGCCGGCTTCGTGGAACAGGGTGATGTCCCGCTTGGCGGAGGCGAGCATGCGGCCGGTCAGATCGAACAAACCGGCACGGGCGCTGCCGGTGCCGACGTCAACGCCGATAACATGCTTTGTCCCCGCTGATGGCTTGCGTGATGTTTCGCTCATGGTCTTTCGCTTCAAATCGGCAAGGTTCGGGTGCTGCTGCATTCCAAAACGGAAAACGTCAAAGCTTAGAGATCCACGCTGTTCGGCAGGATCACCAAATCGCGGACCGTCACATTGCGCGGTCGTGTGAGCATGAAGAGGACGGCATCGGCCACTTCCTTGGGCTGCATCAGGCTGCCGTTCGCAAGCGCCTCTTCCATCTTGGCTTTCGGCCAATCGTCAAGCAGCGCCGTCACCACCGGGCCCGGCAGCACCGCGCCGACGCGAACGCCGTATTGCGCGACTTGCCGCCGCGTCGAGTGGACGAAGGCTTGAACGGCGAATTTCGAGGCCGTGTAAATCGGCTCCCAGACCACTGGCACGACACCCGCGATCGAACTTGTAAACAGGATGTCGCCAGACTTCTGTGCGATCATATGCGGCAGCACCGCATGGACGCATCGAAACGCCGCGTTGATGTTGAGATTGAGCACGCGGTCCCAGACGTCCGGATCGCCTTCGGCGACCGGTCCACCGATATAAGCGCCGGCGTTGGCATGGAAGATATCGAGTCCGCCCGCGGCCTCCAGAATGCGCGGCAGCATGCTTGAGACGTCTTTCGGGTCGAGAAGATCGACCACCATGGGCAACGCCCTCTCGCCCATCGCCTTGCAGAGAGACTCGAGCTTGTCCCTGGCTCGGTCGACGAGCACTACCATCGCGCCTTCGGCATGGAGGGTGCGGGCGCACTCAAGCCCGATGCCCGATGCGGCGCCGGTGATGGCGGCAACCTTGCCTTTCATGAGGTCAGTCATGATGAATACTCCATAGGAATCCCATTAGGCACGTCCGTGGCTGACACGCGAGCGGCGGGCCAGCGAGTCGACGATGACAGCGATTGCCAGAACCGCGCCGGTGATCATGTAGCGCAGGGACGAACTCAGATTGAGAAGGGTCAATCCGTTGGAAATCGCCTGGATGACGATGATGCCCAACACCGCGGAATAGGCGCTGCCGCGTCCGCCGAAGAGGCTCGTACCGCCGATGACCGCAGCCGCTATTGCGTTGAGGTTCACATCGCCAGTGCCTGCCTGTTGGCTGGACGAGGCAAGCCGCGAGGCAGACAGAATGCCGCCAATCGTCGCCAGCGTCGAGCAGAGCACGAAGGCGCTGAGATAGATACGGCGCACGTTGATACCGGCCCTTCGGGCTGCCTCTCTATTGCCACCGACAGCGAACATGGAACGTCCCCATTGGGTGCGTGTCAGCGCATAATTCAAAACAACTGCAAGGGCGACGAAAAGGCCGAACATCCACGGTACGCCGCGGCCTAGATTGAGGTAGTAGGCGGCGAATTCAAGCGCCGCGGTCAGGACGACCGCCTTGACGGCAAGCGCGCCGAGCGGCTGCGATGAGAGGTTCACGGTCTGGCGGTGGCGCCGGTTTCTCATGCCGTTCACGACAATCGCGATACCCGGCAGCAGCGCCAGCAGGTAGGACAGCCATCCAGGCATGACGAGGATCTGGCCAAAACGGACAAGCGGTGACGCGAACGGCAGGTTGATGCTGCCCGTCGGCCCCAGAATGTAGAGCTGCATTCCGAGCAGGGCGAGCAGGCCGGCTAGCGTGGAAACGAAGCTCGGCATACCGAGCCGGTTGAAGAGAAGGGCATAGAGAATGCCCACGATCAGGCCGGCGACGATCGCCGCCAATATCGCGACGGCTGCCGGCCAGCCCATGTTGACCCAGAGCACGCCGAGGATAGCGGAGGATAGGCCACTCATGGAGCCGACAGAAAGGTCGATCTCGCCGAGTAGCAGCACGCACACGATGCCGAGCGAAATAACGCCTACCGTGGCGCAATCGAACAGGAGGTTTACGAGGTTGTTCGGGGCGAGGAAGATGGGGTTGAGAAGCGAAAATACGGTCGAGATAACGATCAGACCGACGGCGACGGGCAGCATACCAAGGTCGCCGGACCGCACACGATCGAAGAAAGCCCTGACCATGCCGAGGATATTGTCGTCATTCCGGACGCGTTCATCACTGCGGTCGAGTGCGGCGGCCGGTTTGCTCAGGGGGCCGGGTATCTTCTGGGTCATGCCGGTCTCCCGCTGGTTTCGCTTGCCACGCCGGTCTTGCGCTCGATCCGCCGGGAGACGGCGTTTTCAGTCGCGCCGGTGATCGCGGCGATCAGGTCGTGGTTGGAGGCGTCAGGGGTGAAGACGCCGCTGTTGCGGCCGAGTCTCAGCACAACGATGCGGTCCGCCACGGCCCGGACATCCTCCATGTTATGGCTGATGATGATCACCCCGAGACCGCGTTCGCGCACGCGCTCAATCAAGTTGAGGACTTCGGCCGTCTGCGCGACTCCAAGCGCCGCGGTCGGCTCGTCAAGCATGATGATCTTGGGGTCGAGTATGAGTGAACGGGCAATTGCGACGGTCTGGCGCTGGCCACCCGAAAGTGACGCGATCGGCTCGCGCACGGATGGGATGCGCGCTGCAAGCTCGCGAAGCAGCGTCCAAGCGCGCACCTCCATCGCCACTTCGTCGAGGCCCCACGGCGAGAGTTCGTGGCCGAGGAAGAGGTTTGCGACGACGTCGAGGTTTTCGCAAAGCGCGAGATCCTGGAACACGGTCGCGATGCCGAGTTCCAGGGCCGCTCTCGGACTATCGAGCGTGACGTTGTGACCGCAGAATTCAATCGTGCCCGAGGATGCGTGATGCACACCCGCAAGGATCTTGATAAGCGTTGACTTCCCGGCGCCGTTGTCGCCGACCAAGGCCACCACTTCCCCGGCCTTAACCTCAAGCTCAATATCGGTCAGCGCCGAAACGGCTCCGAAATTTTTGGAAACATTGCTCAGCCGGAGGATCGTTTGTCCTTTCGCCGGCATATCTATGACGTCCCTAGTCATGGCTGCAGCCCTTCTTGTCGCGGGTTCATCCGGCCGCGACGAGCGCGGCCGGATGACACAAGTGCGATTTTAGTTGGTGATGCCGAGTTTCTTGCAGCCCTCGGCGTATTCGCCGGTGCAAATCTGGTCGGGCGTCTGGATCTTCTTGTCGAAAATCTCGGCCTTGATGTTTTCGGCCGTAACGACTGCAGGGATGAACAATTCGGACGGCGTCTTGTAAAGCGTCGTCTTAGCCGCGGGCGTTTCACCCTTGATCATCTGCACTGCCACGTTGGCAGCGGCCGCGGCAACGATTTCAGAGGGCTTCGAAATCGTGTTGTACTGATCGCCCGAGATGATGAGTTGAAGAGCCGCGATGGTGGCATCATTGCCCGTCACTGTCGGAACCGGCTTCACACCGGCCGCCTTGAAGGCAGCGATCGCACCGCCGGCAGTGCCGTCATTGGCGGCAACGACGCCCTTGATATCATTGCCGAAGCGGGTGATTTGGCCGGCCGCCCATTCCTGCGCCTTCGGCGGAGCCCATTCCGGCGTGTCATATTCGGCGAGCGTCGTGTAAGCCGATTCCTTGAGGCCACGATGAACGCCGTCGCGGATGAGGCCAGCGGCAGCATCGGTCGGCGAACCGTTGATTTCCAGAACCCCTGCGCCATCGGGGACGCCCGAGGCCTTCAGATGCTCGACCAGCGACTTGGCAATGGCATAGCCGATGCCTTCGTTGTCGAAGGAAACGTAATAGTCGGCCGGCTTGTCCGGGATTGGACGGTCATAGGCAATGACCTTTACACCCTGCGACTGTGCGATCTCGACCAGGCCGGCCGCCGCAGCGGAATCGACGGGATCGAGAACGATAACCTTCGCGCCCTGTGCAATCACCGAATTGAACTGCTGCTGCTGCAGCGAGGCGTCGGCGTTGGCGTTCTGGTAGATCACCGTGCACTTCGGGCAAAGTTTTGCCATCTCGGCCTTGAAGCCTGGGAAGTCGTGTTGCTCATAGCGGGTTGATGCCTGGTCGGGCATCAGGAAAGCGACGGTGGCGGCCTCCTGAGCCGAAGCCATGCCAGAAAACCCCATGACGAGTGTCGCCGAGGCCATGAGCACGTTGCGATAATTCATTTTCTCCTCCTTGGTGTGATCGAAAGACAGGTCCAGCCATTGCCGGAAGTCACCACGGTCGACCTCGCTCGTTGACGTTTCCCGCCGAAAACGACGCACAAAACGCCTCCTGCAAAAGGGCACTCCTCCCCGTAGCTTCTTAGAAACAACCTCCCTGCGTCGGCTCGAAGCCAACTTATATCATCGATTGCGCATCTATGCTCAATCGATGAAGCAAGAATTGCCACTACTCTCCATTGATGTCAAGTTACCGTCAAAATGGAGATGGATTCCTGTGAGCCGCCTAAGGCAGACTAAGAGGACAACGATCTACGATCTTGCGGAGTTGGCCGGCACATCCGCGAGCGCCGTCAGCGCCGTGCTCAACGGCAACTGGAAGAAACGCCGGATCAGCAGCCAGCTCGCCGAGAAGATCACGCGGATTGCGGAAGAACAGGGCTACGCCCTTAACATGCAGGCGAGCCTGTTGAGGCGCGAGAAATCGCACATCATTGGCATGATCGTTCCGAAGTACGACAACCGTTATTTCGGCTCGATTGTCGAACTCTTCGAGGAAATGGCCCGCGCGAGAGGTCTGTTTCCGATCATCACCTGCACTCGCCGCGACCCCCAACTCGAGGTCGAGGCCGCCCGCACGATGCTCTCCTACCAGGTCGAATGCCTCATCGCGACAGGAGCGACCGATCCCGACCGGATTACCGAAATCTGCGCGGCAGCCGGCGTGCGCAGCTTTAATCTCGACCTGCCGGGCGCGCTCGCACCATCGGTCATCTCCGACAATTTCGCGGGCGCGCGGGAATTGACCCGCCGGATCCTGTTCAACTGCGAGCAGAGACTGGGGAAAAAGGAGCCGCTTCTATTCGTCGGCGGCCGGGGCAGCGACCACAATACGTCCGAGCGCATACGCGGCTTCCGACAAGCCCATGCGGAACTGGGGGTTACAGTCGTCGAAGACCATATCCTCGCCTGCGGCTACGCGCCCGAGAAAGCGGAAAAGGCATTGGACGAGCTTGCCGTTCGCAGCAAAACCCTGGCCAAGGGAATGTTCGTCAATTCAACGATATCGCTGGAAGGCGTGATGCGGTGGATCCGGCGCTCCGGTCACCTCGACGATCGCAATCTCGTGCTGGGCTGCTTCGACTGGGATCCATTCGTCTCACTGCTTGGCAACAGCATTGAAATGGTGCGCCAAGATGTTCCGGGTATGCTGAAAACAGTCTTCGAGATCATCGAATCGGGATCAAGCAAGCCGGTGCTCATCCAGGTGCCGCCCCTTATTCCCGAGACCGAGACGAGTTAGGGTGCAAGATGACGATAGACGGGTCCGATCACGTGAGGAGCGTCTGTGATCTTTATGTCGCAGGGACCGCCACGGCAATGAACCCCTGCGTTTCTGTTTCGGTGTGTTCGCTGACATCCGCTCGCTCAACCTCGTAGAACGCGCAGCTTTGACCCGAGTGGGCTTTCGGCGCGTTAGTGTCGAATGTCCGAGCGTCATGGAGTAGTCATTGCTCAGGTATGCATGTCTGGCTTTGTCGACGGCAAACAATAGCCAGCATCGATCTCAACCAGGTCGCTGCGAGCAAAATCGAAAGTTTCCTCTTTCTCCGTGTCTTCCTGCTATCATGAAGCCGGGGAGATGGTCCTATGAGCGAGCGACGCAAGCTAGCCGCCATCCTGGCCGCCGACGTGGTCGGGTACAGCCGGCTCGCTGGCGCGGATGAAGATCGTATTCTGGCGAGGTTGCGGGCACTGCGCAGCGACCTGATCGATCCGACCATTGCCGTGCATAACGGACGCGTGATCAAGCGCACCGGGGATGGAGCGCTGGTCGAGTTCCGCAGTGTGGTGGACGCCGTGCGCTGCGCCATGGAGGTGCAGAACGGTATGATCGAGCGCAATGCCGGCGTGCCGCAGGACCGACGCATCGAGTTCCGGATCGGCATCCATTTGGGCGACGTAGTAGAGGAAAGCGACGGCGACCTCATGGGCGACGGCGTCAACATCGCATCGCGCCTGGAGGGCGTCGCGGCACCTGGCGCTATCTGCCTCTCCGAAGACGCTTATCGCCAGGTCAAAGCGCGGCTCGACCTTTCTGTCAGCGATCTCGGCAACACCCAGCTCAAGAACATCGCCGAGCCGATCCGGGTCTATTCGCTGCGGGTCGGCACCGCGGCTCAAGAAACGGCAGCGGCGACCTCAGGACTTCAGCCCGCTCTGGCTTCGACAGCGCCGCCCCCGAAGCTATCGATCGCCGTGCTCCCCTTCTCCAACATGAGTGGCGATGTCGAGCAGGAGTATTTCGCCGACGGGATCTCCGAGGATACCATCACGGCTCTCTCAAAGCTGCCGCAGTTGTTCGTGATTGCCCGCAATTCATCCTTCACTTTCAAGGGCAAGAACGTGAATGTTCAAGAAGTGGGCCGGAGCCTTGGCGTGCGCTATGTGCTGGAAGGCAGCGTCCGCAAGTCCGGCAACAGGGTACGCATCACCGCGCAGTTGATCGACGCGACCACGGGAGGACATCTGTGGGCGGAGCGTTTCGATCGCGACCTCACCGACATCTTTGCCGTGCAGGACGACGTGACGCAGCACATTGTCGATGCGCTCGCGCTTAACCTGACGGAGGGTGATCAGCGGCGGATCGCGACCGAGCATACCGACAATTTGGAAGCATATGACTGCTTTCTGCGCGGCCGAGAACAGCTGTGGCGATTCACGAGAGAGCAAAACACCCAAGGCCGGGAACTCTTGCAACGCGCCATCGAACTGGACCCAAAATTCGCTTCCGCCCACGCGATCCTCGCTATCGCGCACGGGCTGGACTACATAAACCGATGGAGCGCATCCCCGTCGACATCAATGCATCAAGCGGAAAAGTTTGCGACACTCGCAGTGGCGCTCGATGATCGAAATCCTTACGCGCATTGGGCGCTGGGCATCGTCAATCTGCATTTGCGACGGCACGACATGGCCATCCGCGAGGCCGAGCGCTCCATCTCGCTTGCTCCAAATCTCGCGGAGGGGCACGAAAGCCTCGGCAGTACCCTGCACTATTCGGGAAGGTCCGCGGAAGCGCTTGACTGTTTCGATCGGGCAATGGCCCTGAACCCGTATTATCCCGACTTGTGGCTGCATTTCCAGGCACTAGCGATGTTCCAGTTGGAGCGCTACGAGGATGCGGTCGTTTCCCTCAAGCGGCGACTTGTTCGTAACCCAGACACCGACGTCTCACGCGTGCTTCTGGCTGCGAGCTACGGCCACTTAGGCCGCTTCGACGAAGCACAGGTGGAGTGGCAGGAAGTGTTTCGGATCAATCCTGATTATTCTCTGGAATACCGCCGCAAAGTGCTGCCTTACAAGAACCCTTCCGATTTCGAGCGCGTGGTCGACGGGCTTCGCAAGGCTGGCCTCGTGTAGCTACCAGATCAGGCGACTACAGACGGGCGTTTGGGTTGAAACCGGTTCGCGCCTCCATTGAGCCTGACCCTATTCCGTTGGGTCGTCAGCCGCATCCCCGTTTCCTTTTACGTGCCATTTTTTTGTTCGGGGATGTCAAAGTGGTCACCTTACCATTGCGAAGGAGTCCTAAGCGGCGCGTCAGAGTTTGGGTGATCAATCAAGCCGAAAAACTGGGACCACACGCCGCCGCCGGGAGGAGCTGTGCGGCAGGTGCCCGTCCCAGCC
This sequence comes from Rhizobium sp. RAF56, assembly GCF_052113965.1. NCBI lineage: Bacteria > Pseudomonadati > Pseudomonadota > Alphaproteobacteria > Hyphomicrobiales > Rhizobiaceae > Rhizobium > Rhizobium sp. RAF56. Next base: position 48,944 of record NZ_JBFRDU010000014.1, read on the forward strand.
GAGTTACTTGATCAGCCGTCCATTCGGACATGCTACGCTAGTTTTCGTCGAGATTGGCCAAGCACTTCAACCAACCTTCGGTAATCGACTCCGAGGCTGGAAAGGAAATGATCCAAGGTCTCTCATCAATTTCAAACCCGACAATCATCTCCTGGCCCGACTGGATAAACGCGTTGAATTTCAGTGTCGGAAGCTGGCTGGGCTCATCCCATCCTATCCCCAAAGTGTGGTCATCCAGCCGCTTGGCCGGTACAGATTGTCCGTTGAAACTAATAGAGGTTTCGGCCATAGCTTCGCTAAGGCTCCACGTGCTCCTCTTGAAGCTCATGACCGCGCCACTCTTGAATATTGAGTAAGTAAATGTCCTTCCGCCGGAGTCCCAGCGCATCAGACACTGGATTTTCCGAGTGACCTCATCGGTGTACTGACCAACTGTCCAGTCCCGGCGATTACTGCCCATCAACGCGACAGCACCCCATGCGTTCGAAGCCATCAGGTATATCGAAAACGTCAGGTAAAGGAATCTTGTCATTGCACGGCCTTATCGGGTCAACTTGCGTTTCGCATATCCATCGGTTGTATGATCGTTTGATGGCAAGAAACATTTTCGGTGCAGTCGTCCTGAACTCGATCTCTTGATCGGAGTGGGTTGCGTTTGCCCTTTTCCGGTCTCGGGTTAATCCGGGCACTCGCAGGGCAAATTTCCAACTGAGAGATAATCCACCCGGGGCTCGCTCAAGACGCAATGGAGAGAAGGCAGTCGCTTCTGCTGGGCGACCTCACCGTCCAAATACGTCAACCGAAAAAGAGGTTGCGAAGTCGGCTATCGCAGCCGACCGTTGCGATGGCATCCATAGCGATGGAAGAAATAATGTCGCTCGCGCTCAGGTTTCGTCCTTCAACGTTTCTTTCTGCGTAATCAGGCGGGCTGAGTGATGTCCGGTGAGAAAAACATAGAGCCAGCTCAAGGCAACGGCGAATCGGCTTCGCGATCCAATCAGGAAGTAGACGTGTGCGAGACCCCATATCCACCACGCGATCCATCCCGTTAATCGAATCCGACCGAAGTCAATAACGGCTGCGCTCGGTCCGATCGTCGCGAGATTTCCCAAGTGCCTATAGTTGAAAGGACCTGGGGCTCTCTTGCCTGTCAAACGCGCTCTGATAACCGAGGCGACGTATTGTCCTTGCTGCTTAGCCGCAGGCGCGATACCCGGCACCATACTGCCATTTTTGGCTTTCACTGACGCCGTATCGCCGACAACGAAAATCTCAGGATGGCCAGGAACGCTGAGGTCTGGTTCAACGATGGCGCGACCGGCGCGATCTGCAGGCGTTCCGATCCATTCCGCTACTTTCGAAGCCTGAACCCCGGCAGCCCAGATTGCTGTTTTGCTCGGAATGCAGGTTTGGCCCACCGTCACATCAGCATCTGTTATTGATGTCACCGGATTTCCAGTGAGAACCGTCACCCCCATCTTCGTCAGCGTCCGCGTCGCGTACTCGGAAAGCTCGGGCGGGAAAACTGGCAGTATTCGCGGGCCTGCTTCGATGAGGAGAATTCTTGCCTCTCGTGTGTCTATCGACCTAAACTCTTTGAATAACGTGTGATGTGAAAGCTGAGCAATGATACCCGCCAGTTCCACGCCCGTGGGTCCCGCCCCGATGATGCTGAAAGTCAGATACGCCTTTCGCAAATCTGGATCTGTCTCCAGTTCCGCGCGTTCGAAAGCGATCAGAACTCGCCGACGAATTGTTGTTGCATCTTCAAGGGTCTTTAGACCGGGTGCGAATGGCTCCCACTCGTCCCGACCGAAATAGGCATGTCGCGCACCGGTGGCGAGAACCAAGGTGTCATACGAAATGCTCTTGCCATCCTGAAGGCGAACACACCTCTCGTGGACGTCCACGCCGACTACCTCACCCAGTATCGTCGAGACATCCGGTCTATCCCGAAAGAGCGAGCGGATTGGCCATGCAATCTCGGAAGTCGCCAGAACGGTCGTTGCAACTTGATAAAGCAACGGCTGAAACAAGTGATGGTTTCTGCGGTCGATGATGGTGATTTGCGTGGCGGGAGCCCTAAGACTCTTGGCGAGCTGCAGTCCGGCAAAACCGGCCCCGACGACAACGATACGGTGATCCGACATTTTTCTCCGTGACTCGATTCAATATTCCCGAGGAAGAACCAGTGAACGAATACGCCCCTCAAGTGCCAGAAAAATTGCGCTGTATCCAGCGGCTCCCAGCACAAGCCGTCCCAGGCCCTATGGAGACATCCGGCACGACCTGATGACTGGAGTGCCGGTCGGCGAACAGATTGCCGGCTGCCCTCTAGGTGAACGAACCTGACTCAGAGTTAACCTGACATCTTCGCCAAAAGACGATAATTGTGCCGCCAACATCGCACATCAAGACTTGGCATTGTGAATTGGATCTACGCTGCATGCGCAAACGATACCGTCTCCTCGGCATATTCCTGGCAATTGCATCGCCGGCCTATGCTCAACTCGAGTCACCGCCAGTTTTGGCGCCGCTGCAACAGCAGGCGCAAGCCGCTCGTTTGAGCGCGCAGTTTCTCACGCGCTTTGGCTATAGATCCGTTCCGCTTGACGATGCCTTGTCCGCCAAGGTGATGAACCGCTTCATCAAGTCTCTAGATCCGGACCGAATGCTTTTCCTGCAGGCGGATATTGATAAGTTCATGGCTGACAGCGCCAAGATTGACGACGCGATCAACCGGGAAGACCTGCAGATCCCGTTTTCGATTTTCAATGTGTACGAGCAACGAGTTGTCGACCGCATGAATTATGCGCGCAACTTGCTTAAGCAGGACTTGGATTTCAGTGTGCAGGAAAGCTATTCTCCACTGCGCGAAAAGGATCCTTGGCCGCAATCAGTAGCCGAACGAGATGAGCTTTGGCGTAAACGCGTCAAAGCCGATTGGCTGCGGTTGAAACTGGCGCACAAAACTGACGCGGCGATTCGTGATACGCTCGACAAACGCTATGAGAACTCCTTAGAGCGCGCTTACAAGTACAAGAGCGACGACGTTTTCCAGTCGTTCATGGATGCCTATACAACGTCGCTTGATCCGCACACGGACTACTTTGGCGCGACCGCTTCGGCTGAATTCGATATCTCCATGAAGCTTTCACTGTTTGGTATCGGTGCTGTCTTGCAAGAGCGTGATGACTACACGACTGTTCGCGAGCTCGTGCCGGGTGGCCCAGCACAACTGTCCGGCAAGCTAGCGGTCGGAGACCGCATTGTCGGTGTTGGTCAAGGCGAGGACGGCGCAGTCAAGGAAGTGGTGGGCACGCGCCTTGATGAAATCGTGCAAATGATCCGAGGGGCAAAGGATTCTGTCGTCCGCTTGGATATCTTGCCGGCGGATGCGGGACCAGATGGCAGTCATCACCTCATCAGCCTGAAGCGCGATAAGATCAGCCTTGACAAACAAGCTGCCAAGAAGAGCATCTTGGAGACAAAGGATGGCGACGCCAGCCGCAAGATCGGCGTGATAACTCTGCCGACCTTCTACGAAGACTTCGAAGCACGGCGAAAAGGCGATCGGGATTATAGAAGTGCAAGCCGCGATGTCGCCAAGCTCCTCAATGAACTAAAGCAAGACAAGGTCGATGGCGTTCTGATTGATTTGCGCAACAACGGCGGCGGCTCCTTGGCCGAGGCTATTGATTTGGCAGGGCTGTTTGTCGGCAAAGGTCCGGTGCTTCAGCAACGCGATGCCGACGGTAAGGTCGAGGTGGAAAGCGATGATTTTCCCATGCCTGCCTGGACAGGCCCGGTAGGCGTGCTGATCAATCGCGGTTCGGCCTCGGCTTCCGAGATTTTTGCCGCAGCGATACAAGACTACGGCCGAGGTGTGATTATCGGCGAACCCAGTTTTGGAAAGGGCACTGTACAGACGGTAGTTGATCTTGACCATGTGGCCCACAACAGCAAACCGAAATTCGGCGAGCTGAAATTGACCGTTGCTCAGTTTTTCCGTGTGAATGGGGGTACGACCCAGCTTCGTGGCGTGACGCCTGATATCAGCTTACCTGGTCTTTCAGACCCCAATAGCTTTGGTGAGTCGAGTTATGACAACGCTCTGCCGTGGACACAGATCAAGCCTGCAAAATACGCGGTCTCCAGCAAGACAACCGCAGTGCTGCCGCAACTGCAGAGCCGCCATGATGTTCGGGTGAAGCACGATCCGGATTTCCAGCGTTTCTTGGAAGAGATAACCGAGCTGAGGGCGCAGCGCGCGAAGAAGGTTATCTCCCTCAACCTGACCGACCGTCGAAATGAGTTGGCTGCCCAGGCAAATCGTCTCAAGGGGAGCGATCAGATAGGCGACGGCGTGGACCTTGGTGAAGACGATGGTCTGCAAGCCAACGAGCGTAGCCTGAGTGCAGACATTGCCATTGAAAATGCTCGAAAAAATGCCAAAGACGTCTTGTTGAAGGAAGCAGCCGCCATTGTTGCCGATGAGGCGGCGTTGCAGGCTGGCGTCCCAGGGGCCGCGACACAACTATCGGGGAGCACCGAGAAAAAATAATAGGGGCACGGATCGCGTCGAGTGCCCATCGATGGTCGCCGAAAGGCTTCGAAGGCCGCGTGATCATCGGGATATCGCCTGCTTCGGCGCCGACCGCAAATATATTCGCCGGCGCCACCTGAACCAAGCAAGGTCGAGATGGTCTCGGGCAAAGGTGCCAGGCACGAGCCCAAGCATATGGGCTGCGTCGGGCATGGCATGCTGATCGAGTAGTCGCGAGCGGCAATCACGCCGGCTTTTTCGTCACGTCGAGCCTTGCCGGCCCGAACGCCGCGACCAAATCTTTACCTACTAGGGATTTACTTTGGCCCGGCCGGAACCATCCTCCTTTAAGCATCTCCTTCGCAGCAGGTGCGTCATGAAAGGATGCGAAATGCCGAAGATCAGAACAATTGCCATCGCATCGGCGGTGGCGCTTGGAAGCGCAGTTTCGTCCCTTGCCGGCGATTATCACCATCACGGTGACGGTGCGCTGGCCGGCTTTAGCGCAGGAGCAATAGTAGGCGGCTTGATCGCCGACCAACCTCGCTACGGCGGCAACTACTACCAAGGTGGCTACGTTGGCGGATATCCCACAACCGGATACTACACGGGCCCCAGGTATTATGGACGCTACGTAACGCCGACGTATTATGGGCCTCATCGAACCTATGCTTACCGTCACGGCTACTATGGCAACGGTTACCGCCATTGAGACCGTAATGATCCCGTCGCCGACCAAGGACGAGCCCTCCGATGCGGCGGCGTTGCAGGCGCGTTGCGTGTCGTTTGACGAAACCGTTGGCGCAATGGTCACCGATCACACAAGCGCCGCAATGCTGCGGAGCTTGGACAGAGTGATTCAATGGGAGATGAGAATAATGCGACGCACCATTCTTGCTGCTGGAACCTGTGCTTGCATTTTCGGGGCAAGCATTGTCTTGGCCCCGATGCAGGTCGGTACCGCGTTCGTAGGAACAGCGCTTGCGAAGGACGGAGGCGGCGGCAACGGTAATGGGGGAGGCAATGGCGGTGGGAACGGGCACGGAGGCGGCGAAGGCCACGGCAATTCCGGCAGCCACGGTAACGGCAGCTCCAGCCACGGTAACTCCAGCCACGGCAACTCCAGCAACGCCAAGTCCAGTCACGGCAACTCCAGCCACCCCAAGTCCAGCCACGCCAAATCCAGCCACAGCAATTTCAGCCATGCCAAGTCCAGCATGGCGAAGGGTACGGATGACCATAAGCATGTGCATGCGGTGAGGGAAACGGTCGACTACGCCAATGACGACGTCTATGGACTCGGAGCCTTGAACGCCGCTCATGCTTCGCCAAACGCCCGAGCGCATGCTGCCCCCAATTCGTCGGTGGGCAAGATCGCTGCCTATGAGCGTAGCCGTGATGCTGCCCTGGCTATTTCCGATCCAGTGGCGCGCGCCGATGCGCTTGATGCGGCGGTTGCCCGATTGGAAGATGATTTCGGGCGCGCACTGACGGACGCCCAGGTCGACCGGGTGAACGACCTGTTGGATGCAAAGTCCGGCATGACGACGCGTACGGATGACGATGAGCATGCGGTCAGGCAAACGGTCGATTACGACGCCAATGACGACGGCTATGGACTTGGGGCATTGAACGCCGCGCACGCTTCGCCAAACGCCCGTGCCCATGCTGCCCCCAATTCGTCCGTGGGCAAGATCGCCGCGTATGAACGTAGCCGTGATGCTGCCCTGGCTATTTCCGATCCGGCGGCGCGCGCCGATGCGCTTGATGATGCGGTTGCCCGATTGGAAGATGATTTCGGGCGCCCACTGACGGACGCCCAGGTCGACCGGGTCAACGACCTGTTGGATGCACGCCATTAGTCTTGCCGTATGGCGGAGGGTTGGCGAAAGCGAATCCCTGGGCTTGACGGGGATGTCAGGCCCAGGGGCGGAAAAGGTTGCTGAGCCAATTGAGCACGTCGCGCGGTTGCTGGCGCTCGCCTGGATGTTCTGATGGAAGAGTGGTCGCTGCTTTGGAGGCGCGAAAGTGCGTTAAGGTACGAGGCAGAAATTTCGGTTCATGATGCCGGCATTGTGGCCGACAGCGGAAGCTGGATCTCGTACGATATCGGGGCCTGCCTTCGTTCTCACCTTGTAATTGTACTTCTCATCCCCATATCTGTTAAAGTAGCAGCTGCTGCACGGGTGCTGCTTCCAGGGCGGTAGTGCCGCCCTAGCCCCAAGTATCGGGGACGCGATGTCTTCCACCCTAAGAATTCCCCGCCATGGACACGCATCCCGATACCTTCGCCGGTTTCGGTATGTGGATTTAATCATCAAATCGACCCCGCTGATATGCATGGCTTTTTTAGTCTATGTCATATTCCAAGGCACGTTCTGGTAGCGGCTGAGGTGCGTGCAGATCCCAATGCGTTCAATAAGCACAGCGTGACCAATTCAATAAAACATGAGGTTTCCCCATGACAGAACGCACCACGGAATCTGAAATCACCTTTTCTCACCCCTTCGTTTTGAGTTCTCTGGTAATGCCGCTTGATCCTGGCACCTATCGCCTCCTGGTGGATGAAGAACTGATCGAAGGGCTCTCATTCGCCGCCTACAAAAGAACCGGAACGCATCTCGAAATACCGGCGTTAGGGATTGATATCGGCACCAGGCAATTGCTGCTGGTTCATCCGCATGAACTGGAGGCGGCGCTGCACAAGGACGCTGAGGGCGGTGAGCCGCTGAGCGTCAACGCATAACCGTCTTCACCGGACCGATGCCAAAAGGCTTCGTAGCGCTATTTGGCTACATTAGGGAGCGGTCACGGATTCGTTTCTTGCTACCTTGTCACGGCGGCGCATTGTAAACTTCTAATTGCCGATCGCAGCCGACCGCAACGAACAGAAGTTATCTCTTCTCATCATCGCTTTCACTTTAACGGAGGGCAGCCGATGACCGGCCGCTTCCACGAAGAATCTGTGCAGCCATCTCGTGCCGCAGCGAACTGAACGGTGAAACCACACAAGGAGATCAAAAATCATGACCGCTACCAATGCCCATAAATATGTCCCTGCGAAATTGGCAAGAGTTTGGAACATCAGTGATTTCGCTAAGCGCTTCAGGCTCGATCAATTTGAAGAAAAACGGCTGCTGAAGCTCCTTGGCCCAACGGCGACAGAGCGCCAGCTTCTAATGAACGCGGGCAGACGCCCCTTATAGGCCGCCGTGCGCGGCAGGAGATATATAATGAAGAAGGCACCAGCAAACATCGAAAGCTATAAAGCGGGAGCCAAGGCATGTGGCGATGCCGGGCAGCAAAAGTCGACCAACCCGCATCCACCCCAGACGGCGAGAGCACGGACTTGGGACAACGGCTATCTCGATCAGCAGAAACTCCATGCGAACCGCGATGGAGAACTGTCTCGTGAACGCGCAACGCTGCACCTTCCAAAAATGAAGGACTGAAAGCGATGTCCCACAACCCCGAGGAGCAGCGAACCACGCTAAGACGCGTTCTTAGGCGCGCCGACTACGCTACGTCCGAAATGGAAGCTGCCGAAGGTCACTCACATCAGGCGGAAACCCTCATCATCCGTAGGATTGAAGCAGCAACCATCCCGACCAACAACTATCCAGTGTCCAGACGTCAAAAGCTGAGCTCAGATTCCGCTGCTCTTGCAGCGTGGGAGAATGAAGGAGGCTCAATGCGTGCATCCAAGCGAAAACCTGGCAATCACCATCCGCGCTTCGCAACGGTCCTGCTGGCACACGTTGTTCAAAGTAAGTGAAGGACCGTCTTGGTCGGTTGCAAGTGCCAGATGGCGGCCGCCGCAACGTTGGGGTGAATAAGGCGGAGTACCACAATGCCGGTCGAAAAGCCTCTCCCGCTCGACGAGCATCAAAACACGCTTGCCGCATTCTGGACAGAGTCCCCCGAGGCGCTGAGCGCGCGACTTCACTGCGGCCTTGACGGTCTGACACAGCAGGAAGCCGAAAGCCGCCTTGTCGAATTTGGTCCGAATAGCGACGCTGAGACCAAGGCTGACAGTATTCCTCGGGCGATCTTTCGCCGAATATTGGAACCGCTTTCTTTGATCCTGTTGATCGCCGGCATCGTTTCCGCCGTGACGGGCGATCTACCGGGAGGCCTGATCATCCTGGCGATCCTTGGGCTTTCCATCGGTTTGGACACTGTTCAGGAGGGACACGCCGTCAAGGCGGCGGAGGTTCTTCGGCATTCGGTGGCGCTCAGGGCCGAGGTCAAGCGCGGCGGCGTATTTATGCCGATCGAAGTCGGCAAGGTCGTGCCTGGGGATGTCGTTCGGGTGCGGGCCGGCGACATCATACCCGCCGATGGGGTACTTCTCGACAGCGCGGCTTTTACCGCCAGCGAGGCCGCCCTCACGGGGGAACCCTACCCTGTCGAAAAACGGGTGGGGACGGTCACTGCGACAACTCCCGGCGAGGCCTCGAATGCTTTGTTTCGTGGTGCCGTGGCACAAACCGGCGAAGCGATAGCGCTGGTTATCGGCACCGGCAGGCAGACGGTATTCGGCGCCGCCGCTGCAGCACTTGCCGAAGGTCAGGAACTATCGCCATTTCAGCGCGATTTGCACCAATACGCGCTCGTCGTCGCCCGTCTCACCCTGGTTCTGGTCGTTATTGTTCTCACAGCGCGGGTTCTCCTGGGGGAGCCGGTCGTGGATTCGCTGCTGTTTGCCGTCGCACTCGCCGTTGGCCTTACGCCCGAACTTCTGCCGATGATCACGACCGTCACGCTGTCGCGCGGCGCCATCCGGATGGCGCAGCGCAAGGTCATCGTCAAACGCTTGGCGTCCATCCACGATCTCGGCGCGATGTCGATACTGTGCACGGACAAGACGGGAACGCTGACCTCGGCGGAGATCACGCTTGCCGGCAGCCTCGATCCTGACGGCGGCAATAGTCCACGTCCCGCCCTGATCGGTGCCATTGCCGCCAATCTCGGCGGAGATCGCGGCTCGCTCGACGCAGCCTTGATAAAAGGAAGCGTCGGAGCCACGGAAGGCTGGACGCTTGCCGGTCGTCACGCCTTTGATTTCGTCAGACGGCTCGGTTCCGTCCTTGCGGTTGGTCCGGAGGCACCGCTGTTGATCGTCAAGGGCGCACCGGAAGCGGTCCTGGCCCTCTGCACGCACCAACAGGCCCATCCGGCCATTGCCATCATGGGCGACAAGGAGCGCGGCGAAGCGTTGGATCGGGTGCATTCCCTCGCCGAACAGGGAATGCGCGCGATCGCCGTTGCCTCCCGGCCATGGCAGGCTGCGACCAGAAACGTCGAGGCCACCGACGAAACGGAGTTGACCTTCGAGGGGCTGTGCGCCTTTGCCGATCCTCCCAAGCCAACGGCGGCCGCCGCGATCGCCCGGCTGGCCGCTGCGGGTGTCCGGCTGAAGATCCTTTCGGGCGATGACCCTATCGTTGTGAAACGCCTGGCAGGCCTCGTGGGCCTGGAAGCCGGAAAGGTTCTGTCCGGCACCGATATTTCGGCGATGAGCGACGATGCGCTGGCGATCCAGGTTCGGTCGATAGACGCCTTCGGTCGGCTGGCGCCGGATCAGAAATCCCGGATCGTCAGGGCGCTGCAGGCAAAGGGAGACGTCGTCGGTTTCCTTGGCGACGGCATCAACGATGCTCCGGCTCTGAAAGTGGCGGACATCGGGCTTTCGGTCGATGGGGCAACTGGCGTCGCTCAGGCCGCGGCCGACATGATCCTGCTTGCCCCGGACCTGGAGGTGGTGGCAGCGGGCGTCGAGGAAGGGCGCAGAACCTTTGCGAATATACTCAAATATGTGCGCATGGGAGCCAGCTCAAATTTCGGCAATATGCTGTCGATGGCGGTTGGCTCGATGGTCCTGCCATTTCTCCCGATGTTGCCGATCCAGATACTCCTGAACAATCTCCTTTACGATCTATCCGAGGTCGGCATCCCCTTCGATAGCGTGCGCGCCGAGGCCATGGCCCGGCCGCAAGTGTGGGATATGAGCGGTCTCATTCGTTTCGCGGCCATCATGGGGCCACTATCGTCCCTGTTCGACTTTCTGACGTTCGGGCTCCTGCTCTTGGTGTTCAGAGCTGCGCGGGAAGAATTCCAGACAACCTGGTTTATGGAGTCGATGGCCACGCAGATTCTGGTGATTTTCATCATCCGAACAAACGGCCGCCCATGGCGGGATCTACCGCGGCCGGCGCTCGCCGCATCCTCCTTGCTGGCCCTCGCCGCAGCTATGGTTATGCCCTTTACGCCGATCGGGCGATGGTTCGGCTTCGTCGTCCCGCCCTTGCCGGTGCTCGCGGGCATCGGCAGTCTCGTCGTCATCTACCTCGTTTTGGCCGAGCTATTGAAGTATTGGGCCGTCAGCGACAGGCCGGTTAAAACCTCGACAAGACGTTCTCACACCTGACTGACGCAAGGAACACTCTCAATAAGCTGCCTTGATCCGAGTGAGTCTTGGGCGATCCGTCTCCTGGAACAATAGACAGCGCGGCGTCAGGGGTGACGGTGAGCTGGCGCAATCGTCATGATCACCATTCTCGTCCCCCCCTCGCCATGGGCGCCGATCAGACGGCTTTCCCCAACGCAAGCTGGCAAGCCTGGGCCAGAGCGGAGTTGGGTTCGGTGGTGCCGAGCGGCGTCGCCCAGCCAGCCTTCGAAATGACGTCTCCGCGACTGTATGATCCGGCCGCCTTCAAATCGGCCATGATTTTCGCCGAGGCAGGATCAGCCTTTGAACGCTCGAGGCAATAGGGCGTCAAAGCGGCAGCGACCGCCGAACTCATCCCAACGGCAGCCATTTTGGTCGCGCTGGATTGAGTTTGCCAGCCGCCCCAGGTGAAGCCCACAAAAGCCAAGGCTACAGCTCCGCACACCGCACCCCAGAGTGCAGGTTTAATCCAGACAGGCGATGTCATGGTTTTTTCCGATCTCACAAGAGCAATCGCGCGTCATCGCGCGAAAGTCAAATAATATAGCACTATTTTATGCTTCATGCAGCTTTATTTTTATTTTGGCAAGCTTGGGGAATTATCTAATCTTCGTCCTACATATACTTAACGGAAACGATTTTCATTGGAGAAATAAAATCGATCGCTGCAGTTTTTACTTACGCGGGGGGATGGATGCCACCTGGAGAGCTTCGGCGTGTCCTCCCGAGTCATAGCTAATTCAAGACGTTAGCTCCTGTCACTGTCGCCACACCTTGGAGGATCACGATGATCAAGTTACCCAGGAGCCGGATCGTTCTCGCCTCGATCGTAATCCTTGAGGTATGCGTGATACTGCTTGTCGTCGGCTCGATCGGAATGGCCATGTTGCAGAGCGGCTGGCTCTAGCCTACGGCCTCGCGCTGCACGGTCAAAAAAATAGGGAGTGATGTCGCGTTGCGATCGGCCGGCATGGCGCGTCTCGAGCGCAATCTGGAGAGAAACTGACCAGCCGTTGGCCAAAACGGTTCGCGCAAGCCATTAATATTCCTAACTCTTTGAGAGAGTTGGGAATATTGGCATTTATGGCAGGAAAAAATGGTGGTGATTCCAGTCCAGCGCGAACCAGTCTCCGAAAGCCATTTCCCTGCTAAGCACTGATTTACAGGGATATTTCGCTAAAATCAGCTCGATCCTGGTTCTCGCCAGCGAAAAATGTTTATTTATCAGACACTTGCGAAAGAATTCCCTAAGAAAGTAAACAGGGAAATCCCGCCCCGATACAACGAATTCCGAATTAGGACTAGCGTATTACTCACTTGAAAACTGGCAATCTCTCCAGCCGTCGAGACCGATCCGTCAGCGCTTCCAGGCCGTCATCCTTGTAGCGATTGAAAATCTTGTAGCCGGTCTTGCGAGAGATGCCGAATTCCCGGCACATATCGCTCATCCCTTCGCCCTCCAAAAGCCGGGCGACAAATCGAAGACGTTCCTCCATCACCGAAGTCTCTTCCCACGGCATCAACACCTCCCGCCAAAAAGCGAAAAGTGTTACCCATGCCCCCGGTACAAAACGTCACCTATCTCTCAGGTCGGTCACAATTAATACATTGAATTTATTCCGTTAATTTAATTGCGCGCGCTTTAGTTCGTGATGATCGGGTCACGTAAGCGGCACCAATAATATCAATCAAATCAGTGGCATGTTATTGAATGGCGAACCCGGTGGCATTGTCGCCGCGGGCGGATCACCCCCGCAGTCATTATCTTGCCGCTGGCGGTCTTGTCGGTTGGCGCTGAAGAACGTCAGTGGCATTCCATGCCTGAATGGCTGGGTGGGTTTGCCTCTCCCGCCTGATAATCTGCGCCAGCGTACCAGCCTGGCCGACGACGTCGAGATTGCTGATGCCGTAGGCCAGGATTTTCTTCAGGTGCATCACTCGTTCGACCTGGTAGAGGCGGTTGTTGCGTGGATTTCAGGCACCACCTGGCAAACCACGGCGAACGCGCGCCGCGGTCTTGCGGTCCGGTTGATGCCGGCTCGGTGCATTGTCAGGCAGTTGTGTACGGACACGTCACCGAGGCTCAAGGGGCAGCTCACCGCCCCAACCACGCCATCAGGCTCGGCCACAAAGTGGTTCGCGTGGAGTGCGTGCTCAAGAACACCCCCCCGGTGTGAACCGGGCAGATACTCCAGACAGCCGTTCTCCATCGTCGCCGGATCGAGCGGCACCCAGACAGTGCCACCGTGATGGGGGGGTGGACGGTAGGCGGCATCCTGGTGCCACGGAGTCACGTCGCCTCCGGAGGGTTTGAGGAAGCAGCGCCAACCGCAAAGGAGCTGCTCTTCTGAGACTTCGAAAAGGACCGACATAATCCGACGCGCCTCGCTGACAAGACGAGACGCGCGCAGTGTCGGTGCCTTCGCTTCCGGCGAGACGACGGTCACAAGAGGTTCAGACCTGTCGCTGGAGACACCGGCAGCGCCCGGACTGCGACCGGTCGCTCGTTTCACGGCTTCGTCAAAACTTACCGCCAGTTCCGCGACTTCGTCATGGGAGAGCAGACCGCGCAAAGTCACGAATCCATTGGCGCGGAAGAAGGTCGCCTCCTCGGGGGTGGGGCTTAGACCCTTAAACGAGCTCATGACGCCTCGCCGACAGCGTATCCAAGTATGAACTCAGCCACCGATGACTCCTCCCAGAAGGCCGTGCCGGCTGCGGCGGCGAAGCACTCGGCGTCGCCTCCGCCAATCGCGCATGGGGCGAGGCCCATGGCTGTGGCCACCAGGCACATGGTCTGGAGGAGACCCCCGGCGTCCTTCAGCAGGTTGGCATAGCCGATCCCTTCGTACTTCCACAGACTGCGCGCGAAACGAGCGGCCACAACAATCAGGACGGGCGGGCTCTCCACGACGCCGGCTGCACTGCGGGCGCCAGCGAGCAATTGATCGAGGCGGGAGGGATCGGCCGCGAGCGCCACCAGCCCATGGCTAGCAGGCTCATAGCGGTAAAGTCCTCGCTCGAGGTCCCCGCAGCGGTGGGCGACAACGTAGACCTCGAGGGGATGACAACCGCCCGCGCCAGGATAGGGTCGCTTGATCGGCGTCAACTCTTCTGCGCCGCTCCCGATCGGATGCGGCGGTAGTCGGGTGTCACGCGCCGAACGATAGAGAAACTCCGACAGCACCGCCGTGTGGATGGGCTCGGGGCCGAACGTGCGCTGCGAGCGTCTGGCTTCGAGGACTGCCGTGAAAGATCTATCCGTCGCGGCGCACCTTGCCAGATCGGGCACCGGCAACGGCACAATGCGGCCCTCGACCGGGGCGACCGCGGGTGGCGCGGTGATCCGCCCGCGAAAGCGGCAGGTTGCGCCGTAGGCGAGATCCCTGCGGCCCAGGCGGCTGTGGACATGGAACATGGCGTCTTGGACCTCCCAGAGGGGAAGCCCGGAGGCCTCAGCGTCAACGTCGGTCTGGCTCGGGACCGCCAGCGCGCATGCGCCACGCAACAGGCCGAGGAAAGCGGCCGCCGTTTCCGCTGTGAGCCCGGTCGAGGCCGCGAGCTGGTCGACCGTTCTGGGAAGCGCAAGTCCAGCGACCGCGGCGGCCAACCGAGGATCATGCAATTGGATGCGGGCGCGGCCAAGCGGCGACTCGAGCACGGTCACCCCATGCATCACGCGAAGCCAGGCGAACCGCGAAAGCGCCACCACATCGGAGGAACGAAACTGCGTGAGGAGGATGGTCGGCCCCGGCGCGAGCGCCGAAATCGTGGCCAAGGGATCGCCGGCGGCGGACAAGAGCGTGCAGCTCAGGCTCCCGTCGTCCAAAAACTTCTGGACCAGCAAAGACCAACGAGCGAGGGCTCGCATGCCTTCCCGTTGTCGGACGTCGCTCGCCACGTCTTCTTCGTCCACCCCGTCGGCCAACGACCGCGCGGCTTCGCGCAGCGCAGGCGTCAGGACGCCCAATGGGTAGGCCCAGACTTGCCAGTAGATGGTGACTGGATCCTCTGCAACGGAGCCGAACTCGATTCGAGCGCCTTCGGCGAGCTGCAGTTTGCGGCGCGGCGCGCCGCGATCGACTTGTGTCATGGGATCGTTCATCGGATCACTGGATCAGAGGTAGATCGGAATAGGATTCAGTTGGTTTTCTTCGAGGACGTGAGTTCGCAAGCCTAGGCTAACGGGGATATCATAAAGGCGCCCCTTCGCGAATCGAGGCCAAAAATGACGAAGTCCGGGGACGAACACCTTCACCACGGCTAGCCCCACATCCGGACGAGTCTGCTCAAGCACGAGCGTCTCAAGCCCGTTCCCTCGCGCTATCTCGACGCAATGGTTAACGGCGTCCAGCAAATCGGTCCCCGCCCTGAGCGGGTAATCCGCCGGCGTTCGAGCGCGTGCGTCCGGACTTGGTGCCAGATAGGGATGATCTTCAATCGTCGCCGTGGCCCACCAGTCGAGCGCCGCGGCCCGGGGATCGTCAAGCGACGTACGAAGCGAAGCGCCTCCCTGGACGGTCGGCAGCGATTGTACGAGTTCCGTGACGGCGCGGCGAAGCGCTACCTGCGCGTCAAGGTGGGCGCCAAAGCCAAGAAGGACCTGCCTTCGCGGCGAACCGGCGTTGCAGGCCAAGGCCGCGAAAGTTGGAATCCCAAGGTCGGTCGTCACGTCGAGCACCCAGATTTCGCGCCCCATTTTCTCGAATCGGTCCATCAGGCCGTCCAACGCCGAATCGTTCCATAGGCGTACGTCGACCCGCGGGCGAATAAGGCGATTGTACCACCAGATGGCGACGCCATCGCGCTCCACCAGTTCCAGGAACCCCTGCAGGATGGCCTCCTCGATCGCATTCCCCGCAGCGCAGCCGTTCGAGTCGGCAATCGCGAACGCCGCGCCCGGTCGATTCGTGGCCCCGTGGTAGCAATATGCGGTCGGCAGGTAGCGGACCCGTGCATGGGTGAGCGACCACACGGGCGTCCAGTCAATCTTTGCGTCAGGATCGAACGGGGCCGGAATGCGCCGTGCGCCGGGTGGCAGGACAACGGTCCTGCGGCCTGGGTTCGCCGCAGCTGGAGAATCGTGCGCTTTACTCATCTGCCTTTCGCTGAAGAGCATGCATTCGTTGGGATGAATCGCCTGCCCCCCCAGTTCCGACATCTGAGCCCGCACCACGGATTCCGTCCCGTCAAATACGCCGGAATACCGTTCCAGCGCCTCGCACAGGGCTCCCGCTCGGGCCTGAGCGGAGGTTACGCCCTTTCCTCCTGCGACACGTTGCAAGCTGTAGCGCAGCTCCACCACGTCGCGTGCACCGGTTGTGAACGCATGGCTCGCGACGAAGTTCGCGGCGACGGCGCTGTCGGATCCTAACACGGCCGACACATCCACGAGCGCGCTGACGATCCCTGTGATGGGGCTTATGTGATGCTTGAGCCGGTCGAAGGTCCGGTCGGGCGATGCAATCCGCATTCCACCGTCGACTAACTCGCCGCGTCGGGAAACCAATCTCAACGGACGGGCGTCGCTTGGGTCGGGTCGTAGCGCGCCACCGACCGACGTCGCTCCCCCTTGGCGTGCGATCAACGCAGCCTCACCGCACGCAGGACACTGGGGGCGTTTCACCAGGGTATGCCGCTGCCAGACCAACTCCCTTGCTTCGAGCGTCCAGACTACGTCCTCGAGGCCCGACCGGCCGTGCATGATCCAATTGCCCACTGCGGTCGTTGCAAGGCCGGCTGCCACACTGGCCACGCCAGGCACGCCAGCGAGGGCGACCGTCGTCATGTCATCCGCGCCGCTCCTCTGGCGCAAGTACTCATCGACCCGACGATGGCCGCGCAACCGCTGCGCGAGGCATTGCCAACAGCCAGTCTCGCCAGGCTGGAAGAACGGACCGACCCACGCCTGGGCGCCAGTGGGTTTGGCAAGGAGCCAAGGACGACCACTGGCCAAACTTTCAGCATTTGCATCGGCCAAGCCGCTTCGCAGGTAATCGTCGGCGAGCACGACGCGGAGTGCATTTGGCCACGAGGATCCGGCTCTGCTGCGTGTATCGACACCGACGCGGCGTGGGTCGCGCCGCGTGGCGAGGCTCCGCAGCTGGACGGCGACCGTTTCGGCCACCCGTGCGCTCACGGCACCGATCGGAACGATTTCGATCTCCGCCTGACGAAGACGCTTGACCGCCTGAGGCTGTGCGCCGAGCGCCTCCCATCCGCGGTCCGGACCATCGAGACGAGGCCCGGACACGACGAAGCCGTCGCGCGTGAGCTGCTCAATGACATAGCAGACCTCAGCGGCGGGCAAGTCACCTTCCAGACGGTCAATGATCTCGTCCAGGGTAGCGGAGCCATCAAGGTTGCACGCGACCAGGCGCTCCGCGCGCCCTGTTAGCAAACGCGAACCGTCCTCCGTCGCCAAGACGACCCCCTCGGGCAGAACCTTACAAACGACGTTCTCCCTCAACCGGATCCGATCGATCATGTAAGTCGCCGTGCGCACCTCATCGCGAGCCACGTGATCGCTTAGCAGCTGTAGGGCGCCACATATGGACTCACGGTCTTGCCACTGCGAATATCTTCGAGCTGTGGCTGGCTCAGGTCCGCCGGCCTGGCTGGAACCTCAAAGACGTGGACTTCGGAGTTGGGGTCGAGCTGCAGAAAGCTCTTGGCCGCCTTGGCGGGATCGGTGGACAGTGCTTGCTCAAACGTCGGATCCATCCATGCATGGGCAATAATTCGACCCCATTCACTTGCCGTGATCTGGCGGGCCATTTTCATCTCCCTAGTCTATTTGTTGGACCGGATAAAACCGCAATGGTATGTAACTGCAGTTCATATTCAATGGCAAACGCTTCTTTCTTGCGTCAAGGAGCGCCAGCATCCGCCTTCGAATGGCATAACCTAGCATAACCTGTATGAGGCGTCTGCTCAGCTGAGTGTGCGCCTACTTCTGACTTAGCGTCCCAACACCGTCCCAATCCTCAGGGAGCCCGGCGCGAGCGAAGCTCCTGCATCGAGCCAGATACAGTTGCGCGACCAAATCATCCGGCGCCCGTGCCAAGGTCGCCTCAGCGCAAGCGGTCGCTTCATCGAGCCGTCCGCGGCGATAGTGATCGATCAGGTCCGCCAGGAGCGGCACGTTTTCCCGCTTTGCCAAACAGACCTCAGGCGCGTCGGCGTCAAACGATTCGAACAAGGTAACCGGCTCTTCGCGGCCAACCACACGCACGCGATCGATCTCGCGCAGGGCAAAGCGGCCAGGGAACTCGAGGCGGTCACGCACTTGGGACGTCAAGAGCAACGGGAGGCCATAGGCACGCGTCGACCCCTCAATCCGCGACGCCACGTTGACGGCGTCGCCGATCACTGTGCCGTCCATGCGCTCGTGGACGCCGACCATGCCCATCATCAGTTGCCCGTAGTGGAGCCCTATACCGACCTGCAAAGGGGCGCGCCCTTCGGCCGCAAGGTCCTCGTTCAGATCGGCCAGCGCGCGCAACATGGCGATGGCCGCATCCAACGCGTCGTCCGCTTGTCTGGGAAAAAGGGCCATAATCGCATCGCCCAAGTACTTGTCGACGATGCCGTTGTGAGCCTCGACCGCCGGGACCATCCGACCCAGGTAGCGGTTTACGAACGCAAAGGTCTCGTCCAGCCCCATGCCTTCCGAGAGGCGCGTAAACTGGCGCACATCGGAGAACAGAACAGTCATTTCGCGCTGGGCGCGATCGCCCAAAATCACGTCGGTGATGGCCTTGCGGTCCAGGATCCCTAGGAACTGTCGGGGCACGAAACGTTGATATGCCGTGTTGAGCGCGCGAATGTCGCCGTAGAGCCGGGCGTTGTCCACGGAAATGGCGGCCTGGGCAGCCATGTGGTTCAGCAGCCCCAAACGCGCGGGCGTGAAGGCGCCGCGATTAAGGTCATTCTCGAGATACAGCACCCCCGTGATCCGACCCTGCTTGACCATCGGGGCGCAGAGCACCGAGTGAGGGCGGATCCGGACCAAATACGGATCGCGCCTGAAACGCGGATCGGCCATCGCGTCGTCGAGCAATACGCTTTCTTGAGTATGGATCACGAAATTGACGATGCTGAGCGGCAGCAACGGCTGGCCGTCCTCTATGGCGTCAACTGGCTGAGCTTGAAGCGTGACTTCCGGATGGTCCGCCGTGACCTCGGCCTCAATAAACAACCGGTGTTCCCGTTCGAAGAGGAAGCAGGCTCGACGAGCGCCGGAATTTTCCATCACCAAGCTCATCAAGCGACGCAGCAGCGGCTCAAGTTCGATCTCGCTGGAGATGACCTGCGATGCGCGTAGAACACTGACCAAGTCGAGGCCCGGCCCCCCCTCTGCCTGCGCGAGCGAACCACTCGGGTCGGCTAGCGCCAAGCTGGATTGCGCAACGAACTGCGGAAAACTCGCCTCGATCTGCCGTGCCAGGGCGAACGCTCCCCACTGTGAGTAGCCATAGTGCGCGTCGCGCAGGTAGGCCCGCGCCAAATGGGTCAGACCGCGTTTGAGATGATAGCGGCCGGCCAATTCCGCTGCCAGCGCGACATCGTTCAGGAATTGATGTTGCCCAGCGAGCAGAATGGCCTTGTCATAGTGCTCGCGGGCCGTCGCATCCTGGCCGAGGACACGAGCCAGCTCGGCTTCTACGAGGTGCAGCCGGTGTGCGTAGTTCGTCGGCGCCAGTGCCGCCCACTTCCGCAGTTTCTTGACAACGTCCTTCACGGCTTTCTTGTTCGGCGGGGGGTTGCCCTCGCGCCTCGCGAACCCTTTGCCAGCCAGAGCCAAATGATTGAGCGCCGAGTAGTAGTAGTAGATCGGTACGCCCTGCGTGGCGGTCAGGCCCTCCAGGTACTCGCGGACTTTGGCCGAGTGGCGGGCCGCGTCCTCGTGCCGCCGGAACAGGTATGCCAGGATCATCTTGTGCAGGTGGAGCTGACAAAGCGCGTTGATGTTGTGGGTGGCCTCCAATGCCGGGGCAACTGTGTCCTCGTCGTAGCACTCCCCGGTCAGCGTGTCCGGCGTGACTGCGCCTGCGATGAGGTTCAAGGCCGCCTGACGGTACATGGTCAACAGCTCGACAATGATCTCCTGCTTGAGGGTCCGAAAGACTTCTGTATAGCTGGCCAACTCGCGTTCGAGACTGGCCAGATTTTCACCGGACCAATAGGCTTGGAACGTATAGTCGAACGCCGCAAGGCCGGCGAAATTGAAGTCGCCGCTCTCGAGGCCCAATTGGTAGGCCTCCCGAAGTGGGGCGAAGGTTTCGCGATAGTGGTTGCGCCAGTGGGAGATGAAGCCGTTGAACAAGAACAGGGCCCGCGGGCGCAGCGATCGAGCGTTGAATCGGTCCAGGAGCGTCAAGGCGAGCTCACCGAACTTGTAACCGGTCGCGACGTCGCCGGTTACGCCGCACAGGATGATCCCGTAGGAGAGGTATCCCTGAGCCGCGAGCGGTGAATTGCCGCGCCGTACTGACAGCATGACCGACTTGAACACCGTCACGGCGAACACGTCGGGCCGCGCAATATAAGCGGCGGTCATGACCAACTGCATTAGGCGCATTGTGGCCAGATCCCGTTCGTCTGTCATGACTGGCAACTGGGAAAGACTCTCCACGGGCCTGAAGGCAATCAGCATCTTGGTTTGCAATAGCCCCCGCACAATGTCGCGCTTTGTTGGGGCCGTCGGGATGCGCACACCCAACAGCTTGAGCAATTTCAGGCCTTCATCCACCGCCACGTCGGGCTCGCCGCGTGCGATGGCCGCCATGACGCGGACTTCGTAGGCCCGGATGCGGTCCAGTTCGGTGGCGCCGTGCTCGATCACCGACGCCGTCCACTCCGTCGTATGCTCGAATTCTCCGTTCAGGTCAGCGGCCTCGGCGCCCTCAAGACACAGATCGCGTGCGAGACCATAGTCCCTGATCCAACCCTCGGCGCCAATCGCTTCGATGCCTCTGCGATAGAATTCGCTGGCGGTAGCGAAGGCAGAGGCTGCGCGGGCCTTCCGGCCGGCGCTAAGATTGATCTGGGCCATCTCGTCTTGCCCGGCGGTCCCCTTGAGCAGCCGTTGTGCCAAATGAAGGTGATTGGCGATGTCGAAAGTGAAATCTACACCACTTTGCCCCGCGCGCGCCTGCAAGAGTCGGGCCAGCCGCAAGTGAAGAGACTCACGCTCCGAGTCGGTCAGAATCGAGTAGACCGCCTGCTGAATGCGATCGTGGGCGAAGCTGTATTCAAACCTAAAGTTCTCATCGCCGCCGCCCGCCAGTCGCTCGGCCAGCCGATGACCTTCATCGAGAGGGACGACGACCCCTTCGCGCATGGCTTCCTTGAGCGCCAGCGCGGTCGCATGTGGCGTCATGCCAACGAGGGCTGCGAGCAGCCCGAGCTCGAAGCGAGCGCCAATAACGGCTGCCGCCTCGAGGGTTCGGAGCGTGGTCTCGGACAATTGCCTGACCCGCCGGGCGACGAGATCCACCACGTTGCTCGTTATATGAAGCGATTCAAGCCGGTCGACGTCCCAAGTCCAGCGGCCAGCGTTAAGATCGAACGCCAGGTGGCCTTCCTGCCGGAGCGTGCGAAAGAATTCGCGCAGGAAGAACGGGTTCCCATCGGTCTTATCCAGCATCAGCTTGGCAAGCGGCTGAGCTGCCTCGATCGAGCAGGACAGCGTGTCAGAAATCAGCTGAACGACATGCGCCCCGCTGAGTTGCCCGAGCCGCACCTCGTTGACGCGAGCGCCGCCCTTCCGGATCTCATCTACGGTCTGAATCAGAGGATGGACCGACGACACTTCGTTGTCCCGATAGGCACCAATGACAAGCAGGCAGACGTCCCTCGCTGAAAGCACAGACTGCATTAGCCCGAGCAGCGAGGTGTCTGCCCACTGGAGGTCGTCCAGGAACAACACCAGTGGATCCTCCGGGCGGGCAAGGACCCGAAAGAACTGCCGGAAGGCAAGGTGCAATTGGTTCTGGGTCTCCCTCGGCGCGACGGACGGCGCGGGAGCCTGTTCCCCGATGATCCGCTTTAGCTCCGGCACAATTTCGCTGATGACCCCGGCGTTGGTCCCCAGGGCCTCGAGTACGCGATCGCGCCAATCGGCCACCTCCGACGTAGATCCCGTTAGGACTTGTTCGACTTTGGAACGAAGAGCCTGCGCCAGCGCCGCATAAGGTACAGTGCGCTGCAGGGGATCAATCTTGCCAGAAATGAAGCTGCCGCGACGCTTGGTGAGGGGGCGGTGGACCTCGTTCACCAGCGTGGTCTTGCCGATGCCAGGCGACCCCGAGACAAGCAGCAGTTCGCCCGATCCTTGGCTCGCCCGGTCGAACGCCGCCATCAGAATCGCGCTTTCGCGTTCGCGCCCATAGAGTCGTTCTGGAATGCACAGCTCGCGCGGCAGGTCCCGCCGTCCCAACTCGAAAGGCTGGATGGCCCCGCTTGCGCGCCACTGGCGAAGGCACTCCTCGAGGTCGGCTTTCAGACCCAGCGCCGACTGATAGCGGTCTTCGGCGTTCTTCGCCATGAGCTTGAGAACGATGGCGGAGAGAACGCTGGGGATAGCCGGACTTATGTCGCTCGGCGGAGTTGGGGGCGTAGCGATATGGGCATAGATCAGCGCGAGCGGATGGTCGCCGGAGAACGGCGGCACTCCGGTCAGAATTTGATAGAGGGTCACGCCGAGCGAATAAAGATCGCTGCGGTCGTCCACCGAGCGGTTCATGCGTCCAGTCTGTTCCGGCGACATGTAGGTGAGCCGATCCGCCATGGGGCCCACCGCGCGCGGTGCCGGCCGCAGGCCCGATTGGTCGGTAGCGTGACTGAAATCGGTCAAGACGGCCTGACCGGCCTTCGCCAACACGACAGCCGAAGGGCTCACGCCGCAATGCAAGATCGCGGCGCGGTGCAGCCGATCGAGCGTCCGAGCCAATTGGACGGCGCATTCCAGAGCCTCGATGAGGGCGAGCGGGCGCTTGCCGAGGAGGTCGGCCAGAGATTCACCGCCCAACTCCTCAAACACGACGACAGGGCAGCCTTCGTACGAGGCGAGATCGTAGACGCGCACGACGCCAGGAATGTCCAATTCGCGGAGGAGTTCGTATTCCCATTGAAAGCTCGCACGCTCCAACGGGGTCGCGTATGCGTTGCGGAGTATCTTCAGCACGACAGGCGTCTCGTCCCCGCTGCGCACGGCGCGGTAGACGAGGCTCGAGAAGTCGCCGCTGGGGAGTTCGTCCAGGGCGCGATATCCGTCGATGATCGGCGCAGCCGTGGCGATAGTGGATCCGGGCCTGTTGAGCGCCATTCTTATTCCCTTTGCAGCCGTTCCGCCGAGTGAGAGACCGTTATTGCCTCAGGGTCCGAAGTCGTAGTCTTCAGGCACCCATGTCGGCCGAGACAGCCCGAAACAGGTCTCAAGCGTCGTTTCAGTTGTATTGATCGCGCCCTCGACCCAACCCTGTTTTGCCGAAAAGGCCTCGCCGCACAGGAACACGTTGGCGCCGGAGATAGGGCAGCGGATTCGAGGCATCACCTCCCAACTGCGCACGTGGGTGTTCCAGAAGTGAAAGCCGCCACCGTAAGGGTCCGCGCTCCAGTTCACGAAGGCCGCAGAAATCGGGGCCGGCACTTCGAAGTTGTGCACCGCGCTCAGTTGCCTCACTGCGTCCCGCACCATCGCCGGAGGGGGCTCTATCAGCACTGCGCTGGGGTAACTTTGAGCGGCGCCTTCCCGGTCCGATAGCCCAAAGCGGCTCCGGGGAAGATAGCCGTTCCAATATTCGACGGCGATGGAGTCGCTGAATGAGGCCAGCAGCAGCGATTTGCCGTTCCTTTCGCTTCCCAAGTAGTAGCAGAGCCGCATGGGCAGGTCGGTCGCGGACTGGCCGCTCTCGATGGTCTTCTTGCTCTGATTGGGAGGCGTCGCCACCTTCTTCCACCAGGGCTCCGCGAATGTCAGGAACAGCTTGCTGGCGGGCTCGCACGTTACCGTGCTCAGGTCGCCAACGAACTGGTCGCTCCGGAAAAGAAACGTGTCCTGATCCAGTAACCGAACCGACCGCGGCGGGATCGCCAGGATGACATTTCGGGCCTGCTGCGTCCAGGCGCGGACGCCGGGCGCTTCGAGTCGCATCGTAATGACGGCTTCAGCACCCTGCCCCTGGATCTCGAGCCCGCACAATCGCGTTCCGGTGCAAATCTTCCCGCCAAGCCCAGCGAAACGCCGGGCCATCTCGAGGGGCAATGCGTCGTAGCCATGCTCCAGCTTGGTCCACGTCTGCGGGACGGAGAAGTCGACGAAGGCGCCGAGCAGCGTGTTGTATGCATTCCAATTTTGCGTCGTCGAGTAAAAGCCCGAGGACATCGTGGCCATTTCATAGGCTTCCTGGCTCGCGTGTTGGGACAGAAGGTTCCAGAAACCGTAGTCGTGGAGCTGTAAGTCGGTCCCCGCCAACCGCGCGTTTCGAAGCGCCAGGTCCAGCTTGCTGATAATCTTTCTGGCCCTGTCGGGATCGTCCCCTATTTCTTTGAGTTGGTTGAGCAAAGGTCCGACTTCAGGTACGGCCTTCTCGAACGCCGAAAGCATCAAGTCTGTCGGCAGTTGCCACTTCTCCTTGTCATCGAGGAAGTACGGTACAGTGCCGGGATAATAGCGGTCCGGTCTATCCTTTGGGACATAGTCATCAAACGCAAAACGATGGTCTCGAAGATACTGAAGGTTGTAAACACTAAACTCGTCGGCTTTCTCGGTCTTTAGTTGCAGTTCCTTGGTGCAGAGCCCGTAGACATTTGCGTGAAGTGGACTGAAGCACATCCCGCCCATCTCGGCGACTTGGTTCGGCAACTCCGCAAAGCGGTAACTCCAGAGCCGCCCTCCGATCCGATCGCTGGCTTCATAAAGTGCGACGGAGAGTGAACCGCCTCCGGACGCCATCAGCATGCCGTGCAGCTTGGGGATTGCGGGATCGGCGGTGAGCAGTCGGTAACCGGCGTAACATCCCGATACACCCCCGCCGATAATGGCGACATCCAGAATGTCTCGGGACATCCTATGATCCCCTTCGACTGTCATGCTGGCGCCCCCCGATTGGTCGATCGACGTGCTACGGCTGGTAGGTCCGACGCCCCATGCGACTTGAGCCTTCGAGGACCTCCGCTGGGAACTACAGTATCACCATTCTTGCGCGGATGCAGTCGAGCCTGTGAATCAGCACCGAAGGTTAACCTCTGCCGATTCTACGTAAAGCATTGATTTACATATACGAAATCGAAATCGAGAGGGGTCACGATTGGCGCCGATGATGACCCCGCCCGGATCGCGATTTTGCCTGCAAAGTCATGCACTTGCTGCCTTCTGTCCTGGGAGGGTCTGGGAGGGCAACCTTCGGCGCTGATTTGGCTACAAAAGCAGCAGGCGGTGCAAACGAGCCCGGACGCCGGTGCTCAGGAACTTGAAACAGCCCAGGCACGCAAAGCCGAGCTTTGGAAGCCCATCGCGTTGAAGGAATACGAGCAGCGCGGCTGCGCTCAGGAGGCACGTTTCTTGCTCGTTACCCGTCGTGGCGGTCGCGGAACCGTGTATCGCCGCAGCGTCGGACGGGCTGGGCCGGCGTGGTCGCCGAGGCGGAACAAGGGTCGAATCCCGGCCGCCTCGGCGCGCTATCACTCTGTCGGCCCCGAAGCTGTAGTTTGGCAACTTCTACGTGATTGACCGCTTAGCGCCCGCATTCCAGTCATTCCGAAAGCGCCGGCGAATTCCCAAAAGCTGCCAGTTCGACCTGTCGTAAGCTGTCCTGCGTCCGGGAGAAGCGCCCGTCGATCAGCACGTAAGGGACATCCTTCCGTTCCTGTACCTTGTTTGCAAGTGAGACATAGGTTTCGTTGACGGTTCCCACGTCGACGATGAGATCGGGCTTTGCGGCGGTCACAGCCTGGATATTCACCGAGCCCCCTTGGCCTGTCAGCCGACCAAGGGTGGGGAGATCGCGCACTGAAGGAAGAAGAGATTCATTCTCCTGCGCCTTCGGCGGGCGGACCCAGCCGAGGAGTTTTTCGGGCGCAAGAACATATAGAAGGACGGACGCGCGCGGTCCCGCAGCCAAAACACGCTCCACCTTGTCCGAACTTCAACCGTTCGACCGCCCGCATCGGTGAACGTGTGGCGACCACTGGCGCAGCGAAGAACAGGGCAAAGATGACAAGGGCGACGAATTTGCGCATGGACAATTCCGAGACCATGCGGCGACTATGACAACGATGTGTTGCTCTGAATATATCGCCGCCGAATGCTCCAGCTATGCCTCCGTCACCTCTGATCGAGGTGATTGCCACCAGTGCGCCCAGGCAAATTGAACAAACCGTGCAGTCACGTAGGCAACAACTGCGGTCGCAATGAGCAATTCAAAGACCGCCAGTCCGCGTGTCTGGTCGATTAGCTTCTGTCGAATTTGCCAAGCTTCCATCTGTAAGGCCGCTTTGAAGAGCCCCGTCGCCCCGATGGCCAAGGGGAAAGTGTAGGCCGAATACGCTGGCGAGAACGGCAACATGAGCAGTCGCAGGAACGCGACATGGACAATAGCCGTCATCAGCACTGCAATGCCCATCAGCAGAATAACGGGCAACGGTTGTGGGTCTTCGGCCAAAGACAAATAGCCAGTCAAGGACAGACTGGCCGGGGCCGCAAGGATCGCCAGCGTCGGCATCGCGGTCACGGGCACGTTCTCGGCAAAAATGAACCGGTAGAACATCACCGGCAACATCAGCGCATAGGCCAGCATCCCGAAGTACAATGCGACGACAGCCAACTGGAATAAAATGCCTTCATGCGGGCCGCGATAGGCGACGGCGGCAACAATAATGCCGACTGGCGGTACAAGCCAACTCGGCACCATGTGGAGAAGCTCGAACCGGACAGCCATTCTATTTTTGACAAACAATGACAGGAACGCCACGTGGACGCCCAGTCCGAACAACCACAACAATGCCCAGGCCATGTGACTGAACTGCCAGAGACTTATAGAAATAAGCATCCACGCCATCGCATATGTCGCGACCACACCGCCCACCACTGGATTGGCGAGGTCACGGGAGAGCGTTTCTGGGTGCAGAACAAATCGCACGCTCAAGAGGATGAGCAATAGCGCGGCTATGACGGCCGCAGTTTCGGCAAGGCCTGCGCCGGGACGCAGGTTTTCCCAGGACAACCCGAGGCTCGCTATACCGAGCGCCAATCCAGCTACCGGCGTTGGGAAGCTGCGCATTCGTTCGGACAGGGTTCTAAGTCCGTTCGCGGCCATGCCGCCGACCCATGGTTGGATTAGGCTTTATGTCTCCACCGTAACGGTCCAACTTGTATTCCACAAGACGTGGTGCCTTTTGATGAAGCACCTTGGTTTGAATGGTCTCGGCTGGCAAAAGAAAAACAGGCAAGGCTGGGTCTCGCACTGGCGCCTGCGAAACGCAGCCTTGAAGCCCGAAGACCTCGCGTCTTATCGAAGCCTGCCCAAAGCCGAGCAGAATGCTGTCGATGCGAGCGGCATCGGGCAGTGGGCGGCCTGGGAGCAAAGAAACGCTGCGTCTATCCTTGATGGTGGCGGCATGGTGGGAAAGACGACGCGCATTACCAGGGACGGCGTCACCGACGCGGTCAATCCATTCTGCGGCTATCTGGTGATAGAGGCTGAAACCGCAGATGCCGCTGCAAGGCTTTTTCAGGACCACCCCACATTACCGTCTTTCCCGGCGACGGCTTGGATATCATGCCCTTTTTAACCTGACCTTCAACGCGGGAAATCTAAACCTGGTGTCGGACGACAATTATCTCAACTTGAACTTAAGCGTTAATCTAGGCGCGGGGGCGCAATCGTCAATCAAGGTCGCCCTTCGCCGCTACTGGGTATTGTCAACATTGATGAAGTCATGACTGGAAGTCCCGACGGCTCCGAGGCAGGCGAGCGAGCAAGGCTCTTCAACGTCTGCCGGCTATACCCAAGTCCGATGGTCAAAAGCCGAATTCGGTGCCAGATTGCATCGACCGCCCGGCGGATAGCGTGGATGTCTCTGGCGTCGACGTACGCGGCCTGAAAATCTCGTGCTGCGAAACTTGGGAAATCGTTCGATGAAACAATGCGGGCACGTGACGACGATCCGGGATGTTGTTCCGAAGACGCTTGGATGTGAAGAGTGCCTGGAAATCGATCAGAGCTGGGTCCACCTGCGGCTCTGCCGGGAATGCGGGCATGTTGGATGCTGCGATCAGTCCATAGGCCGTCACGCGACTGCGCACTTCCATGAGACAGGCCATGCGATCATCGAGGGCTACGACCCACCCGAAGGCTGGGGATGGTGCTACGTCGACGAGACGATGGTGGATCTGCCGAACCAGACGCCGCAGAACGGGCCCATCCCGAGGTACACCTAGCACCTATAACGAGTTTGCCGGAGGCAGTCATGTCGACTTCAAACAGCCGAATTGAACAGATGTTCCCCACGCTCGCCGCCCATCAAATGGCGACAGCCCGACGCTTCGCCAGCGCGGACGCCCGTAAATTTGAAGCGGGCGAAATCGTCTACGATTTCGGTGAAAAGGCCAACCCCATCTGGATCGTCCTCGAAGGATCGCTCCAGGTCTACCGCCATGACGGCCCATCGAGCGAAGTCGTGATCGTCGTCCACAAGCCCGGTCAATTCACGGGAGAGGTCAGCCAACTTTCGGGCCGGCCCTCGCTCGTAAGGGGCGTGGCGGGTCCTGAAGGGTGCGTCGCCCTGCCGTTCGACGGCCCGCATCTTCGTGCGATGGTCATCGGATCGGCGGACATCGGCGAACTGGTGATGCGCGCCTACATTCTACGAAGGGTAGCGCTCATCGACGCGGGTGGCGCCGGCTCAATCCTTATCGGCGTTCCAGGCAGCTCCGCTCTCACCCGACTTCAAGGCTTCCTGACGAGAAGCGGCTACCCGCATTTGGTACTCGACTGCACTGTCGATGAGGAGGGAAAGGCGCTTGTGAAAAGACTGGGCGTCGCACCTGAGGACGTCCCTGTCATGGTGTGTCCAAACGGCACCGTCCTGAAGCATCCGACCGAGCTTGAAGCAGCCATCTGCTTGGGCATCACGCCCGACATTGACCCGCAGGCCCTCTATGATGTGGCGATCGTCGGAGCAGGCCCAGCCGGGCTTGCGGCGGCAGTCTACGCCGCTTCCGAGGGCCTGAAAGTCATCGTTGTCGACGAGCGTGCGGCCGGCGGACAGGCAGGCGCATCGGCGAGGATCGAAAACTACCTCGGTTTCCCGACCGGCATTTCCGGGCAGGCCCTTGCCGGGCGGGCATTCAATCAGGCGCTCAAGTTTGGGGCCGATATCGCCCTTCCGCTTGCCGTACTCGAATTCCAGCCTGCGGAGCGACTGGGAATGCCGCACGTGCTCAAACTGACCGGCGGACGCTCCGTGCGCGCCAAGACCGTGGTGATCGCTTCCGGAGCGCGCTACCGGCGTCCGAGGGTCGCAAACATCGACACCTACGAAGGCGCAGGCGTTTCCTACTGGGCGACCCCGGTCGAGGCTCGGCTCTGCCAAGGCGAGGAGATCGCCCTCGTCGGCGGCGGCAATTCGGCCGGGCAGGCCGTGGCATATCTCGCGCCGCAGGTCAGGCGGCTGAATCTCGTCGTCCGCAGGCCGTTGGAGGAGACGATGTCGCGCTATCTCGTCGACCGGATCGCCGCGCTCTCCAACGTCGTCCTTCATGTCGGGCTGCGAGATCGCATCCGTTTTCGGAAACGAAAATACGGGACTGTCCGGAGCGATCCTTCACAATGCCGCGGCGGGGCGCACTGCGGCATCTTTTTCTGTTCATCGGGGCCGATCCAAACGCGGAATGGGTCAGATGCCGCGTCGCTCGTGACGGCAGCGGTTTCATACTGACCGGCGCCGACATATCGTCCGATGGCCTCGGAGAGCGGGCACATCCGCTCGAGACAAGCGTACCGAACCTCTTCGCCATCGGCGACGTGAGGTCGGGTTCGACGAAGCGCGTCGCGGCGGCGGTTGGCGAGGGTGCGGCGGTCGTCGCCCAGATCCATGCCGTTCTGAAGTCGATGGACAAGTTCGCAGAACCGTCGAGCCGCGGAATGTCGGCATAGTTGCTCAAGGGCAGTCGGTTGGTTCCAGCGCTATACAATCGCGCTGCCAGTGTGACTTTGGGTCAGTGACACTGGCCTCTGGAATGTGCATTCCGATACCTAAGTTCAGTTACGCGGCAGCGTCGCGCCGTCTATCTTTACCCCATCGCCGACGACGATCTGGCGAAGCGACACAAGGTCTCCGGCGCCCTCCCCTCCGCTGGAGCATGCGGATCTCCCAGATCCGCGCAGGCCGTCTCTCCCGCCGGAGACGGCCTGCCCCATGACACCCATACGCGAGTTGGAGCGGCAGGGTGGTGGGTGAAGGCGAGAGCGAAAACGATCGCCACCATCGCGACGGCTGTCGCAATGAGAGGGAAGCTGGAACCTGAGGTTTGTCGCCGCCTCGAGCGAGGTTGACGCCAGTACGCTGGTGGAACTCGGGAGCTCCGCGAAAGTCAGGGCGTCATCATCGGCCGTGCGGAGATCGGTGCCTGGTTGCGGATCGGCTGAACCTCTGACGTTGGTTCGACACTTGCCCGCCCAATGGCTGCACCGAGCCTACCTCGGCGGCGTCGCTTGGGGCCGGAAAGCGGAAGATGCCACTTCTGCTTCGGGCCGATATGAGACGACAGGCGCTTCCAGAAAGTGTCAATGGCAGACAAGGCGACGAGGCGTGGGCGGCATATCATCTCGCCTGGTCTATTCAAGGCCGGCCAGGCGCAAGCCCTCGATATACCTGGCGCGGTCCTCAACCCGGATGAGTGGATGGTATTTTTCGACCCAAGTGATGCTGACGTTGGGCTGGAGACGCTTGCATTCGACGAGACCCTGTCGCGCAAGGTCTAGGTCGCCCGCGAGCCCTGCGGCTGCGGTGAGCGTGCGCCAGGCGGTACCGAAGTCGGGCCGAAGCTGGACGGCACGCCGTTCGGCAGTAACCGCGTCGGCGTAGCGGCACGCGACAAGATGGCATAGCCCTTCGACCGACAAGTTCGCGGCCTGCGCGTAGTCGCGCGGGCTCAGTCGACTGGCAATCTCCAACTGGCGATAGCCCTCCTCCGCAAGTCCGGCATAGCCGTAGGCGACGGCCAAAATGACGCGCGCAAATGCGAAACATGGGTTGCGCTGCAAAGCTTCGTTACTCCGAAGAGCCCTATGCTGGCATTTCGGAGATCCCCGCCGACCTCGATCCTCCCAACTATCTGAAATGGGTGCGCCGCTGGGTCGACCAAGGAACAACCATCGTCGGTGGCTGCTGCGGCATCGGCCCCGAACATATCCACGCGATCAGTGCCGGCCGCGCGGCCGCTTGACGCCTTCAGGAACGGCCTGCGAAAGCAGGCCCGTCATCGCCCGACTTATCGCACGCTTGTGAGCCCGGTCACGAGGGGACAAGCGCGGGCGTTCGCCGTGCCACGGCTGGGCGATCGAAGAGGCCGCGGCGGCGCGGGCCGCAAGGGGACGCTGCAAAGACATTTCCTAATATATAATATCTATGGAATTTATTCTCTTATTTTTGCCCCCGACTTCTTTCACCCATAGGCTATCTGAATGGGAGAAAGTTGATGGACGTAGCAAGAATCCGCCCGGCCGCCGCGCGCTTGTCGAGCGAAGAAGATGCGATCGCTGCGGCGCGTGAACTGGCGAAGGAGTTCGCAGCCGGCGCCGCCGAGCGCGATGCCAACCGTCAGCTTCCCTATCGCGAGCTGGAAACGCTTTCCCGGTCTGGATTGCTGGCGATCACGGTGCCCGCCGAATACGGCGGCATCGACGTTTCCAATGCCGTTCTCGCGGAAGTGACGGCCATTCTCTCCGAAGCTGACGGCTCGATCGGACAGATCCCGCAGAACCATTTCTACATTCTCGAAGCGCTCAGAACCGACGGAAGCGAGGAACAGAAACGCTTCTTCTTCGGCCGCGCGCTCGCGGGCGACCGGTTCGGCAACGCGCTCTCCGAACGAGGCACCAAGACGGTCGGCCATTATAACACTCGCGTTCTCCGCGACGGATTGGGCTACCGCATCAGCGGCCGCAAATATTACTCGACCGGCGTCATCTTTGCCGACTGGATTACGATTTTCGCGCTGGATCATGAGGATAAGCTAACGATGTCCTTCGTGCCCCGTGGGACCCAAGGCATCGAGATCGTCGATGACTGGGACGGTTTCGGGCAACGCACGACAGGCAGCGGCACGACCGTCCTCGACAACGTCTATGTCGCCGCCGATGCCGTCGTCTTCCATCACAAGGGGTTCGAACGACCGACGACCATCGGCGCCGTCGGGCAGATCATTCACGCCGGCGTGGATCTCGGCATCGCCCGCGCCGCCTTTGCGGAGATGCTCGATTTCGTCAGGACGAAGTCGCGGCCCTGGATGGACAGTGGCGTCGAGCGGGCTTCCGACGATCCGCTGACCATTGCCAGGGCAGGCGAGATCGCCATTCGCCTGGAAGCGGCCACGGCCCTTCTTGGGCACGCCGGCCGCAAGGTCGATATCGCCCAGATGGCCCCCACCGAAGAAGCCATCGTAGCGGCAACACTCTCGGTGGCAGCCGCGAAGGTTCTGACGACGGAGATTGCTCTGGAGGCCTCCAGCGTGCTTTTCGAACTGGCTGGAACATCCTCTACCCGTGCCGGCCTCGGCCTCGATCGGCATTGGCGCAACGCCCGCACACATACGCTGCATGATCCGGTGCGCTGGAAACACCACGTCGTCGGCAACTACCACCTAAACGGCGTCACCCCGCCGAAGAACGGCGCCCTCTGAATGCAACCCCCCCCGCCGCGGCGTTGCCGGGCGGGGACGTCGCGCAGCGCCGGCGAGCCGCCGTCAACTGTAGAGGCTGATGGCGGGATTCTGTCGTTCAGGACAAACTCCCTCACTTCCTTAGCCTTATAGAAGACCGGGTCATGGAGCGTGTGGGTACGGACATTGCGCCAGAAGCGATCGAACCGATATTTTTCCGCGGTCTGCTCAAACGAATGACGGTCAGCGAGAGGAGCGCCTCCTTTGAGGCGAGAAATCGGATTTGAACGCTTTCGATAAGAATTGCGTCGGTAATGACAGCGCAAGCTTCGATCAGCGGAATCGCCGCGTATGAAAATAAATTTTCGTTCGCGTGCGGCATATTAGTCTATAAATTCTGTAGATTAAATGAAGTCCGCGATAGCGTAGGCCAATCACTCGAAGGGGATCCGCCATGAGCGCCAATGTTTCCGAGAAAACTATCTTTTCAAGACGCAATTTCCTGAAAGCCGCAGGGGCCGCCGGTGCTGCCGCTTCCGTGGGAGCGATCACCGGACGCGGCGGCTATGCCATTGCCGGCAATCTCGACAAGATCAAGCTCGAATGGACCGAGGTCGCCGCTTGCCACTCGCCGGTGGGCTTCGGATTGTCCAAGGGCATATATGCCAAGAACGGACTGGACGTCGAACTCTTCTACCAGGGCGCCAGCGGTCAGACACTCATCCAGTCGCTCGCCACTCACAAAGCCGAGGCCGGTCCCGGCCTGCTTTACGACTGGCTGAAGCCGATCGAACAGGGCTTCGACGTCAAGCTCTTCCACGGCTCGCACGGCGGCTGCCAGCGTCTGCTGGTCAAGAAGGACTCCGGCATCAGGTCGCTCGCCGACCTCAAGGGCAAGACGATCGGCACTTTCGATGTCGCCTCCCCCTCGCGCGTCGCGTTCTCGGTTGCGCTCGCCAAGGCCGGCCTTGATCCCGAGCATGACGTCACCTGGAAAGTCTTCCCCTTCGATCTCGTCGCAGAAGGCGTTGCTCGCGGCGAGGCCGATGCGGTCGCCCACATGGATCCCTGGGCCTATTCCTATGAGAAGCAACACGATTTTCTGAAGATCTACGACACCCAGACCGGCATCTTCCAGGATCGCGTCTGCTGCGTGCTCGGCGTCAACGGCGACTACTACGAGAGCAACAAGGACACGATCCGCCGCGTCGCCACAGCCAACCTCGAGATCCATCAATATACGGCCGAGCATCCGGACGAGGTCGCCAAGTGGTACTTCGATACGCTGAAGCCCGGCCTGCCGCTCGAGGACCTGACCGAAGTTCTGGCCGGCCTCACCTATCACAAGAACTGGTTCGGCAAGGACCTGCTGAACGAGGTGGAGATCGGCTACGAGAACCTGAAGCTCACGGGCGTCATCGAGGCGGGCACCGACCCGCAAGAGATCGCCCACCGCGTCACGCTCGACATCTTCGCGTGAGGCCTGATTGATGGCCGATATCGCGCAAGACGCCACATCCCTGATCGGAGAGCGGTCGTCCCTCAAAGACTACCTTTGGAAGGACGGCCTTTTCGCCGCCGCGACCTGGTTTCTCGCCGCAGCAATCAGCCGGTTCCTGCCGGATGTCGTCGTCTGGGGCGATACGCAAGCCTTCGCGCTGCTGACCGCGATCGGCGGGACGATCTTTCTCGTCCTCGCCGTGGTGGTGCCTCGCCTGCCGGAGAGCACCCGCACGCTGGTCCACTACGGTCCGTGGTTCATTGCCATCGGCATCTGGTTTTCGATCTGGGAGCTGACGACCGCGAAACTAGGCTGGCTTCCGAAGCCTTTCTTCTCGCCGCCGCAGGGTCTGCTGCACGTCTACCTGACTGACTGGGAACGCCTGCTGATCTGTGTCGCCTATACCGGCCGGTTGTGGATCCTCGGCTTTGCCTCCGGCGTCGCGACGGGCTTTGCCGCGGGCGTGGCGCTCGGCTGGTCTAAACGCTTCGCCTATTGGGGCATGCCGGTGCTTAAGCTCATCGGACCGGTGCCGGCGAGCGCCTGGATACCCTGCACCTTCTTCATCTTTCCCTCGACCTTCCACGCCAGCATCTTCCTGGTGGCGCTCGCCTCGGGCATTCCGGTGGCGATCCTTACGGCCGCCGGCGTCGGTCAGGTCAATAGATCGTTCTACGACGTCGCCCGCACCCTCGGCGCCAACAACCGCTACCTGATCTTCAAGGTCGCGATCCCGGCATCGCTGCCGAACGTCTTCGTCGGCCTGTTCATGGGCCTCTACTATTCCTTCGCCGTGCTGGTCGTCGCCGAAATGCTCGGCGCCAAATACGGCCTCGGCTGGTACCTGCAATTCAATACCGCCTATTCCGCCTATGCCAACGTCTACGCCGCCCTCGTCGTCATGGCGCTCATCTGCGCCGGACTGGTGAAGCTGCTTTTCATCGTCCGCGAGCGGCTGCTCGGCTGGCAGAAGGGGATCATCTGATGACCGCCGCCCTTGCACGGAAAACGGAAGAGGCCCGCAACCTGCGCCTCGACATCGACAATGTCAGTCACGAGTTCGATCTCGGCAAGACGCGGTTGCCGGTCCTTTCCAACATCTCCATCCATGTCGAGCCCGGCGAGTTCGTTGCGCTGCTCGGCCCATCAGGTTGCGGGAAATCGACATTGCTCAGGCTCGCCGCCGGCCTCGACAGCCCGACACGCGGTACAGTGCTGGAAGACGGCGCTCCGATCGCTCGACCCGACCCGTCCCGCATCCTCGTCTTCCAGGACGCGACGTTGTTTCCCTGGCTCACCGTCTGGAAAAATGTCGCGGCCGGCCTCGACGCACGCGGCATCCTGAGGGACGAGAAGCATCGCGTCGACGACATCCTGAAACTCGTCAAGCTCGACGCCTTCGCCGATGCCTATCCGCACCAGCTTTCGGGCGGCATGGCACAGCGCGTCGCGATCGCTCGCGCGCTCGTCAACGATCCCAAGCTGCTGCTGCTCGATGAGCCCTTCGGCAAGCTCGACTCGCTGACGCGGCTAAAAATGCAGAAGGAACTGCTGCAGCTCTGGCAGCGATCCAGATTTACCTCACTTCTCGTCACCCACGACGTCGAGGAGGCTCTGCTCCTGGCCGACCGCGTGATCGTTTTTGGTGATCGGCCCGCCACAATCATCGCCGACGTCACCGTCCGCAAGCCGCACCCGCGCCGCCGAGACGATGCGGACTTGATTGTTCAGCGCCAGGCCCTTCTCGAAAAACTCGGAGTGTCGCATGACGTCTGATCCCCGCCTTGCCAACGCCTTGGCGATACTCGGCGCCGCCGTCCTTGCGATCGGCCTTGCATGGTGGTGGCTCGTCTTCCGAGAGGTCGTGGCCAACGACTACATCAGCTACCGCCAGGCGGCGACCTGCATCGGCGGCTCCAGCGATCTGTGCACGCTGGCGCAGGCGCTGTGCAAATCAAGCCACTGGCTGGGCATCAAGACCTATTCCTCATCCGTCTTCTGGGCGGGCTTGGCGACGCTCAGCGTCAGCCTCATCCTTCGCTCAGCGCGGCGCTCTGCCTGAGTGACCAACAATTAAAAGGATCAAGATCAATATGACCGCCCCGAAATCCCTTCCCGTCCTTGATCTCAGACGCTTCGCGCCGGACCATGCCGAGCGCGCAGAAGCGCTCGCCGAGTTGCGCGATGTGAGCCGCACGGTCGGCTTTTTCTACCTGGCCGGCCACGGTATCCCGCAGGACGAGATCGATGCGCTGACAGCGCTTGCCCGCCGCTTCTTTTCGTTGCCGGAAAAAGACAAGCTCGAAATCGAGATGCGCAAATCCCCGCATTTCCGCGGCTACAATCGAGCCGGCTTCGAGTATACCCGCGGCACCCAGGACTGGCGCGAGCAGGTTGATTTCGGGCCCGAGCGCGGAAAGCTCGATCTTCTGCCGGACGATGCGCCGTGGAGGCGGCTGATCGGCCCCAACCAGTTTCCGCCGGCCCTGCCGGAGTTGCGCGAGCCTGTCTTGAAATGGATCGCCGACGTGACGGCAG
Organism: Rhizobium sp. RAF56; assembly: GCF_052113965.1. NCBI lineage: Bacteria > Pseudomonadati > Pseudomonadota > Alphaproteobacteria > Hyphomicrobiales > Rhizobiaceae > Rhizobium > Rhizobium sp. RAF56. The sequence goes on from NZ_JBFRDU010000014.1 coordinate 85,869, forward strand.
TCGGCATCAAGGTGCTGCAGGCCTTCTCAGAGGCGCTCGGACAAAAGCCCGATGTCTTCGAGCCCATCTACCGCAACGGCCCGAACCAGCTCCTGAAGATCGTGCGATATCCCGGCCGCGACCAGACCGACAGCGACCAGGGCGTTGGCGCCCATAAGGATGGCGGCTTCGTCACCATCCTGCTGCAGGATGTCGTCGGCGGCCTGCAGGTCGATGATGGCGAGGGCGGATGGATCGACGCGCCCCCGGTCCGCGGCACCTTCGTCGTCAATATCGGCGAACTGTTGGAGCTAGCCTCGAACGGCTATCTGAAAGCCAATATCCATCGGGTGGTGACGCCCGCCGCCGGCGGCGACCGCCTCTCCATTCCCTTTTTCCTCGGGGCCAACCTCGCGGCCTCCATTCCCGTCCTTGACCTGCCACCGGACCTCGCCTCAGAGGTGCGCGGCGTAACGCAAGATCCACTTAATCCGCTGTTCCGAGAAGTCGGCCGCAACGTGTTGAAGTCACGGTTGCGCTCTCATCCCGATGTGGCGCACGAACACCACTCCGACCTGCTGGAAGAACAGGCGCGGGAAAAAGCATCCGCCTGAGCCGGGGCATGCCCGATGACATCAGAATTACCCACGGCCGGCGCGTCGGTGTCGCCCATGGAGGTATTTTGTCCGACCGCAACCAAAATAGAAAGGCGAACCGCATGACCATTCACAATCCTGCGCCCGTTCCGGAAACCCCAGTGCTGCCTTCGGGCACTTCCGGTCCCCGCTCGCTGCGGCGCCATCCGGAAACGATCGCGCTGCACGGCGGCAGTTTCCGCTTCGACCCGGTTTCCGGCGCGGTGGCCGTGCCGATCTACCAGACATCGTCGTTCCAGCTTCCCGGCACTGACGGCGCCGACAAGCTTTTTGCGCTGGAGGCGGCCGGCCACCTCTACACGCGCGTCTCCAATCCGACGCAGGATGCCTTCGAGCAGCGCCTGGCAGAACTCGAGGGCGGAGCAGCCGCGCTGGCGCTCGCCTCGGGACAGGCGGCGTCCGCCTTCGCCGTCCTCAACCTTGCGCGCGCCGGCGACAACATCGTAAGCGCGACTGGCATCTATGGCGGCACCTGGGCGCTGTTTGCTGCGACGCTGAAGAGCTTCGGCATCGAAACCCGCTTCGTCGATGCCGCCGATCCGGAAGCGTTCGCCCGGGCGACCGACGATCGGACCCGCGCCTATTATGCCGAGTCCCTTCCCAATCCGAAACTCGAGGTCTTCCCGATCGCCGAGGTCGCCGAGGTCGGCCGACGCTTCGGCATACCGCTGATCGTCGACAACACCGCAGCTCCCCTCATCATCCGGCCACTGGAGCATGGGGCCGCCGTCGTCGTCTATTCGACGACCAAATATATCGGCGGCCACGGCACCTCGATCGGCGGCGCTATCGTCGATGGCGGTAATTTTCCCTGGAAGGATCTCGCCGAGCGCTTCCCAACGCTGCATGAGCCGGATCCGAGCTATCACCAAAAGAACTGGATCGAGAAGGCTGCGGCGATCGACTTCCACCCCTATATTTTGCGGGTTCGGGCCGTGCTGTTACGCGACATCGGCGCTGCCAATCAGCCCGCAGAGCGCCTTCCAGTTCATCCAGGGCCTCGAGACGCTGCCTCTGCGCCTGCGCCAGCACAACGAGAACGCCGTCAAGGTTGCCGAATTTCTCAACAATCACTCGAAGGTCGCGAGGGTCATCTTTCCGAAATTCCAGACGGATGCAGCCGGCGAACGGGCAAGGAAATATCTGCGTCAAGGCTACTATGGCGCCCTCGTCGGCTTCGAGTTGAAAGACGGCCGCGAGGCGGGCCGTCGCTTCATCGACGGACTGCAGCTTCTCTACCACGTCGCCAATATTGGCGACGCACGCTCACTGGCGATCCATCCGTCGACCACGACGCATTCTCAGCTCAGCCCCGAGGAACAGCTCGCCACCGGCGTCACCCCCGGCTATGTCCGCCTGTCCATCGGCATCGAACACCCCGACGACATTATCGCCGACATCGCCGAGGCGCTGGAAGCAGCCTGATACCGCAAGCGAGATAAGCCGGCAGGATGCCTCTCTAAAACAGCGTTCCGCCGGCTGCTCACGACTTGCACAAACAGCAACCTGCCGGGCGGGCTACGCGGCGGTAGTCCGCCCGCTTTTTTTCAGGCAGGGAACGATCGAGGGTGCCAACGGGGCGGCGTTTGATCTCCTCGAGCATCCGACCCGGCCAAGGTTTCATGGCGACGATCCGGTCGGCGAGCACGGCCGCCGCGCCGATGGCCAAGGCTCACGATGAAATCACCTTGCGCCCCGCGCTTGGCGCCCGCGGTGCCTTACCTCGTGTGATCGGCTGACCGAAGCCGGCGCACCCTTCGCGATAAACAGACCTCAGCCGGCCCGCTTGTCCAATTCTTCATCATCGACGATCGCAGCCGCGCCAGGCACCGCAACGAACTGTTCGAGCGTCATGGAATCGAGAATGGACGCGATCGCGTCTCGGACGTCGGTCATTGCTCGACGGACCTGACAGGTCTGCGGATCCGCGCAGTCATCGCAGGCTTCATAAGCTGTTCGGCTGGCGCAGCGGATCGGGGCCAAAGGTCCATCAAGGACACGGATGGCATGGCCGATACGAATCTCCGAAGCCGGACGTGCAAGCGAATAGCCGCCGCCTGGACCCTTTTTGGAACGCAACGTGCCGGCATTGCGGAGTTCGAGCAGGATCGTATCCAGAAACTTCTTTGGAATATTGTTGCGAAGCGCAATCTCGCTGACGAAAGCCGTCTCGCCGGGCTCCAGCCGCGCCAACTCTACAAGCGCTTTCAGGCCGTATTTTCCTTTTTTCGTCAGCATCTCAGTCCGCTTTCCACATTGTTTCCGCCAGTCGCCATAGGCGTTCTTCCTACACGCCAGCTGTTTTTGGCAGGCGAGAAACATATAAAAACGATATAATTAATTTATAAGAATGCTTTCAATGAAAACGACCTGCGTCATCCCAAATCTATTCACTTTTCCGCAACCGGCGTAACCGATCGGCATCATCCAGACGACGTTCTGAAGTAAACCAATGGCGGCAGGCTACCGCCGTCACCCGCAGTCGAAGGCAGCCGTCGGCCGCGTTCTCGATGGCGCTGTGCTCTCCTGCTCCCCCATCATAGGAAAATCTTTCAAATAATAGAATATAAAAACTATGTAATTACTGTGCTGCTCCTTTCTTGACGGATAGGGTGTGGGCATTGATGAGCCTTCGTTGGAGATTCCATGCCCCGCCAAATTCGCTTTAATGCCTTCGACATGAATTGCGTTGGACATCAGTCCCCGGGACTGTGGAAGCATCCAAGGGATAAGTCTTGGAAATACAAGGACCTGGACTATTGGCAGGATCTTGCGAGGACACTGGAACGCGGCATTTTCGACGGGATCTTCATCGCCGACGTCATCGGATATTACGACGTCTATAAAGGCTCAAATTATCACGCTATCGAACAGGCGGCGCAGATTCCGGTCAACGATCCGCTTCAGCTGGCGGCGCCGATCGCGCTTGCGACCGAGCATTTGGGGATCGGTATTACGGCATCGACGTCGTTCGAGCATCCCTACACGTTCGCTCGTCGCCTATCGACCGCGGACCACCACACGAAGGGCCGTGTCGGTTGGAACATCGTGACCTCCTATCTTGAAAGCGGAGCGAAGAACGTCGGTCAGGCTGGCCTCCAGCGTCATGACAACCGATATGAGATCGCAGCCGAATATGTCGACGTACTCTACAAATTGTTCGAAGGAAGTTGGGAGGAAGGCGCGGTGCAGCGCGACCCCACGCGCGGCATTTTCACCGACCCGAGCAAGGTCCACGAGATCGGCCACAGAGGCAAGTATTTCGACGTACCGGGCTATCACCTCAGCGAACCCTCCCCCCAGCGCACGCCCGTACTCTATCAGGCGGGCGCGTCCGGACCGGGCAAGGCCTTTGCTGCTGCACACGCGGAATGCGTATTCGTCGGCGCCCCGACGAAGTCGCTGCTGAAGGCCTATGTTTCCGAAATCCGTCAAAAGGCCGCCGCCGCTGGCCGCGATCCGCGGAAAGTTTTGATCTACAACCTGACGACGCTCATCATCGACGAGACGGATGAGAAGGCGCAAAAACGGTTCGACGACTATCAGAACTATACGTCCTATGACGGTTCGCTTGTCTTCATGTCCGGCTGGAGCGGTATCGACTTTGGCCAGTACGCACCCACCGATGCGCTGAAGAAGGTGGAAACCAACGCCATCGTTTCGATGGTCGAGCATTTTGCCGGCAAGGATAAAGCCTGGACGGTCGAAGAGCTCGCCAAGTGGGGCGGCATTGGAGGCGTTGGCCCTGTCTTCGTCGGATCGCCCAGTACTATCGCTGATATCCTTCAGGAGTGGGTCGAGGAAACGGATGTCGACGGCTTCAACCTGGCCTATGCGGTAACCCCTGAAAGCTTCGAGCAGGCCGTTGACCTGCTGGTGCCGGAACTTCAAAAGCGAGGGGTCTACCCGACAGCCTACAAGCCGGGGACGCTGCGCGAAAAGCTCTTCGGCGAGGGTCCCTACCTTCCGAAAAACCACCCGGCGGATGCTTTTCGCGACATCGAGGCGGTCAAGCGAAGCGCCGCCGCACGCCAACTCAAGACGGCAATCGCGTAATGTCGGCGCTTCTCGAACTTCACGACGTCTCGCTATCGTTCAAGGGTGTCCGGGCCATCGATGCTCTCAGCTTCTCGGTCGCCAAAGGCGAGATCTGCGCATTGATCGGTCCGAATGGCGCCGGAAAAAGCTCGCTCCTGAATGTGATAAACGGCGTCTATCGCGCCGATTCCGGTGACGTTGTATTTGACGGTCGACGCTTCGAGGCGATCCATCCACAGAAGGCTTCACGCCTGGGCGTCGGCAGGACTTTCCAGCACAACGCATTGTTCCGCCGGCTTTCGCTTCGTGAAAACGTCCTGGCGGGCTTGTCCCGGCACGGAAAGGCGAGCTTTGCGGAGAACATCCTTCGTTTCGGCCGGGACAGCGCGGAGCGCCGTGAGTTCCACGCGCGCGCCGAACGCGTCATCGCCTTTCTCGGCCTGGAACGGCACGCGGACAAGATCGTCGCGACCCTTCCCTATGGCGTGCAAAAGCGCGTCGATCTCGCCCGTGCCTTGGTCGCGGATCCGAAATTGCTTCTGCTCGACGAGCCGATGGCCGGCATGAATCAGGATGAAAAGCTGGAGATGAGCCGGGTGATCGCGGAGGTCAATCGCACCTTCGCAACCACCGTGGTCCTGATCGAGCACGATGTCGGCATTGTGCTTAGCCTGGCGCACCATGTCGTCGTGCTCGACTACGGGCGCAAGGTCGCCGACGGCACGCCCGAGGACGTGCGCAACAACCCCGATGTCATCGCCGCCTATCTCGGCACGGTTCACTGAGGAGATGCCAATGTCCTTCTTCCTTGAAACGCTGGTCGGCGGATTGTTCGCCGGGGTGATGTATTCGCTCGTCGCTATCGGTTTTGTGCTGATCTACAAGGCCTCGGGCGTTTTCAATTTTGCACAGGGCGCCATGCTGCTGTTCTCGGCGCTTGCGTTTGTAACGCTCGTCGAGCGCGGCATTCCGTTCGCGCTCGCATTTATCCTCACGGCCGCGCTGATGGTGGTCATGGCCATCGCGATCGAGTGGCTCGTGCTGCGTCCACTGCGAAATCGCGACGCGCTGACGTTGTTCATGGCAACACTGGGCCTGAGCTTCATCATCGAGGGGCTGGCCCAGCTCACCATGGGTGCCGACGTTCACATGCTGGATATCGGCATTCCCGATGTCGCCATGGAAGTCGGCGGTATTTTTGTCAGCCAGTTCGATGTCGTCGCATCCGTCGTCGCCCTATCGCTCGTCGTGGTCCTCGCCATCGTCTTCAACAAGACGCGCATGGGCATTTCGCTTCGCGCCGTAGCCGACGACACGCTGGCGGCCCAGTCGATCGGCATCCGCCTGCCTGTGATCTGGAGAGTGGTCTGGAGCGTCGCGGGCGTTGTTGCTTTGGTCGCGGGCCTTGTATGGGGCTCCCGCCAAGGTGTGCAGTATTCGTTGTCGCTCGTAACTCTGAAGGCGCTTCCGGTTCTGATTATCGGCGGCTTTTCCTCCATTCCTGGGGCGATCGTCGGCGGCCTCCTGGTGGGCGCGACGGAAGCCCTGGCCGACATTTATGTCGGGCCATTGGTCAACGGCAGCGTCTCGACCTGGTTCGCCTACATCCTCGCCCTCGTCTTCCTCCTCATCCGCCCCGCCGGCCTTTTCGGCGACCGTGAAATCGAAAGGGTGTGACCATGACCGCGTTCCAGGAACCGGCCTATTCGACCGTCGTTCGCTCGCCGCTCAATGCGTCAACTCTATGGGTCGTCCTTGGGCTGTTTGCAGTATTCGGTGCGGTGCCCGCGGTCGCGGACGACTATTGGCTGAGCTCAATCATCATCCCCACCATCGTTATGGGGCTGGCCGGCATCGGGCTCAACCTTCTGCAGGGCTATACCGGCCTGGTGTCGCTCGGCTCGGCGGCTTTCATGTCGATCGGCGCCTTCACGACCTACAATCTGTTGCTCCGCCTGCCCTTCCTGCCGCTGCCGGTCGTGCTAGTGGTCGCGGGACTGGTTGCGGCCGCTGCGGGCGTCGTTTTTGGCCTGCCTTCCCTCAGAATCAAGGGATTTTATCTCGGGGCCTCGACCTTGGGCGCGCAATTCTTCTTCGAGTGGCTGTTCACGAATTTCGGCTGGTTTTCCAATGACAGCCAGTCGCTGACGATCTCAGCGCCGCGGCTCGACGTTTTCGGTTTGGACCTGCAATCGGCCGTTGGGCGCTACTATCTCGTCGCGGCAACGACAGTGATCCTGATCGCTCTCGCATTCGCCGTTGTGAAAAGCAGGGTCGGCCGGGAGTTCATGGCGATCCGCGACATGGATACGGCCGCATCCGTCATCGGCATCCGGGTGAGCCAGCGAAAGCTGCTGTCCTTCGCCATCAGCTCGTTCTTCCTGGGCATCACAGGCGCGCTCTGGGCCTTTGCCTATCTCGGAACCTCCGACGCGCATGCCTTCAATCTCGACAAATCGTTCCAGGTGCTTTTCATCGTTCTTATCGGCGGCGTGGCCACGATCTTCGGCAACTTCCTTGGCGCGGCCTTCATCATTCTGATGCCTATTTTGCTCGATCGGCTGTCGCTCGTGGTGGACCTTTCGCTGCTCGCCGATCAGGGCGCGCTGGCCAACCTACAGCGCATCATCTTTGGCGTGATCATAATCCTACTGCTGATCAAGGAGCCCGACGGATTGTCGAGCCTTGCCCGCAAAGCCATTGGACGCCTTCGACCTAGCGGCGAGAAGGCGGCCGGATAATTTCAAAAGGCGGAGCTTCCGGCGCCGAAGTTTCCCGCCTCTCCCAAGCGCTTGGCGCCAATCCTTAATCCACTTTCGAGGGGTAATACCATGTCTCTTATAGCCAAGGCGCTCGCTCTCGCGGCCGCTGCCACCGTCGCCGCCAGCGTGATGACAAGCCCGTCCTTCGCAGAGGACGGCAGCGGCCAGCAGCTCTATCCACTGTTCACTTATCGAACCGGACCATATGCGCCCTCCTTCATTCCATTCGGAGCGGGCAACATCGACTATCTAAGGTACGTCAACGAGGTCGAAGGCGGCGTCGACGGGGTCAAGATCCTGATCCAGGAATGCGAGACCGCCTACACTATCGAGCGCGGCATCGAGTGCTACGAGCGATACAAGAACGGCTACAACGGCGCTTTGACGGCGGCCATCTATCCGCACTCGAGCGGCCTGGACGTTGCCCTGACCGATAAGGCCCGTATCGACAAGATCTCGATTGTCAGCCCCGGCGGCGGCCAGAACATCGCCACCGACGGCCGCGTGTTTCCCTACCAGTATCCCCTAATCTTCGACTACTGGAGCGAGGCACAGATCATCGTCGATTATATTGCCAAGCAGGCGGGCGGCTACGACAAGCTGAAGGGCCTCAAGATCGCGACCCTCTATCATGACTCCGGTTACGGCCGTGACACGATCGAACCCCTCGGCATTCTCTCCAAGAAGTACGGCTTCGAGGACATCCAGCTTCCGGTTCCCCATCCGGGTGAACAGCAGCAGGCGCAGTGGCAGCAAATCCGCCGTTCCGGCGCCGACTGGGTCTTCTTGCGCGGCTGGGGCGTCATGACGCCCGTCGCCATCAAGACGGCTGCCCGAGTCGGCTTCCCGGTCGACCACATCATCGGCGATATCTGGAGCGGTTCGGAAGATGATGCTCGACCGGCCGGTGCCGCGGCGAAGGGCTACCTCGCGGTGTCCGTCTTTCCGCCGGGCACCGACTACGGCATCATCAAGAAGCTCAAGGAAAACATTCTCGATAAGGGCAAATCCGACCTCAAGGACAACAGCAAATTCGGCACGGTGTACTACAACTACGGCGTGATCGAAGCGATCACCTTCGTCGAGGCCCTGCGTACTGGTCACAAGAAGTTTGGCAACCGGCCACTGACGGCGGCTGAAGGCCAATGGGCGCTGGAAAACCTCAATATCGACGACAAACGCCTCGCCGACCTCGGCGCGGAGGGGCTGATCAGTCCGCTCAAGACGACGCTCGACAATCACAAGGGCGAAACCGTCGCCGGCAAGATTATCCAATGGAACGGACAGTCGTGGGATGCCAAGACCGACTGGATCAAGGCCGACCCGACACTCTTCGCGGAAGTGATTAAGGCAAAGGCAGCTGCCTATGCCAAGGAAAAAGGCATCCAGCCGCGCGAAGCACAAAACTAAACCGAACGAGGACAGGCGGAACCATGACCGTTCAGACAACCAGCTTCCTCGAGATTCGCAACATTGAGGCGCTTTATGGTCAGGCGATCCTGGCTGTCCGCGACGTTTCGCTAAAGGTCGATGAGGGCAAGATCGTTGCCCTCCTCGGAGCCAACGGCGCCGGGAAAACCACGACGCTCAAGGCGATCTCGAACCTTCTGGGTCCCGAGCGCGGCAAGATCAGCCGCGGCAGCATCCACTTGCAGGGCGAATCCGTCAGTGGGCTCTCGGCGTCACGGCTCGTCGCTAAAGGTGTGGTGCAGGTGCTCGAAGGCCGCCATTGCTTCCCACATCTGACGGTCGAGGAAAACATCCTCGCCGGTGGTTTCGTGCGCAAGCCTTCACGTGCGGATCTGCTCAGCAGTCTTGAGCAGGTCTACGGCTGGTTCCCTCGCCTCAGGGAAAAGCGGAACACCAAGGCTGGCCTCACCTCCGGTGGCGAACAGCAGATGGTCGCTATCGGCAGGGCGCTGATGACAAAACCCCGCCTTGTTCTGCTGGACGAGCCTTCCATGGGATTGGCCCCAATCATCGTGCAGGAGATCTTCGAGATCATCCGCACTTTGAATACCCGGTCTGGCGTCAGTTTCCTGCTTGCCGAGCAGAATGCAAATCTGGCGCTCAAGTATGCCGACTACGGCTACATCCTCGAAAACGGTCGGGTCGCGCTGTCCGGAACGGCCGAAGAGTTGCGAGCCCGCGAGGATGTTCACGACTTCTATCTTGGCGGCGTACGCGCCGCCCGGGTGAACTAGTGGTTCATTCGGTACCGACGAAAAACAAGGATAAAATTGATGACGCAGATCGATCTTGCCTGGGGCGCCGGCCCCACTGCACGCTACGAGGACCTGGTGGCACGCTTCCGCCCCCTTTTTAAAGAAATCGCCAAGGGAGCTATCCATCGGGAGCTTACGCGGGGGCTGCCGCAGGATGAAATCAATCAGCTGAAAAAGGCCGGTCTCGGCGCACTTCGAGTGCCGGAGGCGGAGGGCGGGCTTGGCGCAACCCTGCCCGAACTGGCCAATATCCTTATCGAGTTGTCGCAAGCGGATTCGAACATTACGCAGGCTCTTCGCGGCCACTTCGGGTTTGTCGAGGACGTCATAAACAAGCAACCCGGCGATGCGGCCCGTAAGCGGTGGACCGAGCGGATCGCGCATGGAGATATCGCCGGCAACGCCTGGACAGAGATAGGCAATGCCAAGCAGGAGGCGTTTTCGACGCGCGTATCCAAGCAGGATGGGAGACTGGTCGTCAACGGCACCAAATACTACACGACCGGCTCCCTTTTCGCGGACTGGATCGATGTCGGCGCGACAGGTCTGGACGGCAGCGGTGTAGTTCTGCAGGTCAGACGAGACGCCGCGGGCGTCGCGGTCGTCGATGATTGGGACGGCTTCGGCCAGACGCAGACCGCCAGTGGCACCACGACCTTTGTGAATGTCGCCGTCGACGAGGATGATATCATCGTCGACGAGAAAAAATTCCGCTACGGGGCGGCCTTCTACCAGCTTGTCCATCTGGCCACGCTTGCTGGTATCGGGCGGTCAATCGCGAACGAAACCGCTCAAGCGGTTGCGGCGCGTACGCGAACCTATTCGAACGGTGCGGGCGCACGATCCAGCGAGGATCCCCAAGTGTTGCAGGTGGTCGGCCGGTTGAGAGGGAACGCGTACGCGGCAAGCGCGATCGTACTGCAGGTGGCCGCGGCGATCGAGCGCGCATATCAGGCACATTTCGCAGGAGACGAAGATGTCGAAGAACGCGCCAATGCGATCACTGAACTAGAAACCTCGCAGGCCGTGACCGTCATTACCAATCTGGTGCTCGAGGCCTCAACCCTCATCTTCGATGCGCTTGGCGCGTCGTCCACCAAGAAGCCGAATGGCCTCGACCGCCACTGGCGCAATGCCCGCACGCTCTCCTCCCACAATCCGCGCATCTACAAGGATCGGATCGTGGGCGACTACGCGGTCAACGGCACTCTCCCGCCCTACCAATGGCGCATCGGCGAGGCGCCCGCGGTTACCCCGGATTCCAATGCAAAGCCCAAGCCAGCTGAAGCCGCATAGCCCGCGGCGCTCGCCCTCGCGTGCGTGAGCTGCCACCCGCGAGGGCATTGTCACAACCACCTGAAATGCGGCAACGGCAGGCAGTCGGGACGGCAAAGTTTGCTTTACCTCAGCCAATCCCATCATTGGGATAAAATTTCCCAATCGCTTTGACGATTGAGTACGAGCCCTGCCCTTGGAGCGCCGGAGAATATAGGAATTCCCTCTGTCATAGCGGAGCCGTTCTGAAGCTCGGCGCGCCGCGCGGACACTTGCAAGCTCGGGCAAACACAACCAACTAAGCGCTATCTGATCGTATCGAAACTCGATGGCGACAAGAGCGGTCGCCACAGAAATCGAGATGAGGAGATCAGCCTCGAAGAGTACCTTTAGCGCTTGCCTTACGCCCCCGTCTAAAGCGCATAAGCCGAGCGTCGCGGCTTCTTTCCCCACCAATGGCCTAAATTCGAAAGATATTTCTTCCGGTGCCAAGTTCGAAACATGATTTTATCTATGGATTTTATGAATTAAAGGGAAAACTGCTCCCGCTATCAACGAGGAGCGCCGCCATGGGAGTTATCGAAAAGCAGCCTATCGACTACGCGCTTCACCCGCGTGTGAACTCCAACGACCCTGTTCCGCCGAGGCCGCGTCCGGAGACGCCCGCGCATATCATCAAGACTGACGAGGAAGCGATTACTGTCGCGACGCGTCTCGCGGCCGAGTTTGCGCCGGGCGCCGCGCTTCGGGATAAGGAAGGTCTTCTTCCGCTCGCCGAAATAGATGCCTATTCGCAAAGTGGATTGTGGGGCATAAACATACCGAAGGCTTATGGCGGCCCCGGCGTTTCCTACAAGACGCTCGTGCGCGTGATCGCCATAATCGCCGCAGCGGATTCTTCCATCGCCCAGATCACGCAGAACCACCTTGCTATCAACGGCCACATCGATCTCGACGGCTCGGACGAACAAAAAAAGGAGTTCTTCGGTTGGGTGCTGGCCGGCCTGCGGTTCGGAAACGCCTTTTCGGAGCTTAACAGCAAAACCGTCGCCGCGTTCGAAACGAGGATCGCATATGACGGCGACCATGTGGTCGTCAATGGAGAGAAATTCTACGCGACCGGCGCCTTGCTGTCGCACATCATCCCCGTCGTGGCAGTGGATGAAAACGGCAACGGCTTCCTCGTCTTTACCGATCGCGATGCGCCGGGCATCACCGTTACGAACAATTGGTCGAGCTTCGGCCAGCGGACCACGGCGTCAGGATCCGTAAAGATCGAGAATGCCCGCGTTCCGAAGAGCCGCCTTCTGCCCGTTGCCGCCTTCGATAGGCCAACCATCGCGGGCCCGGTGTCCCAGATCATCCAGGCCGCCATCGATGCCGGCATCGCCCGTGGCGCCATCGAAGAAACAATCACCTTCGTCAAGACGCAAAGCCGACCCTGGATCGATACCGGCAAGGAGACTGCGGGCGAGGATCCTTTCACCATTGCTGCAATCGGCGATCTCAAGATCAGGCTTCACGCCGCCGAGGCACTCCTCGGCATCGCTGGCGAGGCGATCGACCTCGGCCTCAGCAACCCCACTGAGGAAACAGTCGCAGAAGCGACGGTCAAGACCGCCGAGGCCAAGGTACTGACGACGGAGATCGCGATCCTTGCCACGAACAAGCTTTTCGAATTGGCCGGTACACGCTCGACGCTCGACAAGCACAATCTCGACCGCCACTGGCGAAACGCGCGGGCTCACACGCTGCACGACCCGGTCCGTTGGAAGTTCTTCCATGTCGGTAACTTCTATTTGAACGGCGTAAATCCTCCCCGTCATCCGTGGAGCTGAATCTTTGCAAACAGCGCCGCCGCCGATCCAGACGTCGGCGGCGTCTTGCAGGCTTATGGTAGAAATTCCAGTCTTCGACCTGCCCGGCCCGTGGTCATACCAGAAGAGACGCCAGCCATGCCAACCCTACGCCGCATCTTCGTCCCCAACGCAGCCCCGCCACCTGCGACGGCCCGCTACGCTCACGCCGTGGAGATCGGCGATATCCTGCACGTAACTGGGCAGTTGCCGGTCGACCCTGACAACCCGGAAGCCGCCCTGCCCGCTTCGATCGAAGATCAGACAGACCTCGTCTTCCTCAATCTCAACCGCATTCTTGATGCTGCTGGCTACAGGCTGGAAAACACGGCTTTCGCACGCATCTACCTGTCGAATTTCGACCGCGACTATGCAGGTCTCAACCAGGTCTATCATCGGCACTTCCACGACCAAGATCGCCTTCCCGCCCGCACGACCATCGGCGCCGCCAAATTGGGACGCAGCGCACTGGTGGAAATTGATCTGGTTGTGGCTAGGGCCAACTGAAGCCATTCGGGCTTACACTGACTGCGAACGGCCTCCGGCGTGAGCTTGGACCGGACCGCGTCCCGTCGAGAGTTCTGATGGAAGGGTGGCCGCGCGCATGGGCGATGAAGACCTGGCGCGAGGCGGCAACCGCCGCCGCTTGAAAGCACCTGAGATGAGGGATCCTTGCTGCCCTACTCAACAATGTGACAAAGCCAGTTGGATACTTAGAGTTTGCACTGTGCCTTTTACTGCTTCTCTGACGAAACTCCATCTCAGCGGCAAATCGGTGCAGGCCCCCGGCTGCGCACGTCACGCTGGGCGACCCAATGACGACCGTAAACGCGAGATCAGATTAAACGAGCGCGCTATCGCCTCTCGTTGGCACGCCGATTTTTGATCCGCACGATATCCTGATGATCAGGTCCGTCTGCAGCACGATGCGCCGGCTGCGCTTGCCCGCCTTGCCGGAAATTCTCTCCAGAAGCAACTGCGCGCCAAGGCTGCCGAATGTCTCGGCCGGCTGGTCTATGACAGTCAAGAACGGGGAGAGCACGGCGAGATGCTCGACCTCGTCGAAGCAGACCAGCGCCATGTCGTCGGGGACCGAGAGGCCCCGCTCGCGCAGCGCCTGCATGGTGCCGACCGCCGTCATATTGTTGACTGTGAAAATCGCCGTCGGCATCGGGCTGAGAGCGAGGACCTGTTGTGCCGCACGATAGCCGCCGATCTGGTCGACAGTCGTACGGAATACCAATTCCTCGCGATAGGGGATACTGGCGGCGGCCAGGGCTTCCTGATAGCCGCGCAAACGTTCTCGTCCGGTTGACGTATCGTCGGCATCGGTGACGTGTGCGATGTTGCGATGGCCGACAGCAATCAGATGCTCGACCAGCTTGCGCGCACCTGTCGCACTATCCGAGACGATCAGATCGCAATCGAGATCGGGCAAGGCGCGGTCGATGAGGACAAGCGGGAAGTCGCGGCGCAGTAGCGGAAACACGCTATGCCTGGACTCATCGTTGGCCGGCGCCAGAAGAAGCCCCTCGACCCGGTGCGCGACCAGGTCCTCAATATAGTCGCGCTCCAGCCTCAGGTCGCCCTCGGTGTTGCACAAGAGAACGCGGTAGCCAGCCTTGCGCGCCGTCATCTCGGCGCCGCGCACCACCGGCGAGAAGAAAGGGTTGACGACGTCCGGAATGATCAGGCCGATCGTGGCGGTCTTCTGTGAGGTTAGCCCGCGGGCGATCCGGTTCGGGATATAGTCCAGTTCCTCGATTGCGTCCTCGACCTTCCGCTGCGTTTCCACATCTACGCCCTCGCGCCCGTTGATGACCCGCGAGACGGTCATCGACGACACGCCAGCCCGTTTCCCGACATCGCGCAGCGTTACAGCCAAGTTCTTCTCCCGTTACGTAACATTGCATCATTGTTATAATATCATTTTTTACTTAGCAATATTTGAATTTACGTGGATTAACTCGCCATGTTATCCATTGTTACCGGTAACAATAATGAAGATCAATCTGCCAAATCAAGGGAGGATATAATGAAAGTTCGATACTCTGTTTCCGCGCTCGCCGCGTCATCCGCCGTGATCATGGCCTTGGCTGTTGCCAGTTTGCCGGCTGACGCCGCCGACGCATGCAAGCCAGGCAAGACCAAACAAATCGCCTTCATGCTGAAGCAGCAGACTGCCTTCCGTTACCTCAATGCCGATGTGCCGTTCTTCAAGAAGACAGCCGAGGCGGCAGGTTATCAGGTGCTCGTGCAGTCGGCCGAGAACGACGCGCAGAACCAGATTGCGCAGGCCGAGAACGTCATTACGCAAGGCGTCGATGCGATCGTCATCCAACCGGTCGATTTCCACGTCGCGGCGCAGATTGCCGACCTCGCAACGGCCGCCCACGTGCCGATCGCCTCCTATGACGATCTGATCCTGGGTGCCAAGCAGACCGCCTTTATCGGCCGCGACCCGAAGGAAGGCGGCATGGTCGCCGCTAAGGCCATCACCGCTAAGGTGCCCAAGGGCAACTACGTGCTGATTGGCGGCGATGCCGGTCAAACCGGCTCAACCCAGATGCAGGAGGGCTATCATGCGATCCTCGACCCGCTGGCGGCCAAGGGCGACATCAAGATCGTCATGGATCAGTTTACGCCGTCGTGGAAAACAGAGCCAGCGCAGGCCAATGCCGAAAATGCGCTGACCCAGAATAGCAACGACATCCAGGCATTCCTCGTCTCCTATGACGGCATGTCACTGGGCGTGTTGCAAGCGATCGAGGGCGCCGGCATCAAGGCGGGCTCGATCCCTGTCACCGGCCAGGATATGGAGCTTTCAGCGGCGCAGGCGATCGTCGAGGGACGGCAAGCTGGAAGCGTGTGGCCAGCTCCAGACGAGATGGCGACCAACGGTGCCAAGGCTGCAGTGGCCATGGCACAGTGCCAGCCCTTAGACGCGTCCGCCACCATTGACAACGGCGCCGGCGACATCCCGTGGGTCAAGACGCCGATCTATTTTGTCGGGGCGGCCGAAATCGGCAAGTTCGTCTGCGATCATCCTTACTGGCTGAAAATCGATGAGGTCTACAAGAATGCGGCCGATAAGAAGCCGCACTGCTGATCGCGGCGAGGTTGCCGGCCGGTCATCATTCTTGGCGGCAGCAGATTCCGCCCGGACTGCGCTTTTCGCGGCCCGGACCCAACAGGAACTGATTGTTCAATAAGCCGGGACACCGCCCCCGGCATAGGGAGGTCTTTGCCATGAACACTGTTAGGATTGCAAATGTACGGCTGGCATTCGCCGGCGCAACGGCACTGCTTGCCATCGGCGTTGCCGTGCCAGCACAGGCGGCAGACGGCCCATGCAAGCCGGGCTCCACCAAGCGCATCGCTTTCATGATGAAGCAGCAGACTGCGTTCCGCTACCTGCATGCTGACATGCCTTTCTTCAAGAAGACAGCCGAAGCCGCGGGCTACGAAGTTCTGGTGCAGTCCGCCGAAAACGATGCCCAGGCGCAGGTATCGCAGGCCGAAAACATCATCACCCAGGGTGTCGATGCTATCGTCATCAACCCGGTCGACTTCAACGTCGCCGCGCAGATCGCCGAAATGGCAGCCACCGCCCATATTCCACTCGCCTCTTACAACGACCTGATCACCGGTGCCGATCAGGTCGCCTATATCGGGCGCGATGCCAAGGAAGGCGGGATGATCGCCGCCAAGGCGCTCCTGGCCAAGGTGCCGAAGGGCAACTACGCGCTGATCGGCGGCGACCCGGGCCAGACCGGCGCCACCGATATGCAGGCCGGCTACCACGAGATCATCGATCCCTCGGTGACCAAGGGCGAAATCAAGATCGTCATGGATCAGTTCGCGAAGGGCTGGAAGGCCGAGCCGGCGCAGGCCTTCGCCGAAAATGCGCTGACCCAGACTGACAACAAGGTGGATGCCTTCCTCGTCTCCTATGACGGCGAGTCGCTCGGTGTCATGCAGGCGATCGAGGGCGCGGGCATCAAGGCGGGCTCGATCCCCGTGACTGGGCAGGACATGGAGCTTGCGGCGATGCAGGCCATCGTCGACGGGAAGATGGACGGAAGCGTCTGGCCAGCGCCGGACGAGATGGGCACCGCTGGCGCCAAGGTGGCCATAGCAATGGCCCAGTGCCAGCCGATCGATACCAAGGACACCGTCCACAACGGTGTGCGCGACATGCCCTGGGTGAAGACACCGATCTACTATGTGGATCAGGCTTCAATCGCCGATTTCGTCTGCAAGCACGACTACTGGCTTTCTGCGGACGAGGTCTACAAGAACGCACCGGACAAGAAGCCGACCTGCAAATGACCGCGGCAGCACATCCGAAGAAACCGTCGAACGACGCCATGTCAGCTGATGGCAGGCTTCTCGATGTGCGCGCGCTGACCAAGTTGTTTCCGGGGGTGGTGGCGGTCGACAATGTCGATCTCGACATCGGCCCCGGGGAGATCGTCGCACTGCTCGGTCAGAATGGCGCCGGCAAGTCGACTCTTATCCAGGTGCTCTCCGGCCTCTATCCCTTCGGGTCCTACACCGGCGAAGTCATGCTTGATGGTTCGCCGTTGCGATGCCGTTCAGTGGCTGAAGCTGAAGCGGCCGGTGTCGCCTTCCTTGCGCAAGAGGTTAATGTTGCGGCGCATCTGACTGTAGAGGAAGGGCTGTTCCTCAATAACGAGCCGGAGCGGTATGGGCTTATAGACCGGCCGCTCCGCCGAGCGCGCGCCAAGGCGGCGCTTGCCGATTTCGGCCTAGACATCGAACCGACGCTGCCGCTCGGCGACCTCGACCTTGCCAACCAGCAACTGGTGCTGATCGTGCGTGCGCTGTCGAAGAATGCACGGTTGCTGATCCTCGACGAGCCCACGGCGGCACTTACCGATCGCGAAACACAGCGACTGTTCGATAGCATGCGCCAACTCAGCGCCCGTGGTGTCGCGATCATTTTCGTCTCGCATCGGTTGGCCGAAGTCTTCGAGATTTCTGACCGCATCGTCATCATGCGCGACGGGCGCATCAGCGGTGCATTGCGCACCGGCGAAACATCGCGCGACGCGGTGGTCGACCTGATGATCGGCCGCAGGGTTTCGCGCCACCACCAACGCGGGGAGAGCGCCGCAGGCGAAGTGGCGATTGAGGCGCGCGACCTCGTGGTGCGCGATCCCGCCGGCCGGGAACTGGTCAGCCATCTCGACATCGCTGTTCGGCGTGGCGAAGTGGTGGGCCTGTTCGGCCTGCTCGGTTCGGGCGTTGTTGAAGCCACCATGGCACTGTTCGGCGCATGGCACGGGGCAACATCAGGGACTATTCTGGTGGACGGCGAGGAGGCGTCGATCGGTCGGCCGGCAGATGCTGTACGGCTTGGCATCGGCCTGATTGCGCAGGATCGGCGCGACGGACTTTCAGGCGAGCATTCGGTCTATGACAATGTCGTGCTGGCCGATCTCGAGGCACTATGCCGGCACGGCTTCGTCGATCGGCCTGCAGCGAGGCGCAAGGTCATCGATCTGTTCGCGAGATTGAAGATCAAGGCCCCCGATATCGATGCCCTCGTCGGCACGCTGAGCGGCGGAAACCAGCAGAAAGTGCAGGTCGCGCGCTGGCTGGCCGCTGGCGTGCAAATCCTCTTGCTCGTCGACCCGACACGCGGCGTCGATGTCGGTGCGCGAACGGAGATCACGCAGATCTGGAGAGAGCTGGCGGCGGCTGGCTGCGCCATTCTTCTGGTATCCTCGGATGCCGAGGAAATCGTCGAAATCTGTGATCGGGCCATGGTGCTGCGCAACGGGCGCGTTGGCGGAACCGTCACTAGGAACGAGCTAAGCGAAGCGCAGCTGCTGAAACTGGCAGCAGGCGTTTAGTACATCAACGGGAAGACAACCATGAGCCAACCTTCGCAAGCTATCGCAGCGCCTGCATCGGCGTCCTCGGCCATAACACGGCTGCTGTTTAGCCGGTCCCTCCGAGACTCCACGCTGCTCCTGGTGCTGGCCGGAATCTGGCTGTTCTTTTATTTCGCTACCGACGGCACCTTCCTCACGCAACGCAATCTGATCCTGCTGGCACTGCAGACCGCCATCGTCGGATTAGCGGCAATCAGCGCGGTGATGCTGATCGTCACCCGCAATTTCGATCTGTCGGTAGGATCCGCAGTTGCGCTGGTCGGCGTTGTCGTCGCGCTACTGACCGTCAAGTTCAATGTCGATCCAATCCTCGCCGTTCTTGTCTGCATCGGCGTCGGTCTGCTGATGGGGGCATGGCAGGGCTGGTGGGTGACCAGGATGAAAGTTTCCTCCTTTATAGTGACGCTAGCGGGGATGCTCTATTTCCGCGGCATCTCGATGATCGCCACCAATGGCGCCACCGTTGCGCCATTGCCACCCGCTCTCAAGCAGATCGCCACCGGCTTTCTGCCCCCGGATGTATCTATCGCATTGATTGTTACGGCATTCGGTCTGTTCGCGGTGTTGAACGGCTTCGAGTTGCGGCGCGGCCTGGCGCTTGGCATCGTCAAGAACCCGAAGGGCGAACTGGTCCGAGCGCTGCTGCCGGCTTTGGCCGCTGCGATCGCTGCTATCTGGCTGGCCTCCTCCAAGGGTGTTCCCTATCTCATCGTTCTGGTCGCGGTCTGCGCTATAGCTGCCGACGTACTGATGCGCCGGACCCGTTTCGGCGTGCAACTTTATGCCATCGGCGGCAATCCGGAGGCAGCGCGGTTATCAGGCATCAATGTCGACCGCATGATCTTCATCAACTTCGTCATCGCCGGGCTCGGTTACGCCATCACCGGTGTGGCGCTGACAGCGAGGGTCAGCGGTGCGATCGCCGGCAGTGCTGGCCTGTTCCTGGAACTCGACGCCATCGCTGCCGCCATTATTGGCGGCACTTCACTCAGCGGCGGTCGTGGCCGTGTCTTCGGCGCACTTGTCGGCGCCCTGCTGATGGGCAGTCTCAACAACGGCATGAGCTTGATGAACGTACCGACCTTCTACCAAGATACGGCACGCGGCGTTGTGCTGCTTCTAGCGGTCGCCATCGACCAGCTCAGCCGGCGCCGCTCGACTGTGGTTCGATAGTCCCTGCTAGATGTTTAGTCCCGGCATTTGATGGGTTGGATCGAGTGCGAATTTTTCTGGCTCACCTAACCCGTCGCATCGGTCGATCCGCATTCATGCCGCGAAAACGGCTGGACAAAGTCGAATGCCATTTGAGACGAAGCGGTCTCTGGCGCCTCTCGGGCGCCAAGTAGAGACAAAATGGCCAGCCGTTTGGCAAAACGCTCGCACAAGCCATTAATATTCCTAACTCTTTGAGAGAGCTTGGAATATTGGCATTTATCGCAGGAAATAGTGGTGGTGATTCCAGTCCAGCGCGAACCGGTCTCCGAAAGCCATTTCCCTGTTAAGCACTGATTTACAGGGATATTTCGCTAAAATCAGCTCGATCCTGGTTCTAGCTAGCGAAAAATGTTTATTTATCAGACACTTGCGAAAGAATTCCCTAAGAAAGTAAACAGGGAAATCCCGCCCCGATACAACGAATTCCGAATTAGGACTAGCGTATTACTCACTTGAAAACTGGCAATCTCTCCAGCCGGCACGTGGCCGACATCGTGGGAACGGCTCCTATCGTGCAAATGGGTTTGGAGTGGTTGGCTGCACTGCACTCGAAATGCGGCATACCTGCAAGGGTATCGTGGGTTCAAATCCCACCCTCTCCGCCATAAAATTGTTATCTATCAGATAGATAGACTAATTTCGGGATGCTGAAGGATCCGCCGAGCGGGCCGCGATCGTCGAGCTTGCTTTAAGCCCCACTATGGGGGCACTTCCGTTGGACGTGAAAGCGCCTCATGAATCAGGGAGCAGATATGCGCAGAGCGCGTCGTGAGTCACGCGCGGCTGCAAGGTGCCTTCCGCCAACCACCAAGACGGCATCCGAGTTGAGCTTTTCAGGAATCAGCGCTGCAGGATATGCTGACGCACCAGATCCTTCAGTCGATCGGTGTCGTTGGCTTCGATCGCGTCGACCATCATATGATGCTCCCGGCCGGACTGTTCCACGCGCGCGCGCGTGCGCCACTGAGAAACTGGAGCTGACGATGTCCGCTGTCGAATCTCGGTGATGAGTTCCACCAGCTCGAGATTGCCGCCAAGCATCAACATTTTCCGGTGGAACGCCAGATTGGCTTCATAGAGCTCCAGCGTCGTGCCGTTCAGCACCATGCGGTCGAAATGCTCTGCCAGTTGCCGCAACCGGACGATCTCAGGCGGTGACGCGTTTTCGACGATCGCGCCGGCGACGGCAGTCTCGAGAACGACGCGAATTTCACTCACCTCCCGTGCCCGCCGTCCGTCCGGTTCGTAGACATGGTAGCCACGGTTGGGAACATGCTCGACCAAGCGTTTCTGCGCCAGGCGATCCAGCGCTCGCCGCACTTCCGGACGCGTGCACTTGTAACGGCGCTCTAGATCAATCTGCTTCAGCCAGGTTCCTGGTAGCAGCACGCCCCCGAGAATATCCTGCAGCACTAGATCGGTTACGTCCCGCGCATTGGATACTTCCGCACTCGAATCCATCACGACGTCCGCCATTCGCCTCCCCAATTTTTCATCACTCATATCACGCCGGATCGAATTTCTGTAAGCGCACTAGACGCTTAGGAATGGCCAAAATTTATTCACGCACCCGGATTGCACAAAAAAATATAGTACTCTAAATTGGCGCCAATTTTGGATACTATGCGAAATTGGGTATCTTTGAAAGCCATGAAAAACTCGAATGCCGTTTGGGACATCGTTGAAGGCAAGCGCGAGGCGTTCTTTGCGCTGAGCGACCAGATCTGGGATATGCCGGAGACGAACTACTGCGAGTACCGCTCGGCCGAAGCTCATGCTCGGCAGCTCGAATCCGAGGGCTTTCGTGTCGAACGCGCCTTTGCCGGCCTGCCCACGGCCGTCATGGGCGAAGCGGGCGAGAGCGGCCCGGTGATCGCCATCCTCGGCGAATTCGACGCGCTTCCGGGCATGAGCCAGGAAGCCGGCGTTGCCGAGAAGCGCGAAGTCACATCCAACGGCAATGGACATGGATGCGGCCACAACATGCTCGGCGCCGGTTCGATGCTGGCCGCCGCCGCCGTCAAGGATTTTCTCGCCGCCAACGGGCTGAAGGGCCGCGTCCGCTATTACGGCTGCCCCGCTGAAGAGGGCGGCTCGTCGAAGGGTTTCATGGTGCGATCCGGCGCCTTTGACGATGTCGACATCGCGATCTGCTGGCACCCGGCGGCCTTTGCTGGCATCAACAATCCGGTTTCGCTCGCCTGTAACGAGCTCAACTTTCATTTTACCGGCCGCGCATCGCATGCCTCCGCAACACCGCATCTCGGCCGCAGCGCGCTCGACGCCGTTGAGCTCATGAATGTCGGCGTCAACTACATGCGCGAACACATGCCCTCGACTGCCCGCATCCATTATGCCGTCACGGACACCGGTGGACATGCGCCGAACGTCGTCCAGGCGCGTGCGGCCGTACGCTACCTCATCCGCGCCCGCAACCTGCCGGAACTGCATGCATTGGTCGCCCGCGTGAAGAAGGTGGCGGATGGGGCGGCGCTGATGACGGAGACGTCGGTCCGCAGCGAAGTGATCAGCGGCGACGCCAACCTTGTCGGCAACGGCCCACTCGAGGAATTGATGTTCGCAAACCTCGATCGCCTCGGGCCGCCGGTCTTTGACGAGGCGGACCGCGCGACGGCCAGGAAATTCCAAGAGACCATGAGCGCCGAGGACATCACCGCCTCCTACCAGCGTTTCGGACTGAAGGCGAAGAAGGACCAGCCCCTCTGCGAGGAAATCTTCCCGCTCTACGCCGGCGACAGCACGATCGTCGGTTCGACCGACGTCGGCAGCGTCAGCTGGGTCGTGCCGACGGTGCAGATGCGCGGCGCGACCTACGCGATCGGAACACCCGGCCATTCCTGGCAACTGGTTGCCCAGGGCAAGCTTCCGGCCGCCCACAAGGGCACGGAACATGCGGCCAAGGTGATGGCAAGCACGGCCATCGATCTTATCCGCGACCCGGCGCTCATCGAGGCAGCCAAGGCGGACCTAAAGGCCCGCCTCGATGGGACGCCGTTCGTCAATCCGATCCCCGACGACGTTCAGCCGCCGCTACCCGAAAGCGAGGCGCAATGAACCAGCCCGGCATCCTGGAGCTTGTAAGCTTCGGCCCCGACGGTTGGGGGAAGGCGCTGCTTGCCGGCGCATGGATGACGATTCTGATCGCGCTGGCCGGCTATTCGATCGGCGCAGTGATCGGCTCGTTCGGCGCATGGGCGAAGATTTCCGGTAGTCGAGGCGTCAAGATGGCGGCCGACACCTACACCACGGTGCTGCGCGGGATCCCCGATCTCTTGGTCATCTACCTCTTCTACTTCGGTGGAAGCGCGCTCGTGACCGCCGTCGGTCAGATCTTCGGTGCTGGCGGCTTTATCGGCTTTCCCGGCTTCCTCGCCGGCTCGCTGGCGGTCGGGGTAACCTCCGGCGCCCAGTTCACAGAAATCTTCCGCGGCGCCTTCAAGGCGGTGCATCCCGGCGAGATCGAGGCTGCCGTCGCCTGCGGCATGGGGCGCGCGCTTCGCTTTCGTCGGATTACCGCTCCGCTGACGCTGCGCCACGCGCTGCCAGGGCTTGGAAATGTCTGGCAGGTGGTGCTAAAGGAATCAGCGCTCGTCTCGATCACCGGCGTCGCCGAACTCCTGCGCCAGACGCAGGTGGCCGCCGGATCCACCGGCCTGCCCTTCGATTTTTATGCCATTGCGGGCGCGATCTATCTCATCATCTCGACCGGCTCCGGCCTGTTTCTGCGGCGCGCCGAAAAGCAGCTGTCGCGCGGCGTGAGGAGGGGCTGATGGACTGGCGCTTTCTCGCCGAAACCTTCGTCAGCCTGATCTCGGCGATCCCGCTGACGCTGGCGCTTGCGCTGAGCTCGATCGTGCTCGGCGCGATCCTCGCGCTTGGCCTCGCCCTTTGCCGGCTCTCCGGCGTGCTTGCGCTCGAATGGTTTGCGCGCGCCTATGTCTTCGTCTTCCGCGGAACGCCGCTGCTCGTTCAGATCTTCCTGATCTACTATGGCCTTGGCCAGTTTGCGGCAGTCCGGCACAGCTTCCTATGGCCGATCCTGCGCGAAGCCTATTGGTGCGCCGTTCTGGCGCTCACCATGAACACCGCCGCCTACGCCAGCGAGATCATCCGCGGAGGGCTGCAATCCGTGCCCTTCGGCCAGATTGAGGCGGCGCGCGCTTGCGGCATGCCGCGGTTCATGCAGTTCCGCCGTATCGTGCTGCCGCTGGCAATCCGCCAGGCGCTGCCGGGCTACGGCAACGAGATGATCTCGATGGTGAAGGCCACGTCGCTCGCCTCGATCATCACGCTCATGGAGGTCACGGGCGTCGCGGCAAGGATCATTTCCGAGACCTACCGTGCTATCGAGGTCTTCATCGTCGCCGGCGCCATCTATCTGGCGATCAACTTCCTGCTGACGCGGCTCGTGCATCTCGTCGAATACTGGCTGAGCCCGCATCTGCGTCAGCCCCTTCCCCACCATCCGGCGGCGGATGCCGCGCCCGCACTTGAAGGAGACGCCCGATGACCACGGCGCCCACCTCCCCGTCCCCCGTCGCGCTCAGCGTCCGCAACCTGCATAAGAGCTTCGGCCCGGTCGAAGTCCTCAAAGGCATATCGCTCGACGCGCACGAGGGCGACGTCGTGTCGATCCTCGGCTCGTCGGGCTCGGGAAAATCCACCTTCCTTCGCTGCATCAACTTGCTCGAGACGCCCGATTCAGGCGAAGTCACCGTCGCCGGCGAAACCATTCGCATGGTCCCTGACGGAAAGCATGCCAGCCGCCCGGCCGACCGCAGACAGGTCGATCGCATCCGCTCGCAGCTCGGCATGGTGTTCCAGAGTTTCAATCTTTGGTCGCACAAGACCATTCTCGAAAACATCATAGAAGCCCCTGTCCACGTTCAGGGCAGGTCGAGGGCGGAGTCCGTCGAAGAGGCGGAAGCGCTACTTGCCAAGGTCGGCATCGCCGAAAAGCGCAATTTCTATCCCTCGCATCTGTCCGGCGGCCAGCAACAGCGCGCGGCAATTGCCCGCGCGCTTGCCATGCGTCCCAAGGTTATGCTCTTCGACGAGCCGACCTCGGCGCTCGACCCGGAACTCGTCGGCGAGGTGCTGCGCGTCATGCGCGGCCTGGCGGACGAAGGCCGCACGATGCTGGTCGTCACCCATGAAATGGGGTTTGCCCGCGACGTCTCCAGCCGCGTTATCTTCCTGCACAAGGGTGTCGTCGAGGAAGACGGCAAGCCGCAGGACGTCTTTGTCAATTCGCGCTCGGACCGCTTCCGGCAGTTCATCAGCAAATAGATTCCAACCCAACGAAGAAAGAGGGGAGCATCACATGACATTCTTTTCACGGGTTTTCGCGGCGATGACCGCCACCGGCCTGGTGGCGGTCGCAACGGTCGCCCACAGCGAAGACAAGAAGTGGACGACCGTGACGATCGCCACCGAAGGCGCCTTCAAGCCTTACAACTTCACCAAGCCGGACGGCACGCTGGACGGCTATGAGATCGAGCTCAGCAAGTATCTCTGCGACCACATGAAGGTGGAGTGCAAGGTCGTCGTCCAGAACTTCGACGGCATGATCCCTGCGCTCAACGCCGGCAAGTTCGACGCCATCATCTCCGGCATGTCGGCGACCGCCAAGCGCGAAGAAGTGATCGCCTTCAGCGATTCCTATGGCTCAACCGGCCAGGCCTTTGCGACATCGAAGTCGGGTGACCTTGCCGGCCTGCCCGAGAAAGGCGAAGTCTTCTCGCTTGCCAGCGATGAAGCCGGCGCCATTGCCGAAATCGAGAAGATCAAGCCGATGCTGCAGGGCAAGACGATCGGTGTCCAAACCGCGTCGACAGGAGCAGCCTTCGTAAATAAGTATCTCAAGGATGTCGTCCAGGTTCGTGAATATAAAACGACCGAAGAGCATGATCTCGACCTGAAGGCGGGCCGCGTTGATCTTGTCATGGCGTCGATGGCCTATCTCACCACCGCGTCGCAGAAGCCCGGCAACGAGGACATGGCGACGACGGGGCCGCGCTTCCAGGGCGGGTTCCTGGGCCGTGGCAGCTCCGTTGGCCTGCGCAAGGACGACGCCGAGCTGAAGGCGGTGTTCAACGACGCGATCGCAGCAGCAAAGGCGGATGGCACAATCAAGTCACTCTCAGAAAAGTGGTTCGGCTTCGACGTCACGCCGAAGTAATTCGACCCCTACTAGTGAAGCCCGGCCGGAGAACCCCTGCCGGGCTGCTCGAAATGCGGCATACCTGCATTGATTTTGTTGAAAGTTTTAGGCTCGGCATCCGGTTGGGCGAAGCATCGAACGGGACGCTGATTCTCCTCGAATGATTGAAAACGGCCCGGCGATCTACGCGTGCTAAACGGCTCCCTAGGCTTGTCCCCGACCTTGCATACCATATTTGAATGCATCGGATTTTCTGATATAGATGCCGGATCCGAGTTTGCTTCCTCCCGAATGGACCTCCATGAGCCGCAACTTCCTTGTCGTCGATCCCGAAGCGGGGATGCCCGTTCTGAAAGCGCTCGCCTCGCCGGCCAGAATATCCGTTCTCAGACTGCTTCAGGACAAGGCGCCACTCAACGTCAACGAAATCGCCGAGATCCTTGATTTGCCGCAGTCGAGCGTATCAACCAACGTTCAGATGCTGGAGGAAGCAGGACTGATCCGCACCGAGACGCTAAAGGCGCGCAAGGGCAACCAGAAGGTTTGCCACAGCGTCTAT
Source organism: Rhizobium sp. RAF56 (assembly GCF_052113965.1). Classification (NCBI taxonomy): domain Bacteria; kingdom Pseudomonadati; phylum Pseudomonadota; class Alphaproteobacteria; order Hyphomicrobiales; family Rhizobiaceae; genus Rhizobium; species Rhizobium sp. RAF56. Next base: position 112,542 of record NZ_JBFRDU010000014.1, read on the forward strand.
GACGAGGTGCTGGTGGTCTTCAACAATGAAATCAAGGAAACCGAACCGGATGCCATCGAGGTGTCGATGCCGCTCGGACTCTATACCAGCTTCGAGGTGACGGCACCTTGCGGCCTTTGCTCGGCAGACGGCATCATCGGGCTCCTCGACGTTCCCAATACGTTTCTCGATCCGGACCGCATGAAGGCAGGGCTGATCTGGTTTACGCGCGGCTACGTCGAATACCAGTTTCCGAACAACGCGCGGCTGACGAACACCTCGATCCGCGAGATCGAATTCGCGCTTGAATTGAGTTCGGAAGTGCCGGGAACGAGCGCCGACTGGCCCTCCGACATCACCCTTTCCGTCAACGGCGCCGATGTCGGCACTTGGACTTCGCCGGGCGATTTCGGCGACAAACGCGGGGTCTTCACGCCGGATTGGTGGAAATTGAAGGGTTCGCAATACGGAAAGCTCAAGAATTTCCGCATCAACGACGAAGGCTCCTTCGTTGACGGCGTGCGCATTTCCGACGTCCGCCTTGCCGACCTGAAGCTCGACGAGCACCACTCGATCAGGCTGCGGATCGGCGTGCGCGACAACGCCAAGCATCCCGGCGGCATCAACATTTTCGGGCGCGGCTTCGGCAACTACGACCAGGATATAATCTTGCGTCTTAAGACGCGCTGATACGCGCGATTTCTGAATAAGCCCCTTGACGGTTGGCATGCCATTCGCTTTATTCATCTCAATTAGTGATATAAATCACAAAAAGACGATACAGTGGAGGGCGACATGAAGGCTGCGGTCACGGCGCACAGCAAGTACACGATCTCGGATATCGATCCGCGGCTCTACGGCTCCTTCATCGAGCACCTCGGCCGCGCCGTCTATACCGGCATCTATGAGCCGGACCATGCTACCGCCGACGAGAACGGCATGCGCAAGGACGTCATCGATCTAGTCAAAGAACTGAACGTCCCGGTCGTGCGCTATCCCGGCGGCAATTTCGTCTCGGCCTACAATTGGGAAGACGGGATCGGCCCCAGGGAAAGCCGCCCTACCCGCCTCGACCTTGCCTGGCACACCTCGGAAAGCAACCAGGTTGGCATCCACGAATTTGCTGACTGGTGCGTATCGGCCAACACCGAGATGATGCTTGCCGTGAACCTCGGCTCGCGCGGCCTCGACGAGGCCCGCAACTTCCTCGAATATGTCAATCATCCCGGCGGCAGCGAGTGGAGCGACAAGCGTATCGCCAATGGCCGCGATGCGCCATGGGACGTCAAACTCTGGTGTCTCGGCAACGAGATGGACGGCCCCTGGCAGATCGGCCACAAGACGGCGGACGAATACGGCAGGCTTGCGCACGAGACTGCCAAGGCCATGCGCGCCTTCGACAGCTCTCTGGAGTTGGTCGTCTGCGGTTCGTCAAACGCTCATATGCCGACCTATCCGCAGTGGGAAGCGACCGTCCTCGACCATACCTACAACGAGATCGACTATATCTCGCTGCATATGTATTTCGAGAACCGCGCCAAGGATACGGCTAACTACCTCGCCCGCAGCATCGAGCTCGACAACTATATCGGCACGGTCGCCGGCGTCATCGACTTCATCAAGGCCAAGAAGCGCTCGACCAAGGATGTCTACATCTCCTTCGATGAGTGGAACGTCTGGTACCACTCCAAGGAGCGCGACAAGGCGATCCTGGAGGGTGGCAGCGGCTGGCCGCATGCGCCGGCGCTGCTCGAGGACGACTACAATTTCGAGGACGTGCTGCAGATCGGCTGCATCCTCAACACCTTCATCAATCGCGCCGACGTCGTGAAGATCGCCTGCCTTGCACAGCTCGTCAACGTGATCGCGCCGATCATGACTGTTCCCGGCGGCCCAGCCTTTCGCCAGACGACTTACTACCCTTACTATTTCGCCTCAGTCTACGGCCGCGGCACGGCGCTCCGTCTGACGGTCGACAGCCCCGCCTACACGGTCGCCGACGTTGGCGAGGTGCCCTATCTCGACATTTCGGCGGTTCATGAGGCTGCTGCCGGCGCCGTTACCTTCTTCATCGTCAACCGCCATGGAACGGAAGCGCTCGATCTCGACGTCAGCTTGCTCGAGTTCGGCGCACTGAAGATCATCGACGACCAGGTCATCGCGCATTCGGACCTTTCGATCACCAACACAGCGGAAAAGCCCGACAATGTCGTGCCGAGGAAGGCAGAAGGATCCGCGCTGTCGCAGGGTCGGCTGAGCGCGCAGATCGCGCCGCTGTCCTATCGGATGATCCGCCTCGCTGCATAGCTCAAACTAAATCAAGATATGCGATACATATCGTATATAATGTTGACATCGTGACGGTTTGATTTAATTTCGACGGTAGCGGTGCGCCACGGGAGGAAGATATGGAGCCTCAGGCTTCTGTTCCAGCACTGTCCATGACCGATCGCGATCCTTTCGCACCGAGGGGCCGGACGGGCGCGCGCGGTGGCAGCAGCCGGGAGCTTGCCCGATGACCGCCAGCATCGAAATCCAGAATGTCAGTAAGCGCTACGGTGCCGTTACCGTGCTCGACGGCCTGTCGCTGTCGATCAAGGCCAATGAATTCATGGTCTTCCTTGGTCCCTCAGGCTGCGGCAAGTCGACCCTTTTGCGCATGATCGCCGGCCTCGAAAGCGTCGACGAAGGAACGATTTCCATCAATGGCGAGCGCATCGACACGCTGCCGCCCGGCCAGCGCGATATCGCTATGGTATTCCAGAGCTACGCGCTCTATCCGCATATGACGGTTGCCGACAACATGGCCTTCGGCTTGCGCAACATCAGCCTCGCCCCGGAGATCATCTCGGAACGCATCGCCGAAGCCGCGCGCATGCTGGAGATCGGCCATCTGCTCGAGCGCAAGCCCGGCCAGCTTTCCGGCGGCCAGCGTCAGCGCGTGGCGATCGGCCGTGCCATCGTCAAGGAGCCGAAGGCATTTCTGTTCGACGAGCCGCTGTCGAATCTCGATGCGGCGCTGCGCGTACGCACCCGCGTCGAGCTGGCGCAGCTGCGCAACCGCGTCAAGTCGACGATGATCTTCGTCACCCATGACCAGATCGAGGCAATGACGCTCGCCGACCGCATTGTCGTTATGAACAACCGCAAGATAGAGCAGATAGGCACGCCGATGGAGATCTACTCCCGGCCGGCTAGCCGCTTCGTCGCCACCTTTGTCGGCTCGCCGACGATGAACTTCTTATCCGTGACGCTGAAGGAGACGAACGGTTTCCTGAGCGCCAACCTGCCCGATGGCACGGAACTTCGGACCGCGATCCGCGCCGCGAGCGTCAAGCCAGGAGACCATACGCTCGGCATCCGCGCCGAGGCAGTGAAGCCCGCCAACGGCGCCGGCCCGACCACATCGGGCACCGTCGACGTGCTGGAGCGCCTCGGCGACCGTACGCTGCTATACGTCAGGCTGAAGGACGGCAGCGTCATCGTCGCAGAGGATGCCGGCAGCAGCCGCGCGGCGATCGGCGACGAGGTGGCGTTGGTCCTCGACGGACAGCGCAGCCATCTCTTCGACGCCGAGGGCCGAGCCTTCAATCCGGAGGAGGCAGAACATGGCTGAGGCGGCGCTCAACGCCCAGCGCGTGACGGCAAAGGCCGCCGAACAGCACAACGTTCAGAACGTCAGTGCCCCGCAATGGCGCAACGCGCTCTTCGTCGCCCCCTATCTCGTCGTTTTTGTCGCGCTTCTCGTGATCCCGCTTTTCTGGGGCATCTGGATCAGCCTGCACAAGGCGGATGCCTTCGGCGTCGGAAAGTTCGTCGGCCTCACCAACTACGTCCGCCTATACAACGACCACATCTTCCTGCAGTCGATCGGCAACACCTTCTATTTCGTCTTTTTGACCGTCCCGGCGCTCGCCGTCATCGGTCTGTTCCTGGCGCTGGCGCTCAACCGGCGGACCCGCACCGCGGCTGTGCTGCGCGCCTTCTATTTTTCCTCATCGGTTTTGTCGGTAACGATCGTTACCCTGATCTGGCGCATCGTCTTCATCGCCAATTTCGGTCTTCTTGCAACGATCTGCGGCTGGTTCGGCGTCACGCCACCTGCCTTCCTCTCCGATGCCAGGCTTGCCATGATCGGAATTGCAATTGCGACCGTATGGTGGTGCATTGGCCTGCCGATGATGCTCTTCCTATCCGCGCTGCAGCAGGTTCCGGGCGAGATCTACGAGGCGGCAGCGCTCGACAATGCCAGCCGCTGGCGCACGCTCAGATACATCACGCTGCCGTCGATCTGGCGCACCTTCGTGCTCGTCGTCATCATCCAGATCGTGCTGCAGTTCCAGTTGTTCGGCCAGGCGCGGCTGATGACCCAGGGCGGGCCAAACAACGTTTCCAAGCCCATCGTGCTCTACATCTACGAGGCCGCCTTCACCAAGTGGGATCTCGGACTTGGTGCCGCGGCCTCGGAAGTTTTGTTCGTGCTGATCCTGATTGCCGCAATGGCGCAATACGCCGCCTCGCGGCGCAAGGGAGACGAGGGATGAGCCGCTCTTTCTCGGGCAATATCGTTGGACGGTCTTTGGGCGACCGCATTATCCTCGGCCTTGTGGTGGCGCTGGCGCTCGTCATGGTGGCGCCGGTCGTTTGGGTGGTGGCGCTTTCGCTGAAGGACAACAAGGAACTGATGGAGGACATGAACTCCGTCTTCCACGCGCCCTTCACCATCAAGAACTACATCGACGTCGTCGGCACGTCTTCGGTGTTCCGCTGGGTGTTGAACAGCACCATCGTTTCCGGCGGACTGACGCTGGCGACGCTGATCCTTTCCTCGCTTGCCGGATATGGCTTTGCCCGGCTGAACTTCCCGTTCCGCAACACGCTCTTCATTATCGTGCTGCTCGGCCTTGCGGTGCCCGAGCAGGCGGTGCTGATCCCCCGCCACCAGATCTTCGGCTGGCTGAAGCTTCACAACACTTATCCCGGACTGATCCTGCCGGGGCTTTCTGCGCCCTTCGGCGTCTTCCTGATGACGCAATATTTCCGTGCCATTCCGAGGGAGCTCGACGAGGCGGCGCTGCTCGACAATGCGAGCCACTTCAAGATCTTCTGGAAGGTGCTCCTGCCGCTCACCGTACCGGCGCAGGCGACGCTCGGCATCTTCACGTTCTTCGGCGCCTGGAACGACTACCTCTGGCCACTGATCTCAGGCACCCGCAAGGAGATGTTCACCCTGACGGTCGGCATTGCCTCGACGCAGATCAACTTCGCGCAGTCTCAAGGCCTCGGCTTTCTGATGTCGCAGGCGGTTTTCGCCAGCGCGCCGATCCTGATCCTTTATCTGTTCTTCCAGAAATACATCGTCACGGCTGTGTCCGGCGCCGCCGTGCGTTGAGGCTCTCACGGGGGCGATCGCGCCGATTAAGTGCAACCGGCTCCCCGGGAGGGGGTCCAGACAAGGGGGTCGCAAAGACCCCAAGAGGAGGAGAAGGCATGACGCATACTTTGAGGAAATACATGCTGGCGGCGGCCTCGGTCATCGCCCTTGCGGGCGCAAGCCCGGCTTTCGCCGCGACCGAACTGTCCGTCCAGCGCTTCTTCGGCGCCTGCGATGCGGATTTCGGCACCAACACCGACGTCTCCAAGGCCGTCGGCGAGTGCGGCATCATCACCTCGATGATCAACAAGTTCAACGCCGACAATCCCGACATCCACGTCAAGGTTACGACCGTCGAATGGCCCGGCTACGACCAGTTGACGGCACAGTTCGCCGCTGGCGATCCGCCCGATATCGTCACCATCCACCAGTCGGTGCTGGCCGACTACCAGTCGAAGGACCTTTTGGTGCCGCTCGACGACGTCTTGAAATCGGCCGGCGTGTCGCCGTCGGACTTCACCGACGCCAGCCTCAACGGCGTCACCAAGGACGGCAAGATCCACGGCCTGCCGATCGACAACTGGACCATGCTGTTCCACATCAACATGGGCCTCTTCCAGAAGGCGGGCCTCGTCAATGCCGACGGCACGCCGAAGCTGCCGACGAGCGTCGACGAGCTGATGGCTCAGGCCAAGCAGTTCAAGGAAAAGACGGGAAAACCCTATTTCGTCCAGAACCTCGCCAACGAGACCGCTCTCTATACGCGCAACCTCTACACCTATCTCTTCCAGCAGGATGCCAGCTTCTTCGCCGATCCGAAGCAGGTGAAGCTGAATACGCCGGAGGCCAAGAAGGTCGTCGAAATGTACAAGGCGATCTTCGACCAGGGCCTGACGACCAAGGACCTCGACTATGCGGCCGGTATCAACGCCTTCCTCGCAGGCGAAGGCGGCGTGCACCTCAACGGAACCTGGGTGATCGGCGACTACACCGCATCATCCGAAAAGGCGGGCACGGCGCTGAACGCCGGCGGCTACGCGGTCTATCCCTATCCGCAGCTCTTCCCGGGCACGAAGGCGCAGTATGCCGACGGCCACAGCTGGGCGGTGTCGAAAAAGGACCGTTCGCCTGAAGAGACCGCTGCAATCGGCAAATTCCTGAAATTCTTCCACGACAACGACTTCGAATGGTCGCGCACCGGCCACCTGCCCGCAGTCAAGGCGGTACTGGAATCGGATAAGTTCAAGGCCCTTCCGCACCGCGACACCATCTCGGCGATCGCCACCCTCGGCAAGCCGCTGCCGTCGGCCGTCCAGCGTCAGTTCGCCATCCAGGACATCATCGGCCAGGAAATGAGCGCCGCGATCACCGGCCAGAAGGACGTCGATAGCGCGCTTAAGGACATGGAATCGCGCATCAACGACCTGCTCGCCAATATCTGAGGCCCACCTCTCCCGGGGCCAAAGCGCGAAGCCCGCCGTGACAATGTCTCTGCGGGCTTCGGCAGTCACGACCCAGTCCCTGCCAGCGACAAACGTCATCGTTTCCGCCCTCGCCTGGCCATTGGGGGATGACGAGGGCGGCCGGGGGGTGCTTGTCAGACGAATTCGCACTCGTCTCTGCCAGGGAGCGAGGGTGTCACTTACTCGGCGCAGAGGCCGCGCCACTCGGCGAGCGCGGCATCACGTTTCGACTTGAAGAGGGTGCGGGCGTAGAGCGAGCGTTCCTGATTGAAATGGTTGAAGACAGCGGCATGATCGGAAGCAAACTTCTGCAACGTTCGCATCCGCCGGAAGCGGAGCATGGCTCGCTCCCGCCTTCGGAAGGGCTGATGGGAATTCTCAATGCGATTGTTTGCCCACCGATCCGACCGCTGCCGATTGATGCCGAGCTCGCGCAACGCGGCGCCGTAGGAGCGCAGTTGTTCGGTCACGATCTCCTTGGCAGGGCCGTGCCGCTTCAATGACTTTCTGCGAAATTTCAACGCCGCCTTTTTGTTCAAGCCTTCGTGATCGACTGCTCTCCTAAGGTAATGACACTCACCGTTGATCTTCACAAAGACCTCGTCGAGATGCCACCGCCAGGGGCTCGTCCGCATTCCTTCCACGCGCCGCTTCCGGATAAGGGCGGGTTTAAGAATGCAGCTCGCCCTTCTTTTTATGACTATCAGGCTCCGCACGGAAACATCCGTTCCAATCCCTTTAGCGCCAGCGAGCCGAAATTGGCGAGATAGTCAGAGTCCTCGGCGCCGTTTTGATCGCTGTGTATCGCAAGGAAAACGACGACAACATTGATCAGGACACCCTCGGGCGGGCACCACGACCCGGTGACAACTCCGAACTTGTTCTGGGTAACCAGACCATGGATGACCGCGACGATTCCGCCGATGACGAGGACGGCCGTCAGAAGTCGTCATCCTTCTTCGCGGCCTAGGCGTGTCAGCAATCGTCCGTGATTCCGTGCAATTCGAAATTGTCCATCGCGGTCGTCGGCATCGCTGAAGAACCGTCGAAAAAAAGCGCCCGATCTCGTCGTCAACGACGATCCCCCAGTTGCTCTGCGGCCGCTGGAAGACGGTAGCGATGAAGTCGCCGCAGCCCAGAAGCACGAAATACCATTGCCCGTTTCCACCCAGTCTTCTCCATCGTGCCCTTTTCGCCTCGACAACGAAGCCCGTTCGCGAGCATCAGGTTCATCCGCAAGAAGATTGCCCCATCCCCATCCGGACCTTGCCTGCGCGCCACTGCGGAGCAAAGCGACGGCATCCGTAGACGGTCAAACTCAAGGCGCTGACGAGGTCGTCGTGCTCGCCTGGCGCCGCCTGGTAAGCGACCGATCCGCTTTGGCGTGCAATGCGTTGCATCCTGGTAAGCTCGTGTCTCAGTTCCTCCCATTCGCCCGTCTGCGCGATGCGCAGGGTTCCAGCATCCAGCTCGACGCCGATCTGCTCGATCAGCTCGCGCTTCGACAACGTGATCTTCGGAATACCCATTTTGCGATTGCCGACCTGCATGAGCAATGGCACGGCCTGCATAGCGTCGCGATATTCGTTATCGCGGCAGCGAGCAGGCGGTTCGGGCATCCTTGCCCAGTTTGGGTGCGAGTAATTGGGCGAACGCGCTGTTGTTGCTCAGATCAAGTGTGATGCGGGCATCTGCCCTGGAAGCGACCTCGGCCGCCTTCTCAGCGATTTCGATAAGGGGCATGCCAAGCGGAAATTGGTGTGCATCGATAATGCCGATGGCGCTCTCGATTTGCGGCCATGCCCCCCGAGCACGAACGCCGAGTGGTCCGAAAACTGCCCAATGTCGAGACCGAGAATGCGCACGGCCGAGTTTCGCCAATCCCAGGAACTGGGTTCGTTCGCATCGTATCTCATTGGGCAGTGCTCCTCTTGAAGGCGTCGGCAAAGATCAGGTCGGTGCCGACGATCGGATCGTCATCGGGGGCAAGCGGCGGCGTCGGACCCTGGACGCCGCCGAATGCGCCATCGAGCTGTGACCAGGTGAACACCGCGGAGTCCGAGCGGTCGAACTCGCAGCTACCGCAGCGGGTGGCGGATTTGACTCCCACGGCGACATTTGCAATAGTTCGCTACATGGTGAAGTATAGGGTATCACACATGGATCGCACGTTCTCCGCGCTTTCCGATCCTACCCGTCGGTCCATCCTGTTGCGGCTGGAGGAAGAGCCAGGGCTGTCGGTGAGTGAACTCGCTCGACCGCTCTCCCTAAAGCTTCCTGGAATGATGAAGCATCTGGATGTTCTGTCAGATGCGGAATTGATTACGCGAACCAAAACCGGTCGCACCGTATCGGTTCATCTTTCGGCGGGGCCTCTGCAGGAGGCGATGGAGTGGCTCAGACGGTATGAGCGTTTCTGGACGGTAAGCCTCGATCGCCTTGTTGCGCTCGTGGAAGAGGATGATGCACAATGAGAAAGAGCCTTCCGAGCGTGACCATCGTGCGCAAAATCAAAGCTTCACCGGCCAAGATTTACGCAGCGATCACACAGCCTAGGCAAATGATGCAGTGGTGGGGCCCCGACGCCGGGCCGACGCTCCGCGCCGAGGCAGACGTACGACCGGGAGGTCGCTTTAGCATCGTATTCCGGCTGCTGAACGGCGAGGAGTACAACCCAACAGGGGTGTATCAGGAAGTTGTTCCTGACAAGAAGATTGTTTTCACTTGGGAATGGCCTGGGATGCCGGAACGAGAGTCCCTGGTCACGTTTCTGCTTGAGCCGTTTGACGGCGGCGGCACCGAACTGACGCTGATCCACCAACACCTCCCCGACAAAGAGGCGTGCAAGAGTCACGAGGCTGGCTGGAGCGGCCTCCTCGATAAGCTGCTAGTTTTCCTGGGAGATGCCAATTGGGCGAATTGATCCTCACCACCTTCGATTGGGTTCCCGAGGTGCCGCGTGGTTATGTCCGCGACATCAGGGTACGTTGGGCACTGGAAGAGGCCGGGTTGCCCTATCGCGTCAAGAACGTCCCGTTCGCGCACCGCAGTACCGAGCATTTTTCGCATCAACCCTTCGGCCAAGTGCCGTGGTTGACCGATGGCGAAATCTCAATCTTCGAAAGCGGCGCGATCCTGCATCATCTGGGCGAGCGCAGCCACGCTCTAATGCCGGCCGATCCGCGTGGTCGTAGCGAGGTATTGGAATGGCTGTTCGCGGCACTGAATACCGTCGAGATGGCGAGCCTGCCCTGGTCCATACTGATGTTTTCGGGCGAGACCGGTAATACGTCGACATGGAAGCTCTTGGACGGGTTCTTGAAGGCGCGGCTCCAGCACATGGAGCCGGTGCTGGCAGGACGTGAATGGCTGGCCGGGACCTTCTCCATAGCCGACATCCTCATGGCGGACGTGCTACGCCTCGTCGATCGGTTCGACGGGCTTGCAACGTTTTCAGCCTGCCGTGACTACGTCGCGCGCGCCACAGCCCGTCCATCTTTTGAGAAGGCATATTCGGACCAGCTGGCACATTTCGAGGCGGCGGACTGAGCTGTGAAATAGCACCAAAGGTTGGCCCCTGCCCGCTTCTACGTAAGGCATTAATCTACATATACGAGTTGGAAATCGAGAGGGGTCACAATCGATCCCGGTCCAGGGGGGCAACCTTCGGTACTGATTCACAGCTATCGCGGCCCAACGAGAAGGATGATGTGGCAACCTGGTCGCGCCACAATCGCCTCGTTCAATGTTTTCGCGAAAGGCGCGCTGTCACGGCAGTCTTGAGGAGAATGACCGCGACGACGATGACGATCAGCACCACTGAGATGGCAGCGATTGCCGGGTCGATATTGTCACGGAGGCCCATCCACATCATCCGCGGCAAGGTCACGGCATTGACGCTGGTGATAAACAGGGTAACGCCGATCTCCTCCCAGGAAAGCACGAAGGAGAGGAACGCCGCGGTCAGGATGCCGAATCGGATGTTCGGGAGGATGATCTTGAAGATGCGCTGCCCGACCGAAGCGCCGAAGCCGCGCGCGGCTAGATCGATCCGGCGATCGACCTGTGACAATGCCACTGTTATCAGCACCACTGCGAACGGAGCGATCATGACCGCATGCGCAACTGCTACGCCGATCCAGGTGTCGTAGGCGACGATACCGTTCACCTTCGAAAGCGTCGTCAAAAAGAAGTAAAGCGTAATCGCGGAGACCACCGGCGGCGCTACCATCGGTAGCAACACGAAGCCGAAAAGCAGGTTGCCGAACCAGGGGCGGAACATCCAGATGCCAAGACTGAATGCCAGCGCTAGCAGCGTGGCGATAATCGAACTCAGGATGCCTATGCGCAGGCTGAGCAAGATGCTTTGCAGCCAGGCGGGATCGTCGAGGAGCGCCTGATAGTGGCGCAGCGACCAGACATTGCTCGGCATCGACAGGAAGCGTGCCGGCGTGAAGGAAACCGGTATGACGGCGATCAGCGGCAGGAGCAGAAACAACGCGACTACGAAGGCAAAAATGACGGCAATGGGGCTCGGTCTTGTCATAGGACGCTTATCCTCCCAGCGCTTTCGGGCGCACGAAGCGCATCATCAGGATCAAGAGCACGCCGACGATCAGCATAAGGATGACGCTGACGGACGCGCCCAGTCCCCAGTCCGGACTTTGGAAGATCCTGAGATAAATGAGTTCGGCAACCATTACGCTGCGGCCGCCGCCGAGGATGGCGGGCGTCACAAAGAAGCCGAGGGAGAAGACAAAGACCATCAATCCGGCGCCCAGAATGCCCGCCTTGGTCATTGGAACGAAGATCGACCAGAATATTCTCGTCCTAGACGCGCCCATTCCCCGCGCCGCGAGGAAGACCCGTTCATCGAGGCTCCTCATAGCTGACGCTATTGGAAAGACGGCAAAGGGAATAACGAAATGCGTCATGCCGAGAATGACGCCGAACTCGTTGCGCACCATGGTGAGTGGCTCCGAAATGAGCCCCATGGACTGGAACCACGTATTGAGCAGCCCACGATTGGAGAGGAGAGCCACCCAGCCGAAGGCGCGGGTCAGCACGGAAATCCAGAACGGAATGAGGATGCATAGCTCAGTTGCCAGGCGCTGAAACGGTGTCCCGCGAACCCAGACATAGGTGATCACGTAGGCCGCCACGACCGCGCACACGGTCACGATTGCGCAGATTCGGAATGTTCTAAGAAACACGGACTGGATCAGGGGATCACTGACTGCTCTGCCATACTGACCGATGCCGGGTTCCGGCAACGTTACGCTCCATTGCATGATGCCGAGAAAAGGAACGAGATAGGCAAGCCCCAGAAAAAGCACGAGCGGGCCAAGCAGAAGTGCCGGCTTGATAACGTCGGATTTTATCATGCGCTCCCTTCGCCTCGAAACGATCGGGACGTTCGGCAAAGAGAATGTCCCTCCGCCGAGCACCCGCCTTGTGTCTCAAGCCTTTGGTTATGCCGAGATAATTTTGGTATACTCGTCGAGCGCAGGGCCGTAGTTCGTCTCGTACCATTCCATATCGAGTGGCACCTGCTTGACCATGTTGGACGGATCGACCGGGCTCAGACGGGCCTGCTCCGGAGATAGAAGGCTGTCGGCGGCCGGATTGGCCGGACCCTGTCCGAGCATTTCGAACATAACGACTTGCTTTTTCGGATCCTGGGCCGAGGCAATGAACTTCATCGCTGCGTCCTTACCCCCGGGGTTGCCCTTGATGACCGCCATGGCGCCGGGCGAGATCAGGCCCTGGTCCCAGACGAATTTGATGGAGCCGCCTGAGTCCTTCTCAATCAGGCCCGCACGCGTCGACCAGATCAGCGCCATCGAGGCCTCACCGTTCAAGAGCACCGACTGGCTTTCCGCGCCACCGCCCCAATAGGAGACGATGTGGTCCTTGAAGGCGGCAATCTTTGCATGGGCGCGCTTGAGGTCGAGAGGATAGAGCTCGGCCGGCTTGACGCCGTCGGCGAGAAGGGCAGCCTCCCACATGCCAGCGCCCCACTTGTAGAGCGAGCGCTTGCCGGGAAATTTCTCGACGTCGAAGAAATCCGCCATGCCGGTCGGCACCCTGTCGCCGAACTTCGAGGCATCATAAGCAATGATATAGGAGAAAAAGTAGGTCGAGGCAGCGTATTCCCAACCGAAGCCGGGACGCATCTTTGACTTGTCGACGATCTTATAGTCGATTGGTTCGATCATGCCCTTCTTGCCAAGCGTCTGCGCTGAGAAGGGGTCTGCGTCGACGATATCCCAGGCAGGTTTGCCGCTTTTGAACTGAGCCGCGATTGCACCCTCGGTCGGACCGGATCCGTCCTGCTTCACGGTGATGCCGGTGTCGGCCTTGAAGGCGGCGCCATAGGCCTTGTCATAGGCGGGCCCAGCGTCGCCGCCCCAGTTGACGAAGACGAGTTCCCCGTTGGCAGCAAGTGCGCGGGATGCACTCAGCGCCACCGGGCTTGCCGAAAGCAACAGGGCGGCCATTTGCGTGAACCGTCTGCGAGACATTCCGATCTGGCCGAGCTTTTCAAATTTATCGTTCATGCTGTTCTCCTCTGTTTTCTTGACGACAGCGGAAACCGATGTCGCTTGTCTAAAGCACTTACAGAAAGAAACCCTGGTTTGCTGGCCAGCCGGCCCACACGGTCCGACCAGGCTGATAGCCTTGTCTGACCTCGCGCGTCGGCATCTGCAAGACCAAACCGACGCCCCCGGGAGTCTTGAGCGCAAAGCGCGTCTCGGGGCCAAGATAAGTTATCTCGTTAATTTCCGCCTGCAAGACGTTCCCATCGGCGGGCGCCTGTTCGAACATGACCATGTGCTCCGGTCGAATAGCGAAGTGCTCACTCACCGCTTGACCGGGAATTGCGATCCGCATCTGGCGTCCTTCGAAAACGCCCTCGGCGCCCTCGGCAGTCGCCTTGACGCCGGAGAGCGACAGAAAGTTCACGTCCCCAAGGAATTCTGCGATGAACCTGTTTGCAGGCCGCTCATAGACTTCCTTCGGTGTGCCTATTTGCTGTAGCTCGCCGCGATTGAAGATCCCGATGCGGGTCGAAAGCGCCAGTGCTTCAGACTGGTCATGGGTGACGAAGACAAAGGTCGTGCCCGTCTCCTGGTGTAAGCGGCGCATCTCGTCCTGCATCGCGCCACGAAGGTTCTTGTCGAGCGCAGAAAAGGGCTCGTCAAGCAAAAGGACTGAGGGTTCGAAGACAAGAGCACGGGCAAGCGCCACGCGTTGCTGCTGGCCGCCTGAAAGTCCGGCGGGCCGCTTCTTCTCATGGCCGCGCAGACCGACCCGGTCGATCATCTCACCGACACGGCGCTTGATGTCGGCACTGGCGCGGCGCTGCACCTGGAGAGGGAAGGCAATGTTTTGCTCGACCGTCATGTGCGGAAACAGCGCATAGCCTTGAAACACCATGCCGAAGCCGCGCTGTTCCGCCGGAACCCGGGTAATATTGGCGCCGTCCTTGCTGAGCGTGCCCGATGACGGGACCTCGAAGCCAGCAAGGATCATGAGGAAGGTGCTCTTGCCCGATCCTGAAGGACCAAGCAGCGTCAGGAACTCGCCCGATCCCACAGTCAGTGAAATATCGCGTAGAGCGTGGAAGTCGGCATAGGCCTTGCCGATACCGACTGCCATGATCTCGGCCGCCTCACTCCTGCTATGCATGGACGCTCCTTTTCAATGGCGAAATCGTATGGAGGTTTACTGGGTAGAACAAACGAAATCTTTTCGCCCCTTAGACAAACTAAATTTGTCGAATCGCTGCCGGTTTGCTTATCAGATGCCCTAAATGGCGAAGGCATCTGCATCATTTTTCAGCATTTCCGAGTGTAGCCATGACGTAAACGCCAGAACCGCCATATTGTCTGCCTTAGCTTCCGAAACGACTAGATAATAGGACCGGCTGGAGTTGATGCTGATGTCAAAGGGTTGCACCAATTTTCCGCTCGTCATGGCGTGCCTGCAGGTGAAGCGGTCCCCAACGGCAACGCCTTGCCCAGATAGGGTTGCGGAAAAGACAAGGTTCATGTCCGAGAAAACTATCCCCGTTGACGCATAGCTTTGATCGACGCCTGCGAGCGCCAGCCAGCTCTCCCAGTCTTCGTAGCCGCTCAGGTGCAGCAGGCAGACCTTTTTGATGTCTTTCGGGTCATTGAGGCCACCGATCTTGTTGAGAAGGGCCGGGCTGCACAACGGCGTGAACTCGACTTCAACGATGAGCTCGACCCGCATCGACGGCCAGTTTCCTGTTCCGAACGCAATAAAAACGTCGACATCAGGATTGCTGATATCGTCAAGCCGCCTCGGTGTAACCAAGGAGATGCGGACATCCGGATAAGTGTCCCGGAAGTGCGAGATGTAGTTGCAGAGCCAGTTCGAGGCGAAGCCCGGTGTACAGCTGATCGTGATCGACCCGCTGACGCCGCGGCTTGCGTGGCGCGAAGCGGAGCCGGCGATGGCGTTCAACGCAGTCCTTATATCAGCGGCATAGCCAAGGCCTTGTTCGGTTAGTTCGACGCGAGTGCCGACCCTGTTGAAGATCTGAAACCCAAGCTCGCGCTCAAGCAGGCGCAACTGGTGGCTAATCGCGCTGCGCGTGAGATTGAGCTCGTCGGCCGCCTTCCATACGGTTCCGTGCCGCGCAAAGCTTTCAAGCGCCCTCAATGCCTGCGTCGACGGAATCCTCTGCATTGCTCCACCTTTCCCGGTCGATTGATAAGCTAGACCGGATTTGGAGCATTGGCGAATTTGATTTGTCAACCGCGAGAAAACATTTCACTTTTTCGCCAATCCGAACCGCAGTTAACTGACGGACGAAGCCCTGCCGAGAAAGCGAGCGAAGATCATCGTGCCCCTGTCGTCCGCAGCCCAAACATCAGCCGTTGAATTCGTCGATTCGATCCATAGTGATCTCTCGCAATGGACGGCGCACATCTTCAGTCTCGGTGAGCCAGCGTGGCGGGAGTATCAGTCTGCGGCATGGTACGTTGCACTGTTGCGAGCAGAGGGCTTTAGCGTGGAGGAAGGTTCCGCAGGGATGCCCACCGCCTTTTGCGCCGAGTGGAGCAACGGGCGAGGCCCAGCCATCGGGATGTATGGCGAGTACGACGCGGTGCCGGGAAACTCTCAAGCGGCGACGACCCGCAAAGAACCCCGCGTCGGCCTCGGCTATGAGGCCGCCGGCCATACCGATCCTCACTCCGCGCTTGGTATAGGATCTCTTGGCGGCCTGCTCGCGACGAAGGCGGCAATGCAGCGGAATGGCATCAAGGGAACTCTGCGCTTCACCGGCGAACCGGCGGAAAAGGTGCGGGGTTCAAAGCCGATCCACGCCGCGAAGGGCTACTACGACGGTCTGGATGGCATGTTTTCGTTCCATCCTTTTTACATGCTGCCGCTCTGTAACACCGTGCGTTGGGATACGCATTGCGGGGCCGCCTATTCGATGATCTATCGCTTCATCTGCGACGAGCCGGAACTGTGGGGCGCCAGCGATGGCGCGCCGATCCCGCAGTCGCATTCGGCGGTGCGGGCGCCCGGCGCCAACGACGCACTGATGACAATGTACATGGCATCGAAGGCGCTACGCGATTCGATGCTGCCACATCAAGGCGGATGGTCGATCAGTGAAGCAATCCTCACCGCCGGGCAGGCGACGGCCGATAACCTCCCGGCCGGGCTTGCTGAGATCCAGTACATGATCCGCGTGCCGTCCATTTCCATGGCCGAGCAAGTGGTGGCGGTGCTCGACCGCAACGCGGCGGCCGCGGCCGCCATCAGCGGCTGCCGATACGAGCGCCACTGGGTGTCGAAATCCCGGCCGGGGCTTGCCAATCATACGATGGCGGATCTCGTGTGGCAGTCCCTGCAGATCGTCGGGGCGCCGAAATGGGACGAGGCAGCCAAGACCGTTGCGCGTGAGATCCAGGCGAACCTGGGCCTGGATGCGATGCAGGATCCATTCATCGACGAATGCGAGCGGCTGATCAACCCTCGCCATGCCGAGGCGATTCTTCGGCACGACCTGCCGCCTTCCCAAGTCAATTCGACGTCGGACGATTATACTGACATGACCTGGCAGGCGCCGACGGCGCGGTTCTATATTGCGCGGCCGGCGCTCAAGGCGCCCATGGGCTATCGCTACCCGTCATGGGTCATGAACGCGCTAGGCGGTATTCCTGAGACAATTGATCCGACGGTGATTTGTGCTGCCAAGATACTGGCGCTCTCGGCGCTCAGGCTGCTGGAGGACGAGACGTTGCGCACCGCCGCCAAACGCGAATTCCTAGATCGCACTGGCGGTCCCGGCGGCTCGGCATGGATCCCGCCGCTTTGCGACTATGCGCCGCCGATCGACTTCCGCTGGCCCGAATATGTAACCACCGCCCGTGGCCGGGACTGGTGGATCCCCAGACCGTCAAACAAGGAGGTATGATATGCAGTTCAACGAGCCTTTCTCGCTCCAACGCCGCAATCTCAAAGGTGGCACCGCCCGTCTTACGGAATGGGGTTTCAACAACGAAACCGACCCGCTCACCGACGTACTGCTTGGTTCGCCGGCCCATCTGAAACATCTGTCGACCAGTTCGCTGTCGCGCAAACATCTGCGTGAAGCGCCCTGCAACATCCAGTCTGCTCAGGCGCAGCACAAGGAACTCGCCTCTGCCTACGAGCATTTTGGCGTGAAGATCCACTGGCATCAGCCAACGCCGGAATTGCCGATGCAGGTCTATTCGCGCGATTCGAGCGTCATGACCCCCTTCGGCGCGATCATTACGGCCATGGCGAACTGGTGGCGACGCGGCGAGAATTATGCGGCGATCCGAACCTATGAAAAGCTCGGCATCCCAATCTACGACATGGTGACGGCCGGCACATTCGAAGGTGGCGATTTCAACGTCATCGAAGACGGTTGCGTGCTGATCGGCTGCGGCGGCGCTCGGAC
Source organism: Rhizobium sp. RAF56 (assembly GCF_052113965.1). Taxonomy (NCBI): domain Bacteria; kingdom Pseudomonadati; phylum Pseudomonadota; class Alphaproteobacteria; order Hyphomicrobiales; family Rhizobiaceae; genus Rhizobium; species Rhizobium sp. RAF56. The sequence continues at coordinate 130,330 of NZ_JBFRDU010000014.1, forward strand.
ACAGGAAGAAGGCGCCCGTCAGGTCGAAGATTGGTTCAAGAAGGAAGGCTGGGAAACGCGCCTTGCCTTCATCGACGAGTATTACGTCCACATCGACCTGATGGTCGTGCCGATCGCGCCGAAACTCACCGCCGTATGCCTGGCCTGCACCGAGCCGGGCATCGTCGAATGGTTGAAGGGCAAAGGCCACGAAATCATCGACGTGCCCTTCCAGGACACGATCGCGCTTGGCTGCAACTTCATGTCGCTCGGACGCGATAAGGTGATCGCGCCGACGTCAAGCACGACGCTGATTGAACAGCTGCGCGCACGCGGCTTCGAGGTTGCTGCGATCGACATGAGCGAGATTTCCAAGACGGGTGGCGGAATACACTGCATGGCCCAGGCCCTGCGTCGCGAAGCCGCCTGACTATCTAGCGACGGGGGCGAAGGATCCGGCGAGCGAGTTTCCTCAATGAGGCTCGGCAGCGTCCCGCCCGCGATAAACTCCTGCGCGACCTGCCGTTTGAACTCGATACTGTGACTACGATGTCTTGCCATAGGTCCACTTTCGGAAACCCGACAACTCTGGTCAATTCGTCAAGCCTATTTGTCGACCCTCAGGGCGCATTCCACTCAGGGGCGCACTCCAGTCTCCGGTACAAAACGTCACCTATCTCTCAGGTCGGACAGATTCTTTGCCACTGAGCGATTCACCGCGAACGTTACGCAGACGCCGCCGTTTGCGGCCCAACTTCGCTGATATGAACTTGGTGAAGGGCGTATGGGGTTAGCCCCCGGCTACCTGCGACAGTTGCTGGACGAGGACATCGAAAACGACGCGACAGCGTGCGCTGCTGCGAAGATCTTCATGCATAACGACCCAAGTTTCGAGGCCAATGTCGAATTCAACTGTCAGGACGCGGATAAGATCGGGATCGGACGCAGCGATGGCCACCTGACAGATGCCGATGCCGAAACCGGCGCGGATGGCAGAAAGCTGGGCAACATCGCTGTCGACGCGCAGCGCGAACGCCGCTCGGTTTAGCGCCGGATAGTGTTGAGCAATGGCACGAATGGCAGGCGTCTCGACGTCGTAGCCGATGAGATCGTGATGGCTGAGGTGCTCGATCGTCAGCGGAACGCCGCGCCGGGCCAGATAGTCGCGATGGGCATGAAGTCCAACGGGAAAAGCGCCGATGCGCTTGGCCACCAGCGATTGCTGCTCCGGTCGCACCATGCGGATTGCAATATCCGCCTTGCGCTGAAGTAGGTCGTCGATCGCGTTGGACAACGACAGCTCGATGGTCAGGTGCGGAAACTGTTGACGCAAACCGGCTAGGATCCGCGGCAGGTGTTCGACACCAACGACTTCGCTCGCACTGATCCTGACGGTTCCTCGAACCTCGCCTGCACGCCCTTCGGCCGTTCGCAGGAATGCGGCCGATGTCGATGCCAGCAGTTCGGTATAAGGCTTCAACTCCAAGGCCGCATTGGTCGGCGACAGGCCACGCGGCGTTCTGAGAAAAAGTGTCGTTCCGATCGTGTCTTCAAGCGCATCGATATGGCGCGCGATACTGGGTTGCGTCAGGCCGAGCGCACGTGCCGCGCCTGATAGGGAGCCCTCCCGCAGAACGGCATTGAAGGTGCGATACAGGTCCCAGCTTGGCTCAGAGTTCATAGATTTCCGTATATCATATATAAGATTAAAGACAATTTCGTTCAGCCGGAAAATCCCCGACATTGGCTTCACCAAACGAGGGAGACGGACATGGAACGGAAATTGGCATTGGTGCTCGGAGCAACGGGCGGAATCGGCAGCGAGGTCGCAGCGAGGCTTGTTTCGGCAGGCTGGCAGGTGCGTGCTCTCAATCGCGATCCCGACCGCGCCGCAAAAGACCCGCGGTTCGTGTGGATCAAGGGCGATGCCTTGAATGCTGCCGACGTTGCCGCGGCAGCAGACGGCGTATCGCTTATCGTCCACGCGGTGAACCCGCCCGGCTACCGTGACTGGGACAAGCTGGTCCTGCCGATGCTTGACAACACGATTGCAGCGGCACGTGCGAACGGTGCCTGCATCCTTCTGCCGGGCACCATCTACAATTACGGCACCGAGGTTTTTCCGGAGATTTCAGAGGATGCAGCGCAAAACGCCTGCACCCGGAAAGGCAAGATACGGGTCGAGATGGAGCGTCGCCTGCGGGCGGCGGCGGATAGCGGCGAAGCCACGGTGCTAATCGTGCGTGCCGGCGACTTCTTCGGTCCCAAGGCGGCAAACAACTGGCTGAGCCAGGGCCTTCTCAAGCCTGGGCAACGTCCGACAGTGATCAGCTATCCCGGTAAGCCCGGTGTGGGACATCAGTGGGCCTATCTACCCGACGTGGCCGAGACGATGGTCCGCCTGATCGAGCACGGCAATCTCGGTGATTTCGCCACCTTCCACATGGAGGGGCATTGGGATTCCGACGGAACCCGGATGGTGGAGGCTATTCGCCGTGTGCTCGGTGGACCGAAAGTTCCGGTCAAGCGCATTCCGTGGCTGATGATACGGCTTGCCTCGCCTTTCGTGCCGCTGCTGCGGGAACTGGTCGAAATGAAATATCTGTGGGACCGTCCTGTCCGCCTGCGCAGCGACCAGCTGCAAGCAATGATCGGTGCCGAACCCCGTACCTCGCTCGACGAGGCACTGGGCACCACGCTTGCCGCGATGAAGTGCCTGTGACGAGTCGCTATCCGTGACAGCTCATCACCCGCGCCGCCGGCGCGCCTCATTGGGTGGTGTATAGCGCAAAATATGCGGATTGTTTGCCCTGCGAATTGACGGGGCCAGCACGAAGGCGCCAACCATCTCGACAGGCGCGACCAGGCGCTCGTCGTCTCTGGCGGCAACCCAGACAGGATCTGGTTTCTTTGGCCACGACGACGGTGACGTCGACCGCCAGTGTGGCGCCGATGAGGACGAGAACCTCGACTGCGACTGCCAATGTGAGGAGGTCTGGGATGTCGAACTCTACCGTGGGCAGTTGGTCAATCACGCTGGCTTCTTCGTCACCGCCGAGCCTTGCCGGCCCGAGCACCGCGACGAGATCGTCACCTACTAAGGTTTATTTTGGCCTGGCAGGAACTCCTTTCAGCGTCTTCCTCCTTCGCAGCAGGTGCGTCATGAAACTTGCGCACCACCGCGGCCGGGTCATCCGTGAGGAGAACCCAATAGGTGACCGCCGGGAGTGGATCCGCAGCAAGAGACGCAGGGATTGACTCCAGGAGCGCCCGCTCCAGCTTCCTAAGTCTTCACCCAGGGAGACCCGCCATGATCCTGCCTCCGATGCAGCCTGAGCCCTATGAGGACCGTGCAAGCGATTGCGAGATGGCAGTCGAGATGAAGGTGCACGAGCTCGTTGACCAAGTCGTGGCGGTAGGTTGGAATCGCAAAGAGGCAATGGCGGCGATCGCCAACGTCATCCTCAATGAGATGTTCGCCCTGCAAGAAAACGAGCAGACGAACGTCCGGTTGGCGGAGGCGCTCGGCAAGGTCGAGCACTGAAATGGGCTCCTCATTCACAGCCAAATGTGTGAAACAGCATCGAAGGTTGACCCCTGCCGATTCTGCGTAATACATTGATTTACATACACAAAATTGAAATCGGGAGGGGTCACGACCGACGCAGATAATGACCCCGCCCGGATCGCGATTTTGCATGCAAAGTCATGCACTTGCTGCCTTTTATCCGGGGGGGACCTTCGGTGCTGATTCACACCCACGCTGAAAGCTGCCACGTTGTTGTCGCTGTAGGCGCTGACGAGACGCCTCCTTTCCATCGACAGGGAAACGAATTTGCCAGTTCTCTGGAGAAACAGGGACGCACGGTCGTGAGAAGAGCGATCGGGCGGGCCAATCATATGAGCAGCGTCAGGGACCTCGGTATCGCAGGAACCGCCGCAGCGGAGATCCTCTCCGACGTCATAGCACGCAGTCTGTGAAAGGGATTTGAGCCGCGGCCAACAATGACAGAACTTTGGAAGTGCCGCGCCAGACCAGTTCACCGCCCTTGCCGAAACTGCGACCAATCTATTCGGAAACTCACGAAGGACCGGGCTCGATCCGCAAAATCTGATAAGGCGTTGTGGCTGATGCCTCGACGCCGAATGGATCCGCTCGCCGTCGATGTCCACCTAGGGCTGAGATGTCTCAAGCCATGGATCGCAATGTGTCGAGAGCTTGACGGTATTGGTGAGAGACCCCCGAGCTTCAGACCTTCACCATCGCCACGGCCATAGTTAGTCTTTTCGACCGCTTCCGGCGCAACTGCAACCCGAGTTGTCCTGGTAATGTCACCTTTGCAGCGACGGCGACCAGTGGCTCGATGACTATTATGCGGGCGCGCACCGGGCCTGCTAGTCGTGAGCGCCGATCTTCTACGCCGCTAATTGAGATCGTTGTTGTCGCGGTCATCGGCGATCTGAGGGTGCTTCCTCCCCGGAACGAGAAAGCACCGCCATGTCACGGATTTAGCCTCACCCGGCACTCCGGCCACTTGAGACCTCGCCTCTTCTGCTCACCTTGGCCGGAGCTTCAAGAGTCAGCTGCGGGGCTGAAGCAGCGCCAGAACGATAGTCGATCCCGCCAAGACGGCTGTAAATGTCAATGGCGCTGAGGCGCCATAGTGATCGACCATATAGCCGCCGAACAGCGCACCTATGCTGATGGCGACCTGGAAGGAAACGACCATCAGGCTGCCAGCAGCCTCCAAGGCGTCCGCTGCGCCCCGGGACAAGTTGGTAGGCAGTACCACCGGAGCCATCCCAAAAGCGAAACCCCAAAGTGCAACCAGGGCAAACGCGATGCCGCTATATGCACCCCAGAGTACGAGAGCAAGCGCCGAAAACGCCATCAATACGCCGGTGACAGCGAGCGCCATGCGGATATTGGCGTCTGCCAGTCGGCCGCCAGCGACATTGCCGATCACAGCGGCGATGCCAAACCCGAGGAGCGCCAAGGCAATCGGCCCGGTGCCAAGGAGCGTCACTTGTTCGAGGAAGGGTCGCACGTAGACCGAGCCGGCAAAATGTCCCGTCATCAGCAAGAGGATGGCAAGCATTCCCAGTTGAACAGTGCGCCGTTTCGTCAGCCGGAAGACGTCGGAAAGACTGTTGCTTGTGCTTGCGGGTAGCGTCGGCAAGCTGAGTATCTGCAGCAGCATCGCAATAGCTGCGAGCCCTGCAGTCATGGCCATGGCGGCACGCCAGCCGAGCCCATCGCTAATCAAAGCACCCATAGATGGTGCAGCTATGGTGGCAAGAGAGACCCCGAGGGTGACTATAGCCATACCGCGACCTGTCGCATTGGTGCCAACCAATCTCGCCACGACGGCAACTGAAAGCGCCCAGAAACCACTGAGCGCGATGCCCAGCCCGGCTCGGCCCAACAACAATAGCCAAAAATCCGTCGCGAGCGCGGCCACGAGATTGGAGCCGATAGCCAAGGCACTTAGGCCAACCAGGACAGTCTTCCGGTTCAGTTTGCCGATGAGAACATTGCTCAACAAGGCCGTCACCGCGCCAACAGACGCGGTGGCGGTGACAACCTGACCGGCGGTTCCCTCGCTGACGCCAAGGTCACGCGCCATTGGCGTCAACAGACCTGCCGGCAGGAATTCAGCTGACACCAGCGCAAAGCTTGTGGCTGCCATTGAAATAACGGCAAACCAGGTCGTGGGGCTCCATGTACTCGGAACGACAGAATCGAGGCCAATCGCGGGGCAGTCAAGCTGTGATGTTGTGTCTGTCATTGAAGTACCTCCAAGGTTTGGAGGTCTTAATAGCGGAGTCTTCCAGGATGATATGTGTCCTAAAGTCCGAATTCTATGTCCGTTCGTCCGGAAATGGTGCGGCGCACAACGCCAGGTGAAATGCTGGTGATGCGCTTGAAGGCGCGAGCGAAAGAAGCTTCCGATTCATAGCCCAGCTGAGAAGCGACCTCGGCAACCGACATGTTTTGACCAAGCAACTCTCGTGCAAGCTGCATGCGCAGACGGGCGAGATACCGTGCCGCTCCTTCCCCTAAGATGGCGCTGAAGCGTTCCGCGAAGATCGAGCGCGATTGACCTGCCACGCCAGCAAGGGTCTCAAGCGTCCAGTCATGGCCGGGATCTCGGTGCATGGCTGCCAGCGCACGACCGATATGAGGATCACGGATCGCGGCGAGCCAGCCGCTGGTCGAGGCTCCGCTGCAATTGACCCAGCAGCGAATAAGCCGCGCGACCAGAACGTCCGCCATGCGTGACAAGACCGTGGCGCTGCCGATTTGAGGCTGCGACGCCTCTGCCGTCATGGCGGCGAGGAGGGGGCCGACGATCGGATCATTGCCAGCAACATCACAACCCTTGATGATCGGTGGCATCAGAGCGATCAAAGGGTTGAGGGCATTCGCACCCAAAGCCATGGAACCGCAGAACAAGGTGCTCGTCGCTCCTGTTCCTTCCTGCAGCACTTCGCAGACATTGCCCCCCAACCTGTTGACCTGACAGCTCTTAAGCGAGTCCCCGACAACATCGGGCTTACTGGCCAGTCGGTGTTCGACACCTTGTGGCAACAACGCCAGATCGCCGTCCTGCAACTCCTGCCATCCTTGGGCTTCGGTATAGATCCAGCATGGCCCCTCACTGACGAAATGAAAGCGAAGCAGGTGTTGCTGCGGAAAGGCGATGCTCCATGGATGACGTAGCTCGCAGCGGCCGTAGTTGACTCCACTCAGGCGAAAGTCCTGTAGAACTTCGCTTAGTGCGTCCGTCGGAATTTGCGTCGGAGAACGGGATGAACGATCAAGCATTGAGGTAATTTATATGCCGGCCGTCCGGACTGCAAGTGAGGCATCTGCGTCATGGCCGCCTCTGAGGTCATCAATGGGAATGGAAGCAACTGACCCGCTCGTAGTAGAATTCCAATGTCTCAGCCTAGCTGATCTGCGACCCGGCTCACCAATGGAACAAAAAGCCGACCAGAGCTTCATCCAAAACGTCGTCTGGCGAGTGCAGCTCCGCGACGGCTTTGTCCGAATTGAAGTCGATGGGCGTCCCGCTCATAGTTATGGGATGGTGCGCCTCGGCGTTCGGCTATCTTGCGGCGATGCGGCAGGCGGTGTGGTCGCGAGAATATAGCAGCGCCTCGAGGGGTCGAAATCCCTGACCACATAGCCGTCGGCCAGTGCCTGCTGGAAGATCGCCCGGTTTTCAAACCGGACTTCGGTTGCCCGATCACTATCACTCGAAAGCAACCGTTCGAAATCCTCAGGTATCACGATCACCCGAGTAGTGCCGGGGGTATATTCGAGCGGACTACGGTCGCCCTGCATGCGGCGAATAGCAACGGAATCATCAAGGATCCAATCCACTCGCAGACGATCGGAAGGTGCCCCTTTGTTGATGCCCTCCATCTCGCCGTAGAAATCGCAGTAGTAGGTTGAGGCCTGCGCACCCAGAGCCCGGATGTTGAGGGCGGCATTGGCAACTCGCAAGGGATCATAAGTCCAACGGATTCGGCGGATTCCGTTATCCAGGCACCATTGCCTCTGGAATCGCTTGAGCCCCAGTCCAAGACCGAGGCCGCGGGCATCCGGCAGTACGGCGAGGCGATGCGAATATTGCACGTCCTGATGACGGGTCGGAAAACCGAATACAAAGCCCATAAGTCGGCCCTCAACGAATGCCCCGCCGACTAGCCCGCCCTGCCCCTGAATGACCATCAGCAGATCGAAGGGATCTTCCTTGTCGCCTTGGCCCCAGACGGCCCTTTGCAAAGCTTCGGCCGCCTTGAATTCGACAAGGCTTCCGAGAGGGCGATATTCAATTGTCGTCATCCCGAGAAGCTTTCTGTGGACAAGGTGATACTATCGATGAAGGTCCAGTCCGGGGTCACACCTATGCCAGGCCCTTCGGGAACCGGCATGCGGCCGCCGACAGCCTCGAGCTTTTCTTGAATGAGGTCGCGAGCGAAATAGCGGCTGGCGGAGGAAGTGTCGCCCGGTTTCGTGAAATTCGGAAGCGTCGAGAGGTGAATGTTGTGGGCGCGGCCAATGCCGGATTCCAGCATTCCACCACACCAGACCGGCACCTCGAAGGCAGCGCAGAGATCGTGGACGCGCAGGCTTTCGAGATAGCCGCCGAGGCGGCCGACCTTGATATTGATGACACGACCGGCGTCGATCTGCAGCGCCTTGCGGGCATCCTTGACACTGCGAATGCTTTCATCAAGGCAAATCGGCGTCGAAATCCGCTGCTGCAGGGTCGCATGATCCTGAATGTCGTTCCAGGCCAGCGGCTGTTCGATATAATCGAGACCGTAGCCGTCAAGTTTTTGCAGCATGCCGGTATCGGCGAGCGTATAGGCACTATTGGCATCGACGCTCAGCGCAACATCGGGAAATTCGCCTCTGACGGCCGCGACCAATGCTACGTCATGGCCCGGCTTGATCTTCAGCTTGATGCGCTTGTAGCCCTGCTCGACATGGGAGGCGACCCGGCCGAGGGTTTCGGCAACGGGGCCGATTCCGAGAGAAACGCCGACATCGATGGCATCGCCGGATCCGCCGAGAAGGGTCTTTATCGGCCGTCCGAGCGACTTCGCCCAGAGGTCCCAGAACGCCATCTCCACCATCGCCTTGGTCATCTGGTGGCCGCGCCACGGTGCTAACAACGGCTCCAGCGCTTGCGGGTTTTCAAATGCCGCGCCGGTCACCTGCGGCAGCAGCGCATCTCGCAGGAGCGCCATCGCGCCGGGGATCTGCTCATCGAGATAGTCGGGCAGCGGATCCATCACACCTTCTGAATAACCCTCAAGCCCTCCCGATCGCAGGATCAGCAGCGGGATGATCTTTTCGTGCATCGTTCCCGTGGAGATTGTGAAGGGCGTCAGCAATTCGAGCCGTACGAGGCGAAGTTCGGCACTGTCGATCTTGAGCGCGTGTTGGGCCACTGATGGCATTCGGTTCTCCCGGAATGGCTGCCTTTTGCCGTATCTGATGTCCGCCGGAAAGCAAATGCAACCCCTGGCCAGAAAGAAATGAAACTTTTTTTTCATTATTGATTATATGAAATATATGTGTCAGATGTGTTTGGTGACCCCCTGCAAGGGGCGCAGCTCAGGGAGGGGCGGCGTGGAAAAACCCGGGATTTCAGAAAGCGAATTGCACCGCAAGGTTTCTGCAAGCCTGGAGGGCGCAACCCGCACCGAAAACGCCATCGCTAACTATCTCCTAAACAATATCAATAGCTTGCCGTTTGAGACCGCGTCGTCCATCGCCCAAAAAATTGGCGTCAGCGAGGCCAGCATTGGCCGCTATTGCAAATCGATTGGCCTTGCCCACTTCCGCGAACTGAAGAGCCTGTTGCAGTCTGATCTTGGCGACCGCGCCTGGCTGATCGGTGACCGGCTTCGCGACTTCCACCAGCGATCCTCCATGGGCAAGGCGGAACTTGCAAAGGCTCTGGAGCTCGAGATCGCAGCTCTTGTGGCTGTCTACGAGCTCGCCGCCACCGAAGAATTCGAGCGTGCAGTCGCGCGGATTGCCCATTGCAAAAATGTTTATGTCGCGGGCTTCCAAACCGAGCGTCATCACGCCTACGATCTCGCGCATAACTTGCAGTATCTGCGCGATGGCGTGCATATGGCTGATCTTGCAGGCGGACACTTCGCCGAAATCCTGCTGTCTGACCCAGCCAGCACCTGCCTTGTCTTGATTGATGGACGCCGCTATTCGCGGCTTACATGGCGGCTCGCGGTCGAGGCAAGCGAAATGGGCATACCCGTGACGTTGATCACCGATCCCTATTGCGACTGGGGTCGAGGCCTCGTGAACGAGATGCTCACCGTCCAGACCAACCTCAACCAGTTCTGGGACACGACCCCAGCCATGGCGAGCCTGATTTCCCTGATGGTCAACGGCGTTTTCCAGGCGCTTGGCGCCGAGGTCGAGGACCGCATGATGAAAGTATCGTCGCTCTATCACCGCATGATCGGTCATGCCGGTGACCGGAGCGGGCCTGAAAACTGACTAAGAACACCTATAGGAGGAACAGCAATGACACTGAATTTCCGTACCGCCCTGCTGGCTGCCGGGGTTTGCCTGTGTACCATGGCGCCTTTCGCCGCCGGTTTTGGGACCGAAGCCGAAGCGCAGGAGGCAACTTTCGTCATCAAAGCGGCGGACGTCGGCGCTCCCACGTACAACCCGCCTAAGGCATCGAACCTCAACGGCGCAACATCGCTGATCTATGACCGCCTGGTCGAGCGTGACAACCAGTCGAAATACCATCCGCACCTGGCGGAAAGCTGGGAAGAAGCCGCTGATGGCAAATCCTGGGTGTTCCACCTGAGGAAGGACGTCAAGTTCCACAATGGCGAGCCCTTCAACGCCGAAGCCGTAAAGGCCTGGCTGGCGCTCTTTGCCGGCACCGACAACGCCTATTTGACCGAGGCGATCGACAAGGTCGACGTGGTGGACGAGAACACTGTCAAGTTTGAAATGAAGCATCCGGATCCGAACATTCTCTACAACCTGTCGAGCCTGTTCATGGGCGTCGTTGAGGCGAAGGCCTACGCGGCTCTCGGCGACAAATTCGGCGTCACCGAAGCCATCGGCACCGGCCCCTACAAGCTTGAAAGTTTCACCGTCGGCCAGGAAACCGTTCTCGTTCGCAACGACGATTACAAGTGGGGTTCCGAACTCTCGAAGAATACAGGCCCGGGCAAGATCGCGCGGATCACCTTCCGCGAAATCGCGGAGGATTCCACGGCATTCCTCGAATTGAAAACCGGCGGCGTCGATATGCTGCTCAGCGTTCCCACCGATTATCTCGGCGAACTCGCCAAGGAGAAGAATGTCGGCGTTCTGACCCTGCCGGGCCAGGAAGTGCTCTACATGCCGATGAACGTCAAGGCCGAGCCCTTCAATGATATCAAGGTCCGCGAAGGCGCTGCGAAGGCGATCAACCAGAAGGAAATCCTGGCATCGATCTATAGCGGCGTGGGCGCGGCGGCCGATACGTTCCTGATCTCCTCGCTGGCGGAATCGAAGGTCGCTGACCAGTACAAGATCAGCTACAATCCGGATCGCGCCAAGGCGGCTCTCGATGAAGCCGGCTGGAAGATGGGCCCCGATGGCATTCGCATCAAGGACGGCAAGCCCCTCAAGGTCACTCTATGGACCCAGAGCGACACCGGCTTCCGCCGCCTGACCGAGGTCGTGCAGGCACAACTCAAGGCGGTCGGAATGGACGCCGAAATTACCACGTTCGATAGCTCAGCGATCCGTGACCAGTACAAGAGCGGCAAGCAGCAGATCGCTGTTCGCGGCTATCTCTGGGACAATGCCGATATCATCGACTGGTTCTTCGGCGGCGATCGCCTTGGTTACCCGAATGTCTCGATGTTCAATGACCCGAAGGCTGAGGAATTGCGCAAGAAGGCAATATCCGGCTCCGCAAACATGGAAGAACGCGTGAAGAACTTCACGGCCTACCATGAATACGTCCTGTCACAGTTCCCGATGGCACCAATCTACCAGCCGGTGCAGACCGTGGGATACAACAAGGACCGCCTGAAGGTTCCAGAAACCATCAATTCGCCGCAGTATCAGGCAGCGGCGATCATGGACACCGAGGTCATCAACTAGGCTTCGGCAGGCTAAGGAAAAGGGCGCCATGCTCGGTTACGTCATCAAACGGCTGGCTATGCTGGTGCCCGTGTTTCTCGCGGTGTCGGTCGTGGTCTTCCTGGTAATCCATCTGATCCCAGGGGACCCGATCGACAATCTCGTCAAGGTGGGGTCTAGCCCCGCCCAGAAAGAGGTCATAGCTGAACGCTATGGCCTCGATAAGCCGCTCGTCGAGCAGTACGCGCTGTGGCTCGGTCGTCTCCTTACCGGAGATCTCGGCGACGCCATCGTTGCCCGGCGGCCGGTTTCCGATCTCGTGGGGCAGGCCCTGCCCTACTCCTTGCAACTTGGCGCGCTGGCCCTGGCATTCTCCACCGTCGTTGGCGTTTCGCTTGGGTTCATCGCCGCCAGCAAGCGTGACACCGTGGTCGATCAGGCAATCATGGGCGGCGTGCTACTCGGCTCGACGCTTCCGAGCTTCTGGCTCGGGTTGTTGCTGATCCTCGCCTTCTCGGTGCAGCTTGGCTGGTTCCCAGTTTCGGGTGCCCGCGGCTGGAGTTCACTGGTCCTCCCGGTGCTGACCGTCGGTCTCGGCGGAACGGCGCTTGTCGCCCGCGTCACCCGGGTCGCGATGCTGGACGTGATGCAGAAGGATTTTATCACCTTACTGCATGCCAAGGGTCTTCACCCGTGGCGCATCCAGATCCGCCACGTGCTTCGTCACGCGCTGATGCCCGTGATCACTATTCTGGCGCTTCGCATCGGCTGGATCCTCGGCGGCGCCGTCACGGTCGAGGTGGTCTTTGCGAGACCCGGCCTCGGCACATTGCTGATCAAATCGATCAATCAACATGATTATCCAGTCGTTCAGGCGTGCCTGTTGATGCTGGCCATGGCCGTCATGCTCGGGACGCTGATTGGCGATCTGCTGCAGGCAATGATGGATCCTCGCGTAAGAGCTGCACTCAGATGACCCTTTTGACACAAACGCAGGCCGCCCCGCGGCAACAGGGCGCAATCGAACGCGCTCTCAGGTCGCCGAAGGGCGCGCTCTCAGGAGGCTGGCTGCTGCTGGTCATCTGCGGGGCGGTGCTTGCGCCATGGCTCACCGGCTACCACTACGATATCCAGAACCTCACCGATGCGTTCCGGGCGCCGGACGCTTCGCACCTTCTCGGCACCGATGAATTCGGCCGCGATCTCCTGACCCGTATCCTCTACGGAGCCCGCACTTCGCTGACGGTCTCGGCAATCGCCATCGGCATTTCAGTGATCACCGGCATGGTTCTCGGCGCGACGGCAGGATATTTCGGCGGCTGGCTGGATCGCGCCGTCTCCGTCGTCGTCGATCTCACCTGGTCGTTTCCCGAGATCCTCGTAGCCCTGTTCCTGGTCGCAATCATTGGACCGGGGGTAACCGGCACGATGGCAGCTATCGGCGTCGCCTATCTCGCCCAGTTCACCCGGCTTACCCGGGCACAGATCATGGCCATCCGCAACGAAACCTATATCGAGGCAGCCCGCAGCCTGGGAGCGCGCGACAGCCACATCGTCTTGCGCCATCTCCTGCCGAATTCGCTGGCGCCGGTTCTCGTTTCCGGCATGCTCGCCACGGGAGACGGCATCATTCTCGAAGCGACGCTCGGCTTCTTCGGACTCGGTGCCCAGCCGCCAACTCCGAGTTGGGGTGCGATGATGTCCTCCGGTACCGCCCAGCTTTTCCGCGCGCCATGGATCATCCTCTTCCCGGGCCTTGCCGTTGCCAGCACCGTTATCGCGGTGAACCTTTTCGGCGATGCGTTGGTTCGCGCGCTCGATATCCGAAGCCGGATGCGGGAAGTGTGACGATGCTGCTTGAAGTAGAGAACCTTTCCATTCGCATTGCGGCAGTCACGCCGGTCGCCGATCTGAGCTTTTCGGTTGATCGCGGTGAAATCCTTGGCCTTGTTGGTGAAAGCGGTTCCGGGAAGTCGCTGACGGCTCTTGCCGTCACGGGCCTTCTCGGCCGGATCGGCGGGACGGTGTCAAGCGGCGCGATCCGCTTCGATGGCCGCGATCTTGCCCGCATGCCTGAGCCGTCGCTTCGGGCGCTGCGCGGCAAACGGATCGCGTTCATCACCCAGAATCCGATGACTGCCCTCGATCCCATCGACACGATCGGCAACCAGATCGACATCGTGGCGAAGCTGCACCTGAAGCTTTCGGCAGCGGATGCACGGCGGCGCACCATCGACATACTGTCGCAACTGCGTATTCCGGAAGCCGCAGCGCTTTGCGATGCCTATCCGCACCAGCTCTCGGGAGGCATGAAGCAGCGGATCGTCATTGCCATGGCGCTTTCCGGCGAGCCCGATCTGATCGTCGCCGACGAGCCGACCACGGCGCTCGACGTCACAGTGCAGGCGCAGATCGTCGCGATCCTTTCGCGGCTTGTGAAAGAACGCAACGTCGCGCTGATGCTGATTACCCATGACATGGGCGTGGTGGCGCAGGTCTGCGATCGGGTTGCGGTGCTATATGCCGGGCGGCAGGCCGAAACCCGCGCCGTCGGTCCGCTTTTTGCCCATCCGGCCCATCCCTATACGGCGGCGCTGATTGACTGCATTCCGCGAGCGGGCATGGCACGTGGCAGCCTGACCGGCATACCCGGAACGGTCCCGGGCGTTGCCCAGTATCCTGTCGGGTGCCGTTACCATCCCCGCTGCGCACGGGCGGGCGAAGGCTGCGCTACCATCGTTCCCGTCCAGTCTCCGCTTGCTGGAGGGGGAACGGTCGCCTGCCACTATCCGCTGGAGGAACCGGCCCATGGATGAAATCCTGCTCTCGACGCAAGGGCTTTCCAAAAGTTTCGAGCTGGGCGGCGGGCTGTTTTCCAAACCGAGCCGGATGATGGCCGTTCGCGAGGTCGATCTCAGTGTCAGGCGCGGCTCGGTTACCGGCATTGTTGGTGAAAGCGGCTGCGGTAAATCCACGCTTGCGCGCTTGCTGCTGCGCCTGATCGAACCGACCGGTGGCATGGTGCGGTTCGACGGCACCGCGCTTCCCAAACTCTCGCGCCGCGAAATGCGACTGATGCGTCGGCGGATGGCGATGGTTTTCCAGGATCCATATTCTTCCCTCGATCCGCGTTTCACCATCGCCGAATGCCTGCGCGAGCCCTTTGCAGTACAAGGTCTGGCGGTGCCGGAAGGACGTATCGAAGCCCTGCTGCAGCAGGTCGGCCTGCCCTTGCAGATGATGAACGCCTATCCGCACCATCTATCGGGCGGACAGCGCCAGCGGGTTGGAATTGCCCGGGCACTAGCGCTCAGCCCGCAGATGATCATTCTCGACGAGCCGACCGCCTCGCTAGACGTCTCAATCCAGGCGCAAATCATCTCTTTGCTGGAAGCCCTAAAGGCCGAGCTTGGGCTAACCTACATTTTCATTTCGCATGACCTCGGGCTGGTCCGCTATTTCTGCGACCGTATCGTCGTGATGTATCTCGGCTCGATCGTAGAAGAACTGCCTGATCCAACCAGCGAGCCGCGGCATCCCTATACTCGCGCCCTGCTGGACAGCAATTTCGTGCCCGATCCCGAGCGTCGCAAGGAGGTTGTGCCGCTGGTTGGCGAAATTGCCTCGCCCTTCAACTTGCCGAAGGGCTGCGCATTCGCTCTGCGCTGTCCCCGTTCATCCGAACGTTGCGGCGGAGAAATCCCTTCTTTGGAGACCGGGCCGGATGGGCACCGTGTCGCCTGTTTTCATCCCCTTTGATCCCTGAGGTCACCATGAGCCATCACGTTCTCACCGCCGAATTCATCCACGAAAGCAACACTTTCAAGATGGGTCTCACCCAGCTTCGTGCCTTCGAAGTGGATCTCCTCAAGGAAGGCGATGTTGCCATTGCCGAGCGAGGCGACGCCCCCACCGAACTCGCCGGCTTTCTCGACGGCGCACGTGAAGCGGGCTGGAAGGTCAGCCACGTGATCTCCGCGCATGCCGAACCCGGCTCCAAGGTTTCCCGCGAGGCTTTCGACTATGTGGCGGACCGCATCTGCGCTGCCGTCGAAGCCAAGAAAGAAACGCTCGACGGCATCCTGCTCGGCCTGCACGGCGCGATGGTCACCGAATTCTGTGAGGATGGCGAAGGCGAACTGCTGAAACGTATCCGCGCAATTGTCGGCGACAAGATGCCTATCGCGATAACGCTCGATCTACACGCCAACGCAACTCCCGACATGGTTCGCGACGCGGACATCATCGTTTCCTACAAGACTTATCCGCATGTTGATATGCGCCTCGCCGGCCAACAAGCGGCAAGGCAGTTGGAAAACGCGATGGCCGGAAACACCCGGCCGGCGACGCTTCGCGCCCATCGCCCCATGCTGGATGAAGTCAACGGCGGACGCTCCGATTCCGGGCCGATCGTGCCACTCTACGAGGCGGCGCGGAAATATGAAACGGAGCCGGGCATTCTGGCCGTATCGATAAATTCCGGTTTTGGCGAGGCGGACATTCGTGACGTTGGGCCAACGGTTCTCGTTACCTACGATTCCAACCTGCCCGGCGCGGCCGTACGCGCAAGGGACATTGCGGAAGGGATCGCCGACGTCATCTGGGACGTCCGGAGAGAGACCGAAAACGTCTATCTGGACGTCACGGACGCGGTAAAAATCGCCCAGGACTTCGATACGTCAAATGGCCCACTCATCATTGCCGACTACGCAGACAATCCGGGTTCGGGAGCCTATGGCGACGCGACCAACTTGCTCAAGGCGATGATCGACGGAGCTTTGCAGAATGCCACGTTCGGTCCCGTCATCGATCCGGACGCGGCTCTCGCGCTCTCCGCCCATCCGGTCGGGTCCGTCGTTACAGCGCCGATCGGCGGCAAGAACGACCCGGCGCTCGGCGGTGGTCCACTCGTGCTGACCGGAGAGATCCGGTTGATCTCGGACGGAAACCTTATCGGCGACGGACCGATGATCGGAGGCCTGCATTTCTCCTTCGGCACATCTGTAGTTTTTCGCGTCGCCCACATCGACATTCTCATCACGACCGAGCGGGGCCAGATGCTGGACCTGCAGCAGTTCAAGGCATTCGGCATCATTCCAGAAGAGAAATCCGTCGTGGCGTTGAAGTCGATGCAGCATTTCCGCGCTGCCTTCGAGCCGATCGCGGGTCGAGTTATCGTCTGCGATTCTGGTGCGCTGTCGACACCGCAGGCGCACAAACGTCCCTACAAGAATGCCCCCCGCCCAATCTTCCCGCTTGATCCTGATCTGGCGATCTGAACGGGGCATTCGCTCAGGAGCAATGAACGTCTAACTGCGTGACCAAGACGATCACCACGGAGAATGACTACGGTGACCGCACCACCCAGCGAATCCGAACGTGCGACTAGCTGGATAGGGCCTCGCGATTAGCGGGAGAGACGCCACTTCATTTCGCTGGCCAAGATCGAGCCTCTCGGTCGATCCGGTCGGCGATGAGATAATAAGCATCGGCAGCGGCACGCGCCTTGGTACGTGCTACCTTGCTCCTCTTACAGTCCGTGCCGCGGGGCTAGCACCGGCAAGCGGGGGCGTTCTGGCCTCGGCCTAGACGCCGCAGCGCAAGCACATCAATCGGCGCCAATGGCGACATGGAACGGCCGAAAAATTATATCTGTTCAGGCAAAACGAGAAGTAGCTTTGTCGCTGCTGGTATTAAAGGTAGCAAGGACAACCCTTCCCGGATATCAAGGAAACATTCGACGCTGTTGCCCAAGGAGCGGTTGACGTGCAGAAGGGGGAAAGGCGAAATACATCGTGTTTCTGCAGCTGGACACATCTTCATTCGAAAGTTCGTTGCGAGAATTCGCAGGGGCGTTGCGCAGCGTCGGAGTTGGACATCCAAAGGGCACACAGCGCTTTTGCAGTCCTTGGCTGGGCCGCTGCTCGACGTTCACTTTGGATAATGCTCGAGATCATCGCGATCCTACTGCCGATCACAAGCGTGAAGGCGCAGGATGCTGAACCGAGATTGTACACAAATGCACCGGTTGGACTGAATTTTCTGATATTGGGCCACCTATACTCGGAAGGCAAAATTGCATTTGATCCATCATCGTCGATCACGGATGCGCATTTTCACAGCAACACTGAAGCTTTGGCTTATGTTCGAACGCTAGATATAGGGGGCAAATCAGCCAAGTTCGATGTGATACTGCCCTATTCATCTTTTTTCGCGAACGGTCTCGTGGGCGGCCAGCCCAAAGAGCGCGAGATGTCAGGACTGGGTGATCCACGATTTCGACTTTCGATAAATCTGTTGGGCGCCCCCGCCCTTTCGGCACAGGAGTTTGCGAACTACCAGCAGGATTTCATTGTCGGAGCGAGCCTGCAGGTATCGGCCCCGCTGGGACAATATGACGACACAAAGCTGTTAAATCTCGGCAACAACCGCTGGTCGTTCAGGCCGGAATTGGGTATTTCGAAGGCGTCGGGACCTTGGT
The DNA here is from genome assembly GCF_052113965.1 of Rhizobium sp. RAF56. Lineage (NCBI taxonomy): Bacteria > Pseudomonadati > Pseudomonadota > Alphaproteobacteria > Hyphomicrobiales > Rhizobiaceae > Rhizobium > Rhizobium sp. RAF56. The sequence goes on from NZ_JBFRDU010000014.1 coordinate 148,437, forward strand.
TGGTGGAAGTTGCTCCAAGTGTTACATTTTTCACCGACAATACTGATTTCTTTGGTGATCGCACATTGTCACAGGCACCGATCTACGCTGTGCGCGGCGACATCGTTTACAATTTTGAATCCGGCGTTTGGGTTTCGCTGGATGGCACCTTCTTTACAGGGGCGCGCACCACGGTAAACGGCATTAGGGGAGATAACGAGCAATCGAACACGCGGGCCGGCTTAACGTTTGCACTACCTTTGGATCGCCAAAACTCTGTGAAATTCAACGCAAGTACAGGAATCTCAACCCGCACCGGAAGCGAGTTCAGCGTCTTCGCTGTTGCATGGCAACTACGCTGGTGACGTTGCCGCAGCGGTTTTGAGAGCTTGGTGGCGTTCGAGCGAATTCGACCGAGCCGACACGCCCGTATGTCGCCGGCAATTTCATCAGTAACCGCATTTGGCCCTCCACCGGTGAGGACATCGGTTCGCACCGGGCGCATTTTGTCGGCCTATCAGTGTGTCTGGGCCGGCCACGTGGTGATGAGATCGCCGTGAAGGGTCTGAACGGTCGTTGGCTGGCGACACACTAGCAAATAGAGCGCAACGATATGCGTGATCATCAGCAGTGGCACGTAGATGATCACAATCGCGTAGGCCGCGCCTAGCTGCCCCGCCAACACAGGTAGGCCGGACTGGTTGCCGTGATAGTAGTCGATGACGAGGTCACCGGCTCCCACGAGGTTGAATGCAACGACGAACAGCCAAAACAGTGGACGGATGCGAAACGAACTTAGGGCCAACATGGCCAGCACCCCGGTGGCGATGTCACCATAGGCGGCCCCGATGGCAAAGTCGCCCGGCAGATTTGGACCGACGACACCGGGAAGAATGAACACGAGTCCGAAGAAGCGGAAGCTATGGAGCGTTGCGATGACCCGCTGTGCCTCGGCGCGGTCTATCGACTTAAGCCAGGGCAGGACGTAGGCGCCAACGCAAAGCAGCCAAGGGACATAGCCCAGGACCAGGTGAAGCTGAAAGATAGATGCTGCGGACATTTTCGCCTCGTGTCTTAGCTACTGGTTTCCAGACCAGATATACGTCCGCTTACGGTGGGCAACTATTCGAGATAATATGGATGGGGCATGAAGCACAACTTCACAGTTAGGCAAGGTGCGCTCGACGGGGTGGAGGCATTCCTGAGCGTCGCCCAGCACCGGAGCTTTCGCAAGGCGGCGGCCGAACTCGGCGTGACCCCATCGGCCATTAGCCAGTCTGTGCGCACGCTCGAGGCGCGCATCGGCGCAGTTCTGTTCATACGAACAACGCGCAGTGTCGGGCTGACGGAAGCCGGGGAGAGATTCCTCTCGCGCGCAAAGCCAGCCTTCGAAGAACTCGTCGCCGCTGGCGCGGTCGCGCGCGACCTTGGACAACGACCGACTGGAAGGCTGCGCCTCTCGGTGCCACGCGCCGTTGTCCCGATCGTCCTCGAGCCGCTTATTGCTTCCTTTTCCCAAGTCTATCCCGAGGTCGAAGTAGAGATCGCCGCCAGCGAGAAACTGGTCGATCTCGCGGCCGAAGGGTTCGATGCAGGCATAAGAATGGGTCAATTCATCGCCGCCGACATGATGGCGGTTCGGCTGACGCCGCCGTTTCGGTTCGCGATCGTGGGGAGCCGGGCCTACTTTGCGGACCGGGAGATGCCGCGGATCCCGGATGACCTGCGCCAACACGCGTGCCTCAGAATGCGCCGGTCCAACGGCGCGCTCGCGCTGTGGACCTTCAACGACAACGGCCAGGTCATCGAAGTCGCCGTCGCCGGGCCGCTCATAGCTCACGACTTCCCGACCATGCTCGGCGCAGCCGTCGAGGGCATGGGGTTGGCTCAGGTGCCGAAGCCGATCGCTGTTGACCAGATCAGAGCTGGAAAGCTCATAGAGGTGCTTCAATCATTCGCGCCGACAGGCCCAGGCGTATTTCTTTATTATCCCAGCCACCATCAAATGACCCCGAAACTGCGAGCTTTCATCAATCACGTCAAGAACCGTTCGTCTGCGGCCGGCAAAGCTCGGAGCAACCGGTAAGCAAGCCTGTCCGCGGTGAACTGGGTGACGTTATCCTCGATCAGAAAGGTGGCTCGACAAGCGTACCCTTGCCGACCGCGCCAGCGTCTATCGTCAGCGGCCTTCGAGTATGTTGTAGGCAGAAACTTCGGACGGCGAGGTGGGATTGTGTTTTGCCGCCGCAGCCGCGTCTCTGTAAAAGAGCGCGGCCATCACGCCTTCATCGCTTGCAGCGCGTCGCGCCTTTCCATGGTAGTTGCAATATTCGTCGCCACTTTCGGCAAGCCGAACTCTGCTAGTCGGCGAGGGATTTCTTCAATTGCTCGGTCGCGATGTCAATCACCTGTTCCTCGACAAGGCCAGGTTCGGGGAAGCTATCGCGGCGGACGTCCAAGCCGCGCGCACAGCACTGGGGGGCGATCAGCGAACCGGCCAAGATGAGCAAGCCGAGTTCAAATCATTCCAACCTGTCCCTTTTCAGGGTATACCTGTCTTGGCGCGCCAGGTTGTCGTCGAGCTTCGGACGTTGTGCAACCAAGGCGGCCGACGTTTCAACGCAACGCAATCGGGACCTCAAAGAGCAGATATGCATCCAATCTCATCGAGCTCTCACCCGTAGCCATTAGACCACGCTCGCAAGCTATCGCAGTAGGAGGCTTGCTCTGCATCCGGTCAGTTGCCCATAGATGCCAAGACGGGTGAAATTGTTTCGGATGATGGTCGAACAAATCCGGCAGCGCCTTTCAAATATCAGCGCCATCGCAACTAAAGCAGGCACCGAACTCAGCCGAACAGTGAAGACGATCGTACTCGTCCGTGACCTGCCCTTCCAAAGGCTGCGCAGTTTGAAGTCGAAGCCGTTAGAGCATTGAAGGATGCATGAAATGGCGGATAACATCGTAACATGCCCGGAACTAGGACCGCTGCCAGTCGTGGACCGTGAATGGGCTCATGACGCTATTAAGTTGCTTGAAGGTGATGGCCGACGGTCGGCGGATACTCACCTTGTGAAGCCTACGTTTTCGGGTCTCCAGGGCATTTCCGTGTATCTTAAGGACGAAAGCACCCATCCGACGGGAAGCCTTAAACACCGCCTTGCACGCTCGCTCTTCCTTTATGGGATTTGCAACGGAAGAATCTCACAGGGCACAAACCTGGTCGAAGCTTCCTCCGGTTCGACAGCAGTGTCGGAAGCTTATTTTGCTCAAATTCTTGGGTTGCCTTTCATCGCCGTGATGCCTCGGAGCACAAGCGCCGCGAAGATATCAGCGATAGAGCGCTTTGGAGGCCGATGCCATTTCGTTGAACGGGCCGCAGACGTATACGATGTCGCCGCTGCGGTAGCTGCTGAAACCGGCGGGCACTATCTTGATCAGTTCACCAATGCTGAACGTGCCACTGACTGGCGAGGCAATAACAACATCGCGGAAAGCATCTTCAATCAGATGCAGGGGGAGAGTCATCCTGTACCGGATTGGGTTGTCATGAGCGCGGGTACAGGGGGCACGTCGGCCACAATCGGACGTTACATCCGATACAAGAGTCTGAGGACCCAACTTTGTGTCGTCGATGTTGAACATTCTGCCTTTTATGAATCGTACAAAACCGGCAACGTTGATGTGACGCGGCCGCAGGGGTCCCGCATCGAGGGGATCGGACGTCCCCGTGTCGAGCCGTCATTCATCCCATCAGTCATCGATCACATGATCCGGATACCCGACGCAGCATCGCTTGCGGCCATGCACGTGCTGTCCGATCGCCTTTTCAGGAAGGTCGGCGGCTCGACAGGAACAAACTTTTTTGGCCTCTGCTTTATTGCGGCGAATATGCTCCGGGACAAAAGGCAGGGGTCGCTTGTCAGCCTGATCTGCGACAGTGGTGATCGATACTCTGCGACCTACTTCAATCGAGCATGGCTCAAGGAGCACGGTCTCAATATCGATCCATACCGTGAAATGCTGGAGCGCTTTCTGGACACCGGCGACTATCGGTGCGTTAACCAATAGATACTCAGAGAGTCTCACAATGAGGCGGCGTTGCAGGCTGGCGTGCCAGGGTCCGCGACACAACTGTCGGGGAGCACCGAGGAAAAGTAATGGGGGCCCGGATCGCGTCGAGTGCCCATCGATGGTCGCCGAAAGCTTCGAAGGCTGCGTGCTCATGAGCATATCGCCTGCTTCGGCGCCGACCGCAAATGTATTCGCCGGCGTCACCCGAAACCGAGCAAGGTCGGGATGGTCTCGGGCAAAGGTGCCAGCCACGAGCCAAGCCTATGGGCTTCGTCGGGCATTGCATGCTGATCGAGTAGTCGCGAGCGGTGAGACCACCGAGTATTCGTGCCATTGTCCGGCGCCCGCGAGCGCGAGTGCCGCCGCCACATTGGCGTTCTTCAGGAAGGTGAGTTCCGCGCGGCTAGTCTAGTTTGCTATTTGACGACTGCGCGGTGTCTAGCAGATCAAGCAACGGCACGTCGGCGACGGACATGGCCCACTAACGAGAACGCCAGATGCAAAGGTTCAAGAGCGATGGATCAGCCCAAAGGTTTCTCCACCCACCGCGCCTTTCGCGCATCGGAGATGAACACTTGGCGCGAGGCGGCAACCGCCGCCGCTTGGAAGCACCTGAGATGAGGGGGCCTTGCTGACCTATTCAACAATGGACAAAGCCCGACAGACGTATTCACTCATCAGTCTTCAAGGCGCCCAGCAACAAACCCGGCTTGCAAGGAAATCTCTCGATCAGTGCGTTCAGAATGACGAGGGGGTAGAGGCCGGACGGGTGTGCGGCTTCATCCGGGCGCTTTTCGAGATACTTCTCGGCGATTTCCCTAATCTTCTCCGGCGGCAGCTCCAGCCTAACCGGGACGCAGAACACCTTCGACTGCAAGCGCCGGCCGGTGAATTTCAGGACGAGGGATCGTCGTTTTTGACGCGGCAGATGAGGATGAGGCCAAGGCGCGGCTGGAAGACACGGCGTTCAGGCGAGACTTGGTCATCTTTCAGAATCAAGGTTGTTCCCTCTGGGATGGCATCTCGGAGATCCGTTTGCGCGGCGCGCTGCCAAAGGAAGCCGAAAGCTGCCAAGCCAGCCATACGATTTCGGGCAGGTCGCGGGGCCCTGGTGATCAAGACCGTGGGCTCTTGTTCCTTGTGCCCGTCGTCGATCCTTCGATAGCTGCCGACGACGATAACGATGATGATAGCGATGACTACGACCACGGCGACTGAAATCACCGTTTGAGGCAGAAGGAATCGTTCACAGGGGACTGTCAACTTATCGGCCTCGAGCCAGAGTACTACGTGCGGACTGTGAACAGGCGACCTGAAGATGGGCAATCTCAGTCCGCATCCGCATCTGCTTCGCGGTGCTTCTCAGCTCGCGATAACGGCGGGACGGAATGTCGTGGCGGGGAATGTGGAAGAGGTTGGCGATCGGATCATTGGTGGAAAGCAGCGCTGAAGCTGGTCTGGCGACTTGAAGCGCTTCATAATCCTCTCCCGTCGGCGGATCGGCTGATGTGAGTTCTCAGCTCGATTGTTCAGTCCCTTGAGGGAGCGGTGTTTGACGTCAGGCATGATACTGCGCTTTGCCGCACCATAGGACCGCAGCTTGTCCGTGATCATCACGCGTGGTGCGCGGCCTTGCCCTCTCAGGAGCTTTCGCATCAGACGCTTTGCGGCACGTGGCATTGCACCGGTGTTGCGCGAGGACATCGAGCACGAACCCGTCCTGATCCACGGCCCGCCAAGGCCACTGCTTCTTCCCTTCGCATCGTTGATGGCAAGTTCGTCCTGATCCTTGTAGGGCGGAAGTTCGGTCATGAATGGCATTCAACCAGCTAGGCCTGTTGCATCTAGCAATCTTGATTGCGTTCCCTCCCGGGAGAACCGTCTGGCAGCCGGAAAGGCGCTGCGCGAGAAGCTGCCGCGAAATCGCCTTGCTGATTGCCGTCCGAAACGGGCGCGCTATCCTTGCTGTCACCGCAGCGGCGACGCTACCGATCAAAGAAATCTCTTCGACCCAACGGGTCTCGCTGATCGCCTTCAACCGTAGAGGGGTTTGTGTTACGACAGGGCTCGCGGGTTGATGCGCGCGCATCCGGGGGATGGGACATTTCAAATACGCTTGCTCGAAATCTAAGAGCCTTGTCCGGCTCGATGATCAAGCAGTCGATCAAAAGGCGCATCGTCGCGATTGCCGCCGGGCTGATCGTGCTGATGATGGCGACTACCGTACTGTCAATGGTGATGGTCGGGCGGGTGGGTCATCTGCTCGACGAGCTGACGACAAGATACAATCCGGCCAACGCCCACCTGACGCGCATCGATATCCTGTCGTTGGAGCGCGCGCTGGCGCTCCGGCGGATGGTAATTGCCAAGATGCAGGAACCGCCTGATGAGGCCGGATACGTGGCGCGCAAGCAACTGTACGAAGCCAAGAGCGCCGAAGTCGATCGCGAAGCTCGTGCGGCGCGCGAACTGATCAACGAAATTATAGCGGATACGAGTACGCCGTCGAACAATGTTGCGCTGGCTCGTATCGAGAGCCGGCTCGGCAGCCTGATGACCGACGGCCGCCGCCTGCTTATGCAGGAGAATAGAGAGTTGTTTACGTCGCTCGATGCGCGGGACTTCGCCGAAGTCGGACCTCTCCTGTCACGTGTCGATACGCTACGTGACGAACTCTCCCAAAAGATCGAAGCCCTGCGCCAGGAGATGGTTAAAGAAAGTGATGATGCCATCGCAACGATCAAGGCCGAGCAGTCCCAGGCGGTGCTGATCTCTGGTATCGCTACGTTGCTCGCTGCGGTCGTCGGATTGATCTTCGCCAATCTCGTAAGCGGCGGCATCATTCGCTCTGTCCGGAGGTTGTTGGAAGGTACGCGCGCCGTCGAGGCCGGCCATCTCGATCAACCCATCGATGTGACGACACGGGACGAAATCGGAGAGCTTGCGGCTGCCTTCAACCGGATGGTCGTGCAGTTGCGTGACAACCGGCGCGTCAGAGAAACATTCGGCAAGTATATCGATCCGCGTGTCGTCGAAGGTCTTATCGATCAGCCGAACTTGACCGCAGCCGAAGGCCAGCGCCGACTGATGACGGTGCTGTTCTGCGATTTGAAGGGATTTACGACCCTGAGCGAAGGCCTTGTGCCGCAGGGTCTGGTCAAGATCATGAACCGCTACTTTTCGCTCATGTCCGAGCCGGTGCGAACCAACAGCGGCATCATCGACAAGTATATCGGCGATTGCATTATGGCTTATTGGGGGCCTCCCTTCGTCGGTCAGGCCGATCATGCGCGCCTTGCAAGTCTCGCCACCCTGGAGATGATCGAACAGATCGAAAGGTTGCGTCGGGAAATTCCGGATCTGCTGGGTGTGCGTGGCACGCCGATGGAGAGATGTGATCTTAGGATTGGCGTTGCGACAGGAGAAGCGCTGGTCGGCAGCATCGGCTCCGACATTATGATGAGTTATACCGTAATGGGCGATGTCGTAAATCTTGCCTCGCGCCTGGAAGGCGCCAACAAAATTTACGGCACCCGCAACCTAGTTTCCGCAAATACAATCGCCGCGGCTGCCGGCGCTGTGGAGTTTCGGGAAGTCGATAGGATCGTCGTCGAAGGCCAGACGCGCCCGGAGGTCATTTTCGAAATCCTTGGACGTTCGGGCGAAGTGACACCTGAACGATTGACATCACGGGACCGATACCAGCAAGGGCTTGCGGCTTACCGTGAACGTCGATGGGATGACGCGTTTAGCGCCCTCACATCGACTCTCGAGGCAACACCTGGCGACGGACCGTCGATGTGTCTGCTGGCCCGGATCGAGAGCATCAAGACGAACCCGTTGCCCGAAAACTGGGACGGGTCGTGGCATGTCCCAAAATAGGTTCGGACGCGCCCGGCATTCCAAGTGTCATGCTTGGCACGACAACTGGAAAGGAACCGAACTAAATTTCCTAGACTGATCAGCGTCGGCTATACCTCCAAAGTCAATGCCTACGACGATCACCCACCAACTTACCGGTCCGGCTTGTCAAATTACCGATCGCTATCTCAAGAACGGCACAAGCGCGGGCGTGGATGCCCGGTATTCTCCACAGGCCGTACCGAAGGTCTCGGCCATCCAGCGCTCCTCGATCTGCACGCGCCGAAGGAAGGAAAACAACACCGGGCCGACGGCCAGGAGAGCCGCAATGCCGCCGCGCGCAATAGCCGAACCGATGATCGCCAAGATCAGCCCGCTGTAGACCGGGTGGCGAACCAGATGATAGGGGCCGGTGCCGATGAGTTCATGTCGCTCCTTGACCGTGATAACGCCGCTCGAATTGCGGCCAAGGTGTAGCGAGCCCAGATCGAAAATCCGAGCCCGACGACAACCGCCATTGCACCGATCGCATAGATCATCAGGCTTTCCGGAAGAAGACGCATCGCTAGGAATCGCGGCCACAGGCCGGGCCCAGCCATCAGCGCTGCGGTAAGCCACAGGGGCACGGTATACGAGAGACGGGAAAACGGCTCCTCCTGACGCGCCGTCTTTTTGACCCCACGCGCTGCCACAAACCAGATCGCCGCCCTGATGAGCCAGCAAAGCGGAATAAACAGTGTCAGTAAAGATTGCTTTCAACCTCCCTAAGGACAACGCCCGATCCCCCACCCATATAAGTCTGCTCGCCGAAGTGCCAAAAGACATTCCGCCGACTCGTCCTCACAGAGATATTCGACGGTGCGGAGGGAACGCTGTAATGCAAGGTCCGGTAGCGGCGGCGTGGCGCATGTCGAAGTACCGGGGAACACTCGCCGGAAAACCATCTGGCACACGTCGGGACTTGCGGCGCAGCAACGTGCCCCTATCTCGAAGATGACCGCTTACTTGGGGATGCGTGCAAGTTTGGAGACCTCGGAACTTATCGCCACTCCACCAATCATGCGACTCGCAGTGATAGGTGTGGTCGTCAGCGTGAATGTCCCGAAAATAGTTCCGTTGGCGGAGCCAGGAAAGGATCGCGATGCTAGGCAATCTCCTATCCCCTGGTTACCGTCCCATCCTGTCGCTTCTTCGCGGCACCGGTTACCTGCTTGCCGCAACTGGCTTGCATAGCTTGTTGTTGCCGCTACGCGGACAGGCGGAGGGCTTTTCCACGGCGTCTCTCGGACTGCTCGGAACGGCGTGGGCGGCCGGCTTCGTCATCGGCTGCATCTTGGCACCGCGACTTGTTCGCCGGATCGGACACGTCCGCGCGTTCGGCACCTTTGCGGCGTCTAGCGCAATCATCGCATTGCTGACGGGCCTGATGATTGACCAGTATGTTTGGATCGTCCTGCGGGGCTTCACAGGCTTCGTGATGGCCGGCGCTTATATGGTCATTGAGAGCTGGTT